>URUL01000016.1 GCA_900551005.1 uncultured Ruminococcus sp. | reverse complement strand
TGTACATACAAACTTCAGCCTATCGTGATCAAGAACGCAGGCAACCTTGCGCTCAAGTACAAGATCGTCATCACCGGCATCCGGGGCGATGCAAAGCTGAATGAGGCGATTGAATGGACGATCAACGATGCGAATTTGGGCGCCGATCATCCCCTTGCCGCAGGCGCTTCCGACACTCTGACCATCAGCGGTCACATGAAAGAATCCGCCGGCAACGAGTATCAGGGCAAGTCCATCGAGGGTATCGGTATCACAGTAGTGGCTACGCAGGCCACTGTTGAGCATGACAGCAACGGCAAGACTTATGATGCGGGAGCAGAATACGGTACCGCTGTTGCTACTGCCGCAGAATTCAGCTCCGCAATCGCAGCCGGACAGGATGTATTACTTACTTCCAACATTGTGCTCGACAGTCAGTTAGATATCACCAATGATATTTCTATTTACGGAAACGGTCATACTGTAATCAGCAATAAACCGGTCAACGTTGCTGCCGATGCAAATGTAACATTTAAGAATGTTAATTTCGCGGCGCCTACAAACACCAACAATCAGGCTTCTAATCTTTATGCATCCGGTCTCACAGGAAAGCTGGTATTAGACGGCTGTACTTTCTCCGGTGCCCAGTGGGATTGCATTCAGATTACACCTGTCGCAGGTGCCGAGATCGTTATCAACAATTGTACGTTTGAGCTGAACACACCCGCACAGGCAGGAAATAAAACACGTTTCATTCATATTGAAGCAGCGTATGGATCCAATGCTGACGTTAAGATTACGATGACAAATAACTTCTTCGGAGCGTCTACTTATATTAACGAAGCATTGATTGATATCGACTATATCGATCTTGCCGGTATTGACTTCGGCGGCAACAATATCTACACCGATACCGATGCGGATATCTATGTATGCGGTGCCTCTTCGGCAAGAACGATCACAGCCGCTGAAGCGTATGCAAGACTGGGCTCTCTCAAGGCTGTAGATGATACTCCTCTCACATCCGTAACCTCAAATACCGCTATTACTTCCGGTTCGACAGCCACAATCAACAATTCTACCGCTATCAGTGCCGGTGCGACCATTTCCGGTGACAGCAAAACAAGCAGTGTGCTGCAATCCGATAACAGTAAAATAACCTCTGATAATGTGACTATCAAAAATCTTACCGTTCAGGGCAGCGGTGCAAGCGGAACTTCCGGTTCTATGAACATCAGCGGTAACAACACCACTATCGAAAACGTCAACTATACGGGTGAAGCGGGTAAAATTGCGATTGCCGTATCCACAGGGGACGCTAATAGCGGAACGGTAATTAAAGACACTAAGATCACCAACGCTTTCCGCGGTATACAGTTCTGGAGATTATCCGGCAACAGTGTGATCGAAAACTGCGTTCTTGATATTTCCGGATATACCTTTAACATTGATTCAACCGCACCCGGTGCGACACTTACTATTAAGGATTCCACGCTCAACGGCTGGACTTCTTACACCAGCGGAATTCAGCTTGTGACTTTCGAGAACTGCAAATTCGGGCTGAACACGTATGCGTATCTCCGCCCCTATTCTAATACCGTGCTGACCAACTGCGAGTTTACCTCTGCAAGCTATCAGCTCAATGCAGGTGGATCAGATGCATATACCATAACGTTAACTAACTGCACCAAGAACGGCACAGCAATAACAGCAGATAATGTTATTTCTCTTCTGCTTGATAGAAGCGGTTGGAACAGCAATGTAACATTGATTGTAAACGGTGTTACTGTTACGGTAGCGTAATAAAGTTATACTTTTAACATTCTATGTCTTTCCCTCCCCCCCTGCGGGGAGGGGGCAATCAAAGGGCATAAGCGCGCCTTGTGCCTTTTGATAGCCCGAGCGCTATCATTTGTTGTATACGGCGAAAAGCCGATTACATATGAGCTATTTCAAAACAAACTAATTTTTTAAGAGGACAAACGATGAATAACTCAAAAATGACGAGACGCGCATTGTTCACATCCGTTGTAGCCATATTTGTTTGCATCACTATGCTGATCGGAACGACATTTGCGTGGTTCACAGACACCGCAAGCACTGCGGTAAACAAGATTCAGGCAGGTACGCTTGATATCCAGCTGCTTGACGAAGAGGGCAATTCCCTTGAGGGTCAGACGCTCGGATGGGTAGCCGCAGACGGCAGAACACAGGATGAGATCCTTTGGGAACCCGGCTGTACATACAAACTTCAGCCTATCGTGATCAAGAACGCAGGCAACCTTGCGCTCAAGTACAAGATCGTCATCACCGGCATCCGGGGCGACGCCGAGCTGAACAACGCCATCGAGTGGACGATCACCAATAATGGACAGACCTATGCTGTTGATCAGGAAGTATCTCTGGCCGCTAACGATGCTGCTACCCTGACCATCAGCGGTCACATGGTAGAATCCGCCGGCAACGAGTATCAGGGCAAGTCCATCGACGGTATCGGTATCACCGTTGTTGCCACGCAGGATACTGTTGAGAGCGACAGCTTCGGCAATGATTATGATGCAAATGCGGAGTATCTTTATGATGCAAATGCGGAGTCTCTTGTCCGGGTAAGCAGCGTTTCCGATATCAAAGACGCGCTGGCTCAGGGAATCGGCAACATCGTCTTGGAAAGCGATGTCACCGTTGACGACCCCTATCTGCATATAGGGAAGGACGCTTCCATCAACTTCAACGGCAACACCCTGAGGGGCTCTATTATAAGCAGCGGCAACATCTTCGATTCCCCCAACAATCTCGTGCTGAGCGACCCCAATAACAACGGCGAATACAGCATCTACAGTAAAATCTACGGGATAGAAAACGGCAATGGGCAGGCTGCGGCTATCATAGCGACCCATACCACCGTCACCATCGAGAGCGGCAAGTATACCAACGACAATGCCGTGATCTTCTGCCAGACTTTTGATCTCGAAGCTGTGAACGTAATGATCAACGGCGGTACCTTTGACGGACAGGGCGCTGCCAGCGTTATTGTCAACCTCTCCGGCAAAGTGATCATCAACGACGGCGAATTCAATGCGTATCATGACGGCGAGCGTTACGGTGCATGCGTTCAAGTCGAACCCTACATTCCCAATGTACCCTCCATCACCACCATCAACGGCGGCACCTTTAACGCCGATAAGTGCCTCTTCTATGTGAACGTGGGCACCAATCACATCCAGAAGATCATCGTCAACGACGGTACCTTCAACGTGGGTGAGGGCGGAAGCTTGATTCAGGTTTCTTCCGGCAATGCCGGCGATTATCTGACCATCACCGGCGGTACCTTCAATGCTGATCCTTCGGCATATGTTGATACTGCAAACTATGACGTAACTCATAGCGGTTCTACTTGGACAGTAACGGCTAAATAATAATCGGAGTTTCTTTGTCTCTCCCCCCCCTGCGGGGGAGGGGGCAATCAAAGGGCATAAGCGCGCCTTATGCCTTTTGATAGCCGAAAGCATATAAATTTTTAAGGAGGAATTGTTTTGACTGCAATAAAAAAATTGATAAAAAAACTATTCTATATGCAAAACAATGATAAGGTATCGGATAAATCCTTATCGCGAATAATTCTTTCCTCTATAGCCGGTATTTTGATTTGCGGTGTATGCCTTGCAAGCCTTACATGGGCTTGGTTTTCAAGTAGCGTTACAAGCATTTCAAACAATATCACTACCGCGTCTTTTTCACCAAGATTCAAATTTCAGCAAAATGAGACAGGCAGTCATCCTGTTGAAGTGGGAGACGGAAGCTACCAATTAAACGGCGGAGAGTACACCGTAACCATTACTGCGTACGGAAGTGCAAGCACGGGTTATTGCAATGTGAAATTAAAATTATCAGATAATGATATCTATACCTATCACACCGTACAGCTTTATCCTGAGGACGGGAGCGGAGGGTCGCCGTCGACTGTCAAATTTACCGTTAACGCCACCAATACTTTTTACCTGACAGTTACATCGCAATGGGGTACTTATGCAAAACCCGAAGGTGAAGCACTGATAGGTGGCGATATTACCGTCATACCTCAGCAGTCGTCCTCGTCGCGTTTAAATACGAGAACAGAAGAGACGCAGACATATCCTCTGACAGAAACAGAGCAGAGCTACACCATAAAGCAGGGGGATACATTGACTAAGATCGCAGAGATGTATGGCACACACTGGGGGGTACTTTCCACCTATAACAATATTGAAAACCCCGATAAGATCCAAGCGGGTGCGATCCTTAAAATCCCGCCTGCAAGCTACACAATCCCCGTGACGACTACAACGGAGACGACCACGGCCGAGACGACCACGGCTGAGACGACCACCGTCGAGACGACCACGGCTGAGACGACCACGGCTGAGACGACCACGGCTGAGACGACCGCCGTCGTTGGACCGTAATTGCTTTAATGCTTTGGATTCGGAGAGAAAAAACAACAGACACTGTGAAATAATCGGGATGAGCTGAAATGTGCCCATCCCGATGTTACAAAAGGAAAACTCACAAAAAGACCACAATATTTTGTGGTCTTTTTGTGCTATTCTAAAGCGTTTTTTTCTATATCTTGCATCGTCTATTTCCAAAACATCAAGCGTTATTCCAATGAAACTTTTGCAAATTCTGTTTTTTGTTAAAAGCGCCTTGTTTTGGAGTGGCGAAGATGATATAATATGACGTGTACATGCGGGTGAAACTTTTCATATAAACGGCAAAGTCTCATTGCAATTTTTTACAGGATGGTGTCAGAAGCTATGACGAATGAGCAGAGAATAAGAAACTTATCCGTGCCGCAGGGCAGAATAGACGTGGTATTGGACACAGATGCCTATAACGAGATCGATGACCGGTTTGCAATCGCATATCTGATCAAGTCAAAGGAAAAATTAGATACCAAAGCCATATATGCCGCGCCCTTCTTTAACGCTAAATCCACAGGGCCCAAGGACGGCATGGAAAAAAGCCATGATGAAATTTTAAGGATCCTTTCGCTCTTGGAAGAAAAATACGAAGTTTTTCGCGGTTCGGAAAAGTATCTGGACGATGAAAAAACACCCGTGCTCTCTTCTGCGGCACTGGATCTGGCGGAAAGAGCGAAAAGCTATTCTCCCGAAAAACCTCTTTACGTCGTAGCCATAGGCGCCATAACGAATATCGCCTCTGCCATACTTCTGAATCCCGACGTCGCGGAGAATACCGTCGTTGTATGGCTGGGCGGTCATGCCCATCATTACTGCCATACCGATGAATTCAATATGCGCCAGGATATTGCCGCCGCGAGAGTCGTCATGAAGAGCGGTGTTCCCTTCGTTCAGCTTCCGTGCAGAGGTGTTGTGGACTGCTTTACTGTTTCCAAGCCTGAGCTTGAATTTTGGCTGAAAGGGAAAAATGCCCTTGCGGATTATCTCGCGACAAGCACCATAGCAGCGGCAGACAGCTATGCGAAGGGTACACCATGGACACGGGTTATCTGGGATGTCACGGCGGTAGCATGGCTTCTCAATGATGCCGGGCAATTTATGGAATCGAGAATCATCCCGACACCGCTTCCGACATACGATTATCTGTATGCGACAAATTTTACGGGGCATCCCATGAGATACGTTTACAGCATACGGCGCGATAGGCTGATGAACGATCTGATCCGAAAATTAACGACGTAAAAATGAAATGATAAAAAGCGAATGGCTCTTTCGGCAAGAATTTTCACTTTGTTATGTTATTTCAAAAAGCAGGCATCTCAAAAAGTTTTTCTTGAGATGCCTGTTACAGACGGATCTTTTATTTATTTTGTATATCGTTCTTTGGAAGAGAGCGGCTTCTTTTTGCAAGCTCCTCGAAAAGCCCGCGGAAAATCTCTGTCAGTCTACGGCAATGAGCAACTATATCTTTTTTCATTCCGCTCTCCAGCCATTCGAAAGAAAGCCCGTAAAGGGTACATTTGAAAAATGAAACGATGATTTCCTTATCATATTCCGAAATATTTTCTCCCGCGAATGCCGAAGCAAAATATGCTCTTGCCGTATAATCGCAGAGACGCATGGTTTCCTTTTCATATATATCGCGGTTTACGGAATGATAAATATGAAGAATCGGTTTTTTGTTCTCGCAGAGATATTCCATCGCTACATTCACAGATTCGGAAAGCGAATTTATTGTGGGATATTTTTTGATTAGTGCGTCGACCGTTTCTTTGCTTATCTCTTCTATAAGAGACGGGATATTATGATAATGATAGTAAAATGAATTGCGGTTTATTCCACAGTCTTCAACAATGTCGCGAACGCTTATTTTACTAAGAGGCTGTTCATTAAGCAGTTTTAAAAACGATGCTTTGATAGCGGACTTCGTAAAATCAGTCACAGGACTTCCTCCTTTTCGGAAAAAGAGATTTATTGTATTTATTTTACCATGAAAACAATAAAAAGTCCATATCGTTTTTGCCGTCACCGACAAATTATCGCGGGAATTTCATTCAAATTGCGATCTGCTCTTTACAAGGCCGATTTTTTGCGGTATAATGAAGCGAAAATTATTCCTGAAGTTTGCAGAGGTTCCATATATGAAAGATATTCCGTGCGATATGCATACACATTCCTGCTTTTCTCATGACGGCGCAAAAGAAGCGACGGTAGATGCGCTTTGTCTGCGCGCGATAGAGCTGGGGCTTTCTGAATTGGCGATAACGGATCATTGCGACGTGGAAAGCGATGCCGAGAGAACGGGTGCCGGTTACGATAGCGAAGCCGCATGGCAAGAGATGAGCACCGCAAAGGAAAAATACCGCGGGAAGCTGAATCTGGTTCGCGGACTTGAGCTGGGACAGGCGGAGCAAAATCCCGAATATGCAGCGGAGGTATTGCGCCGCCACCCGTATGAATTTGTCATCGGCTCGGTGCATAATCTGAGCAACATGACGGATTTCTGCAATATGAAATTTGAGAGGATTTCGGCATCGCTTGCATCACGGTTTTTTGACCGTTATCTCGATGAGATAGATGCGATCGCAGATCATCCGATCACCACACTCGGACATCTGACGTATCAGACACGCTATATGGCAATGGCGGGGCAGTCTTTTGATTTTGCGCCGCACCGAGATAAGATAGCGGCTATCCTCGAGAAGCTGATATCGCGTGATATCGCGCTCGAGGTGAATGTTTCCACGATCTGGCGCGGGCTTGGCTTCACCATGCCGCAAGAGGAGATCCTCGCACTGTACCGAGATCTCGGCGGCAAGCTGATAACGATTGGCTCCGATGCACATTCGCCTGTGAATCTCGGGCGCGGCATATGTGAGGGACTGGAGCTTCTGTGCAGTCTCGGCTTTGACCGTGTCATGACGGTACGGGACAGATTTCTTTTACTGTGAGCGGAAAGAGAGAAGCGTTCACTTTTCTCTGCGTTTGCCACATCCCCCGCGGCATGGTAAATCTCTTTATTTGCCGCTTGCTCCGTAGTTTGAAAGCACTCGGGCGGAGGGGTCATTGACGTTACAACCGTCCCATGATCTGTTCGGCATCCAGAAATCAACGATCATTTCCGCTTGATCCGGATAATATTTTTCAAAGATCTCACGATAGAGAAGCGATTCCTTTGTGAAAGGCATGGCGTGCGTATATTTTGTGCGTTTTTCCTCATATTCTTCATCTGTATAGGCGGCTTCCGCATATTCCTTGAGGTAGTCTACCATAGAATGGCCTACCGCATCGGAAAATGCGGCTTTTTCACGCATGAGGATATCCTCGGGCAGATATTTATCCTCCTCAAAAGCATGGCGGAGAAGATATTTTCCCTTGCCGTAAACGTTCATTTTCTTTGCGGGGTTTACAGAGAGTACATATTTCACAAAATCCAAGTCTCCAAAAGGCACACGCGCCTCAAGCGAATTGGAGGAAATGCATCTGTCGGCGCGCAGTACATCATACATATGCAGCTCGCGGACGCGCTTTTCCGATTCCTCCTGAAATTCTTCGGCACTCGGAGCAAAATCCGTATACTTATAGCCGAAAAGCTCATCCGATATTTCGCCCGTGAGAAGCACGCGGATATCGGTATTCTCATGGATATATTTGCAGAGCAGATACATGCCCATGCTGGCACGGATCGTGGTGATATCGAATGTTCCGAGAATTTCTATGACATGCTCAAGCTCCGAGAGAACCTGTTCACGCGTCATATATACCTCGGTATGCTCGCTTCCTATATAGTCGGCAACCTCGCGTGCATATTTCAGATCTATCGCATCGCCCTCCATACCGATGGCAAAGGTCTTTATCGGCATGGCGCTTTTTTTGGCGGCGATAGCGCACACGAGCGAAGAATCAAGCCCGCCGGAGAGCAGGAATCCGACTTTCGCATCGGAGACAAGGCGCTTTTCCACTCCGGCGATGAGCTTATCATGGATATTTTTACATACAGTCTCGAGAGTATCACGGCAGACCGTCTCTGCATGAGATATATTGCTGTAGCGTATAAATTTTCCGCCTTTCATATAGCAACCGGGAGGGAAAGGCATGATCCTTTCACAGATGCCTACGAGGTTTTTCGCTTCGCTTGCGAGTAGCAGCGCACCGTCCTTGTCATAGCCGAAATAAAGCGGACGAATCCCTATCGGGTCGCGTGCGGCAATATATTCGCCTGTTTTTCCGTCGTATATGATCAGTGCAAATTCCGCATCCAGCATGGCGAACATATCCGTGCCGTATTCGCGGTAAAGCGGCAGAAGGATCTCGCAGTCCGAGCCGCTTTTGAAGCTGTATTTCGCAGAAAGTGCCGCCTTCATTTTTTCATAGCCGTATATCTCGCCGTTGCATACGACATAGCTTCCGTCGAGTTCAAAGGGCTGCATGCCTTCAGGCGAGAGTCCCATGATTGCCAGTCTGTGAAAGCCGAGAAGTCCGTTTCCCGTATTTATGATGCGACTCTCATCCGGCCCGCGCGAGAGCGTTCTCGCAAACCCCTTTTTAAATTCGGCAAGGTCGGCTTTGGCCTTGCAATACCCCATTATCGAACACATATACTCATCTCCTTAAATAAAAAATGAAGGCACGGTATCTTTTCACTCGTCAAAACCGGAAGCACCGTTGCCCGATCCCGAAAAAATGAGAAAAGCGCTCGAAGACCATACTCCGAGACGCCTTTGTCTTTTTATGGAGAACATTATACTACATTTTTCGTATTTGTCAATACCTTTTGTGAAAATTTATTTTTCTTAGCGAAATCGATTGACAAGCTCGTATAAATATGATAAAATATATTGTCAATGGGCAAAGACGGTCATGCGAAAAGGGTAAAATTGCCCTTTTCATGTGACCGCCTTTTTTTGTGTTTATCATGCGAAAAATGCCGAAAACATGAAAATTATTTTTATCCTTAATATAAGGGAGGGGAGAAGATGACAAAATATATCTTTGTAACGGGAGGCGTCGTTTCGGGCCTCGGGAAGGGAATCACGGCGGCATCGCTCGGCAGACTGCTCAAGGCGCGCGGGCTGAAGGTCGCGGCACAGAAGCTTGATCCCTATATAAACGTAGATCCGGGAACGATGAGCCCGTATCAGCACGGAGAAGTTTATGTTACAGAGGACGGTGCGGAGACGGATCTGGACCTCGGTCACTATGAGCGCTTCATAGACGAGGATCTGAACAGATATTCCAATCTTACCACAGGCAAGGTATATTGGAATGTTTTGAATAAGGAGCGCCGCGGAGAATATCTCGGCTCTACCGTTCAGGTCATCCCCCATATCACAAACGAAATAAAGGATTTTGTATACCGTGTCGGAAAGCAGACGGATGCCGATGTCGTCATCACGGAGATCGGCGGAACGATCGGCGATATCGAATCCCAGCCTTTTCTCGAGGCGGTTCGTCAGATATCGCTTGAGGTGGGCAAGGAAAACAGCCTCTTCATCCATGTGACGCTCGTACCTTTTCTGCGCGGCTCGGATGAGCATAAGTCAAAACCGACTCAGCACTCCGTAAAGGAACTGCGCGGCATGGGAATCAATCCCGATATCATCGTCCTCCGCTGTGATGAGCCGCTCGAGGATTCCATCTTCAAGAAGATCTCGCTTTTCTGCAATGTAAAGCCGGACTGTGTTATAGAAAACATTACTCTCCGATATCTCTATGAAGCTCCGCTGATGCTGGAGAAGGCAAATTTCTCCTCCGTCGTCTGCCGTGAACTCGGCATAGATGCGCCCGAGCCGGACCTTGCCGAATGGACGGATATGGTAAACCGCATCAAGAACCGCGAAAAAGAGGTCCATATAGGACTCGTCGGCAAATACGTTCAGCTTCATGACGCATATCTCTCCGTGGCGGAGGCAATGAGGCATGCGGGCTATACGCTCAATACGCACATACGTATACGCTGGATAGATTCAGAGGGAATGAATCAAGGAAATTATCAGGAAACTCTCGCGGGGCTGGACGGCATCATCGTGCCGGGAGGCTTCGGCAGCAGAGGCATAGAGGGCATGATCCTTGCGGCGCAGTATGCAAGAGAGAATGACATCCCATATTTCGGAATATGCCTCGGCATGCAGATAGCCGTCATCGAATACGCAAGACATGTGGTGGGAATTTCCGATGCACATTCGGGCGAATTTGACGAGCTTTGCCGCCATAAGGTCATCGATTTTATGCCCGGTCAGAGCGACAATATAGACAAGGGCGGAACGCTCCGTCTCGGAGCTTATCCGTGCGTTATAGCCGACGGCACGACCATGGCTCGTTGCTATGGCGAAAAGACGATCTCCGAACGTCACCGCCACCGCTACGAGTTCAATAATGATTACCGCGAAGTACTCACCGCGGCAGGGCTGACACTCTCCGGCATTTCGCCCGACGGCAGACTTGTCGAGACTGTGGAGCTTTCGGACAGAGCCTTCTATGTCGGCGTTCAGTATCACCCCGAATTCAAATCCCGCCCGAATAAGGCACATCCTCTTTTCGCGGGCTTTATTGCCGCCGCTCTCGAAAAAGCGGAGAGCAAAAAGAAATGAGCCGCAAAAGGGTATAAGTTATCTCAGGGTAAAACCGAAAGGAGCTTTTTGAAAATGCACGATATCTATGAAAATCCGCTGTGCAAACGGTATGCGAGCAGAGAGATGCAGGAGATCTTCTCGGATGACCGAAAGTTTTCCACATGGCGCAGGCTGTGGATAGCTCTCGCAGAGAGCGAGAAGGAGCTGGGGCTTGATATTTCCGACAAGCAGATAGAGGAGATGCGCGCTCATATAAACGACATTGATTATGAGCTTGCGGCAAAGCGCGAGAAGGAAGTCCGCCATGATGTCATGGCACACATTTTCACCTACGGCGAGGTTTGCCCGCAGGCAAAGCCGATCATTCATCTCGGTGCGACAAGCTGCTATGTCGGCGACAATACGGATGTTATCATTCAGCGCGAGGCGCTCCTCCGTATAAGAAAGCTTCTGCTTGCGGCAATATATGAGCTTTCCGAATTTGCGGATAAATATAAGTCGCTACCCACTCTGGCATATACGCATTTTCAGGCGGCTCAGCCGACTACCGTCGGCAAGAGAGCTACTCTCTGGATGCAGGATCTCATGCTCGATCTTGAGCATCTCGATTTTGTCCTCGACAATATGAAGCTGCTCGGCTGCCGCGGAACGACGGGAACAGGCGCAAGCTTCCTTGAACTTTTCTCGGGAGATAAGGAAAAGGTCAAGGCTCTGGAAAAGAAAATAGCCGAAAAGCTCGGCTTTAAGAGCGCATACGCCGTAAGTGGACAGACATATACGAGGAAAGCGGATTATTTTGTGCTTTCCGTACTCTCGGGTATTGCCCAGAGCGCCCAGAAATTCTCGGGAGATATTCGCCTGCTTTCACATCTGAAGGAATTTGACGAGCCTTTTGAGTCAGGGCAGGTAGGCTCTTCCGCCATGGCTTATAAGCGCAATCCCATGCGCAGCGAGAGAATATCCTCGCTTGCCCGCTTTGTGATAGCGGACACGGTCAATCCCGCCATGACGGCAGGTACGCAGTGGCTGGAGCGCACGCTTGACGATTCCGCAAACAGAAGGATCAGTATTCCCGAGGCATTTCTTGCCGTGGACGGCATTCTCACACTCTATATCAACGTAATAAGCGGTGTGACGGTCTATCCGAAGGTCATAGAAAAGCATCTGCGTGAGGAGCTTCCCTTCATGGCTACGGAGAATATCCTTATGCATTGCGTTATGCAGGGCGGCGACAGGCAGACATTGCACGAGGCTATACGCCGTCATTCAGTCGCCGCAGGCAAGGCGGTAAAGCAGGACGGAGCGGATAACGATCTGCTGGACAGAATTGCCGCCGACCCCGTTTTCGGGCTGACGCGTGCTGAGGTAGATGAAATCATCGAAAAAAGCAATTTCACCGGGCTTGCCGAAGAGCAGACGGAGGATTATCTCGCAGAGGTGCGTTCCGTGCTCTCGACAAACGGGATAAAGCCGGGATACCGGTTTGACGCGACGGTCAATGTTTAATGCCGCGATACGCGATAGGATATTTTAAGTAATATAAATCAAAGGAGATTTTAAATATGCTTACATCAATAGTCGGAATCAACTGGGGCGACGAAGGAAAAGGAAGAATGGTAGACCTTCTTTCCTCTGAATACGACATAATCTGCCGTTATCAGGGCGGCAACAATGCCGGTCACACCGTTATCAATGAAAAGGGCAAATTCATACTGAATCTGCTCCCCTCCGGTATTCTCCGCGATACGACGGTGAATATCATGGGAAACGGTATGGTCATTGACCTCGAGCATCTCGTAGGCGAGATCAATTCTCTTACGGAAAAGGGAATCAAGATTACTCCCGAGAATCTCAAGATAAGCGACAAGGCGATCATCTGTATGCCGTATCACAAGATGCAGGATATCATGGAGGAAGAACGCCTCGCGGATAAGAAATTCGGTTCTACACGCCGCGGTATCGCGCCGGTTTATGCCGACAAATATATGAAGAAGGGTCTGCGTATGGAGGATCTGCTTCATATGGATGATAAGCTGGCGGAGAAGGTCCGCGATATTGTTGAGTGGAAGAACATTACCGTTACAGGCTACGGTCATACTCCCGTAGATGCAGAGGAAATGATGGCTTGGTTACGCAAATACGGAAGTGTCATAGCGCCTTTTGTCACAGACGTATCGGAGTATCTTTCCAATGCTGCCGCCGAGGGCAAAAACATCATGTTTGAAGCACAGCTCGGTGCACTTCGCGATATAGATTTCGGTATATATCCCTACACCTCTTCTTCCACGACGCTCGCTTCCTATGCGCCGATCGGCGCGGGCGTCCCGGGAATCAAGCTGGATACTACGATCGGTATCATGAAGGCTTATTCCACATGCGTGGGCGAGGGCCCTTTCACGGCGGAAATGTTCGGCGACGAGGCGGAAAAGCTTCGCGCGGCAGGCGGCGAATATGGCGCTGCTACCGGCAGACCGAGAAGAGTAGGTCCCTTTGACATTCCCGCTTCTCGCTATGGTGTCAAGGTTCAGGGCGCCGATTATATCGCACTCACAAAAATGGATGTTCTCTCCTATCTCGATAAGATACCCGTTTGCGTAGCGTATGATATAGACGGAGAAGTGACGACGACCTTCCCGACCGGCGAGCGCCTTAACCGTGCAAAGCCCGTCGTTGAATATCTGGATGGCTTCGGCGACGTTTCGGGCTGCAGAACATATGATTCGCTCCCCGAGGCGGCAAAGAAATATATCAGCTATATCGAAAAGGCTGTCGGATGCAAGATAAAATACGTATCCGTAGGTGCAGAAAGAGACGAATATATACAGATGTTCTGATCAATAAGCAACCTCCCGACGGAAATCCCGTCGGGAGGTTGCTGTTTGTCGAAAAAGTATATGCTTATCATTATATACCCAAAGTACCAAAAGTCATCTAAGAGGTTCCCTCTTAGAAATCTCCCTGTCATTTCCCGCTTTGCCAAAGCGCAAACATCATATACCCTCCTGTGCGAACATATCGAGTGAACCGTCCGACCGCAGGCAAAGGCAGAAGTACAGGTTCAAATGCACGGGTTGTCTGCTCGATTTTGCTCTGTGCCCTTTCCCGCTTTGCCAAAGCGCGCTCAGAACCTCGGCTGTGTCAGCGCACAGACTTCATGCACGCCCGCCACACCTTTATATGCGGGCGTGGAACCGGCGCATACGCGAATCTGCTCGGCTACTTCGTGTGATGTGTTCGCACGCGTGGTATAGAGAAAGCTATGGGGAGAGACAGACTTGACTTTTTTGCTTTACTCATTTACCGCACTCGCTTGCCACGCACGCTTCCTGCGACTCAGTCGCGTATGCGGAAGGAGTTCAAAAGAGGAAAGCCTTCCTCTTTTTGTCCTTTTCGTACTTTTCGGACAGGCGAAAGGTACCTTGTACTTATTGTTACTTTTCGGGCAGGGAAAAGTACCCCTTACTTATAGTTACTTTTCATATAAAATGACAGCCAGATACTTTTTCGACAGACTGAAGCGGAGAAGGACAGAGCCTTCTCCGCTTTTCGAAAATATAGGATTATTCTGTTCGTAGGGCTACGACGGGGTCCTTCTTTGCCGCGCTACGTGACGGGATGATTCCCGAGATGAGAGTGAGGAGCATGCTGATGCATACGAGCGCTATTGCCACACCTATCGGAAGAATCGCATTGAGATTTCCTATTCCGGTAAGAGAATGGAGGATCATATTGATCGGTATGCAGAGCAGATATGTCAGAAGTACGCCGAACATGCCCGAGGTGAAGCCGATGATCAGCGTCTCGGCATTGAACATGCTCGATACGTTTTTCTTCGAGGCACCTATGGCGCGGAGAATACCGATCTCCTTCGTTCTTTCCTGGACGGAAATCAGCGTTATGACACCGATCATGATCGAAGAAACGATAAGCGAGACGGCGACAAAGGCAACCAATACGTAAGTGATGGCATTTATGATGGTAGTGACGGATGACATCATCAGACCGACATAATCCGTATATGTTATCTTGCCTGCCTCATCTGTGTCGGCATTGTATTCGCTTATGGCAGTCTCAAGTGCTTCCTTGTCTGCAAACGAAGATGCATAGAGGTTTACGGTCGAGGGATTTTCTATATCCACATAGCCGAGCTTTTGAAGGATCTCGTCATAGCTGATATCGGAAAATTCCGTGACGAGACTGTAATATTCCGCACATTCGGCTGCCGTATATCCGGCAAGAGAAGCCTGCATGGAGGCGGCGAGCTGCTCCGTCGTCATGGCGGAGAGCTTTTCCTTTACCTGTTCGGCATAGTTTGCCTTCATCTGCTCGGTGATGATCTCCGTGAAGAGAGCGGAGAGCTTTTCCTCGCCCATCTCCTCGAGATATGAGCGTATCTCTTCCTCGCCCATTCCTGTTTCCGCCGCCATTGCCGCCGCCATCCGATCGCACATCTGCTCATATGTCATAGAGGCAAGCACCTGCTTTACGGAAGCATCCAAAAATTCCGCTGAAGGGATGCTTTGAATCTTGATAAATGCGGCAGCCTTGCCGCTGTCATCGAGATTCATGATGTATGTTTTGAATTTCTCGGACTTTTCAGCCTCTGTAAGATTTGCGGAGCTTTCTTCAAAGGGCAGACCCGATAAAATGCTCTTATCCGGGGAAGCAAGCTGTGCCATGACGGAATCAGAGCTTCCCGTGCGTTCGATGATAGCTTCCGTAAGCGCGTGTGTATATCCTATCGTTCCCGAGAGCATGGGGGAGAGAGCATCTTCTTTCGGGCGGATGATGCCGACTACCTTCAGGTCGATACCGTTATCATAGAGATATCTCATACCGGCATCGGTGTCGCGTATATCGGTATAGAGCCCCGTGCTTTGGTTTTTCACGTAGAAATCGGAGGAGAGGACGGTGCGGAAGCTCATGCCGCATATCTCCTCAAATGTCCATTTCTTGGACTCCACGGGGAGCTCGGTCTTGTTTGCCGCCGCGTCCAGTATCTCATTTATTTCTTCTTCGGACTTCAGACCGAGAGAGTAAAGAGTGATATCGTCTATTTCATTATTCTTATCAACGACGAGCACTATCTGATCATAGCTTGCAGGCCATGAACCGTATATGACATCATACTGATTTTCGAGGAGATGGCTGACCTGCTTGCCGTTCTCGCCCGAAAGCAACTCCTGCCACGTGCTGAAGGATGAGGAGCCGGCCTGAAGTGATGACAGGATCCCACCGCTTCCGGAGGCGGATGCGCTGTCACTCATCATAGAGCCGCCTAAGAATTGTGCCATCAGCTTTTTCATGAGGACCTCGGAATCCGAGCGTATGATCTTTCCGTCAACATTCTCCGTATATACAAGCAAATCGAAATCATAGGTATACTGAACACCGCTGAGCGACTTCCCGAGCCCTGTTTCCTTATCGAGTCTTGCGTTCTCGACATATTTGCGGAAATCGCGCAGATCGTTTTCGCGTTGGTCGATATTGCTTATGGCGTTTACAAATGCATAGAGGGAAGGCTTCTGATAAACGCTGTCCTTCTCATGGGATACGGAATCTGTTTCTGATGAGATGAAGGTTTGCAGAAATTCACCGAAGTCCGTATGCTGGGATTCTATCGTGAGCGGATAGGAGGAGAGGGTTTCTTCCTGGACGACGGTTATATAGCTTGTCATGCCCTGTGAAACGGCAAAGATCAGCGCGATGCCGATGATGCCGATGCTTCCTGCAAAGGAGGTGAGGACAGTCCTGCCTTTTTTTGTGAAAAGGTTTTTCAGCGAAAGCATGAAGGATGTGCCGAAGGACATGGACGGCTTTTTGCTTTTCTTGCTCTTGCCGTCGGTCTTTTCCTGTTCAGCTTTATCCGCCTTTCTTTCTGTTGCGATCTCGGCATCGGAGAGCGGCTTTGTGTCCCCGATGATCTTGCCGTCCAGCATGCGGACGATTCTCGTGGAATATTTTTCGGCAAGCTCGGGATTGTGGGTTACCATGATCACGAGGCGGTTTTCGGCAACCTTTTTCAGTATTTCCATGACCTGTATACTCGTCTCGGTATCGAGCGCACCTGTCGGTTCATCTGCGAGAATGATATCGGGATTATTGACGAGCGCACGTGCGATGGCTACGCGCTGCATCTGACCGCCTGACATCTCCGTCGGCTTTTTATGGAGCTGGGAGCCGAGTCCCACATCCTCGAGAGCCTTTATCGCGCGGGCTTTCCTCTCGGATTTCGGCGTTCCCGAGAGTGTGAGCGAAAGCTCGACATTCTGCAGAACTGTCTGATGCGGGATGAGATTATAGCTCTGGAAAACGAAGCCTATGGAATGGTTTCTGTATGCGTCCCAATCGCGGTCACGAAAATCCTTTGTCGATTTGCCGTTTATGACAAGGTCACCGTCGGTATATTTGTCGAGGCCGCCGATGATATTCAGGAGCGTTGTCTTTCCACAACCGGAGGGACCGAGAATAGAAACAAATTCGCTTCTTCTGAATTTCAGGTCTATGCCGCGCAGGGCATTTACCGTCATATCACCTGCCGCATAGTTCTTTACAATGCCTTTTAATTCCAACATGTTCTTTTGAGTTGCCTCCTTATGGCTTTTCTGCAATAATTTTCATTGACTATTATACTTAAGCAATACAGACAAGTCAATGAACCTAACTTAAATTTTTTGTGTATAAAATGTGTCCGTAATATCGGAGAGGTATTTTTGCATATAATATCACGAGGTGATGAATATTATGGAAAGATTCAGTGTGAATGATATGCGCGATAAGGAGGTCATCAATATATGCGACGGAAAGAGGCTTGGATATATTTTTGATGTGGAGATAAACGTCGTAACAGGATGCGTGGTTGCGATCGTGGTGCTTTTCGACTGCCGTATCTTCGGCTTCGGAAAATGCGAAGAGCTTGTCATTCCGTGGGACAGAATATCCTGCTTCGGTGCCGATGCGGTGCTCGTCAATGTCGGAGTGGAGATATATGAGCGTCTGGGGTGCCATGACAAGGGCTGCAAAAAGGGAAAATAGAGGAATAGCATCGCGTGCACCGGCGCCAATTGTAAATTTTTTGTGAACAAAACACATTTTTCTTGCAAATATATTGTCTGTATGATAGAATAAATCGGATTTGCGGGAAACCTCGTAAATACTAATATTTTTATAAATTCTCACATTCGGCAGGGTGCGTGCCCGGTTCCGTCTTATACGGCGGTTGGCTCGCGTGGGTCGGGTGGCGGAAGAAACCAAAAGGAGTTTAAAAATGGCAGTTATCACACTCAAACAGTTGCTTGAGGCTGGTGTTCATTTCGGACACCCCAAGAGAAGATGGAATCCTAAGATGGCTGAGTACATCTTCACACAGAGAAACGACACGTACATTCTCGACTTGTCCAAGACGATCGTTAAGGTTGAAGAGGCGTACAGCTTCGTTCGCGACCTCGCTGCAGAGGGCGGCACGGTTCTCTTCGTAGGTACGAAGAAGCAGGCAGCCGAAGCGATCAAGGAAGAGGCTGAGCGTTGCGGTATGTACTATGTAAACGTACGTTGGCTCGGCGGTATGCTTACCAACTACAATACGATCAAGAAGAGCATTGCCCGTCTTGAAAGCCTCGAAAAGATGCAGGAGGACGGCACATTCAATCTCCTTCCCAAGAAGGAAGTCGCAAATCTTGTCAAGGAAATGACAGCTCTCGAGAAGAACCTCGGCGGTATCAAGACCATGCCCGGTCTCCCCTCCGCTATTTTCGTAGTTGATACAAGAAAAGAGCACAATGCTATTCTCGAAGCAAAGAAGCTCGGTATTCCGGTCATCGCCATCGTTGATACAAACTGCGATCCCGACGATGCTGACTACATCATCCCCGGAAACGATGACGCGATCCGTTCCATCAGACTTATTTCCTCCGTTCTTTGCGATGCGGTTATCGAAGGCAAGCAGGGCGAGGATGCTGCTTCCAAGGCAGAAGAGACTGCTGAAGAAGCTACAGAAGCCGCTGCCGAATAATCGTCAGAGCACAAGATTTCAAAATATATAAAACAGGAGGATAAAAATATGGCTAATATTTCCGCACAGATGGTCGGCGACCTCAAGAAAAAGACAGGCGCAGGCCTTATGGACTGCAAGAAGGCTCTCGTAGAGACAAACGGCGACGTTGACGCCGCTATCAAGCTTCTCCGTGAAAAGGGCCTTTCCGTTGCCGCTAAGAAGGCAGATAGAATTGCCGCAGAAGGCATTGTTGATATCATGAAAGAGGGCAATGTTACCGCTATGGTCGAGGTTAACTCCGAGACAGACTTTGTTGCCAAGAATGCTACATTCGGTGAGTTTGTAAAGGGCATTCTCCGCACCATCATCGCTTTCAAGCCCGCTACGGTAGAGGAGCTTTTCGCTCTCAAGTTTGACGGCACTGATTTTACCGTTGAAGAAGCACTCAAGGATAAGATATATACTATAGGCGAGAACATTTCCATCAGACGTTTTGCCATCGTTGAGGGTATCACCAGCACATATATTCACGGTGCCGGCGTTACCGGCGTTGTGATCAAGTTTGAGGCTGACGATGCAGCCGTAAATAATCCCGGCTTTGCCGCATTCGCCAAGAATATAGCTCTCCAGCTCGGTGCTTATTCTACCCCTTATCTCGATCCCGCTTCTGTTCCCGCAAGTGTTATCGCCGAAGAGACGGCTATCATCAAGGAGCAGATAAAGAACGATCCCAAGAATGCTTCCAAGCCTGATGCCATCATCGAAAAGATGGCGGCAGGTAAGCTCGGCAAGTTCTATGAGCAGAACTGCCTTACGGAGCAGACATATGTAAAGGATGAGTCTCTCACAGTAAGCAAGTATGTTGCCGCATGTGCAAAGGAATTCGGCGGCAATATCAAGATCGTCGGCTTTGAGCGTTTCGAACGCGGCGAAGGCATCCAGAAGCGCGAGGACAACCTCGGCGACGAAGTTGCCAAGATGATAGGTAAGAAATAATTCAGAATTATCGGTTTTATCGATAATTGCAGGGCGGCGTAAGCCGCCCTTGATTTTTTCTCAGAGACGACGGCGCGTTGATATCGGAAAGCGAAACAGGCGCGCAATATAAAGCGGAAAATCCGCATCATAATGGCAAAAAGCGGTATTTCCTATATAATGTAAGTGCGGAAAAATATTCTGCACTTATTTTTATATTGGGAGTGATGAGATGAAGAATAAAAAAATCTCCGTCATGGGAGCGACGGGCGCCGTAGGACGGGAAATGCTTAAGGTTTTATACGAGTACGATGTGCCTGAAGAAAACATAACGGCGCTGGCAAGCGGCAGGAGTGCGGGAAAAAAACTGCCTTATGGGGGAAGTGAGATCACGGTTTCCGAATGTACGGAGCAAAGTTTCGCGGGAATTGATATCGTGCTTGGCGCGACCGAGGCTGACACGGCAAGGCATTTTGCGCCGTTTATAACCGAGAGCGGTGCTGTATTTATCGATAATTCCAGCGCCTTCCGCATGCGAGAGGATGTACCGCTCGTTATTCCCGAGATAAACGGCGCAGATGCTCTTCTGCACAAAGGGATAATATCCAATCCGAATTGCTCGACGATCATAACGCTGATGGCGGTTTATCCTCTGCACAGGCTTTCCCCGATAGAGCGCATGGTGGTTTCCACATATCAGGCTGTGAGCGGAGCGGGACGCGAAGGAATGGAGGAGCTTATCTCTCAAAACAAGGCGGCGGCAGAGGGCAGAGAAGCAGAGCGGCATGTATTTGCCCACAGGATAGCGGAAAATCTTATTCCGAAAATAGGTGGGCTCACCGAGGATGGCTATACCAGCGAGGAGATGAAAATGCAGAATGAAGGGCGGAAAATATTGCACGCGCCGAACCTTAATGTGACATGCACATGTGTGCGCGTTCCCGTGATGCGTTCGCATTCGATTTCCGCCGCGGTATATACAAGAGATACCATATCCGTTTCAGCGGCAAAAAAGGCGATAAAAGGCTTCTGCGGGGATATACTATATGATGACCCTGAGCGGGAGATATATCCCACCCCGCTTATTTCAGAGGGCAAAAATGACGTTTACGTCGGAAGAATACGCCGTGCTCTCGACAGCTCCTGCGGCATTTCGCTCTGGTGCTGCGGCGATCAGATACGCAAGGGTGCCGCGGCAAATGCCGTTCAGATAGCCGCTCTTTTGCCGTGACAATAAGAAAATTTTTTGTAAACAGCATCGGCTTGTATTGACTTCGCGCTTATTGTAAACTATAATATAAATGAAAATACGCAAGCGCGAATGGAAAGAAAGAGTCCAGATGAAAAAAGTTATTTGTCTTATCATTTCTGTTTTATCCATATTTGTTTTTGTTTCCTGCGGTTCGGGAGTATCTGTGCCGTACAGAACCGTACAGCTTGCAAACAGATACAGCGAAATATTTGATTCGGAGAGTGGCATATCAGCTTTTCACGAGACGCTTGAGTATCCCGATTTCAGATATGAGCTTTATTATGAAAAAGCGGAGAGCGGTCAGCTGCTGACATATAATATCTGTGAAAAAGCGGGTGATTATACGATGCGTGCATGCGACGGCTCGATCCTCATGGAAAAGGGCGGCAAAACATATGACCTGCTCGTGATAAGCGGAACATATTCCGGCTTTGCAAACGAATATGCGGATTTTGCGCATCCTCTTGATGCAGGCAACCATTATCAGGCAAGCTCCGAGAAAACTGCGGACGGCGGTTATAACATTCTGTATAAAGCGGAGGTGACACCGCAGATGGCAGGCGAGCTTTCGGAATATGGCGTCGTGCTCGGAGAATATATTTTTTCCAGACATATCATCGACGAGAATTATTTCTGCCTCTCAATAGAGTATTCGACAGGGAAGAGCGAGGGCGAGCGAAAGCTTCTCACGCGTACTTTCGAGTATTACAGCGAGCCTCAGACGGGCTATTTTGAGAATATGCCCGCAGAGAGAGATGCCAAGGTGAGGATCGTCTATTCCGGCGGCAGAACAGCGGAATTTTCCGTTCCCACAGGATGTCATATCGGCTTCTATATGCCTGACGTGATATATGATTTTTATACGGATGAAAACTGTGAGTTGCCTTTTGAGGCCGACAGTACGCCGATTTTCGACGACATGATTCTGTACGCAAAAGCGACAGGGAAAAAAGGTTGAAAAAAAGATAAAAAAATCTTGAAAATGTATTGACATATTCCGATTATTATGCTATAATAACTACCGTCGCCGAGAGAGATACGGCGGCGGAAAATGCTGGTGTGGCTCAATGGCAGAGCAGCTGATTTGTAATCAGCAGGTTGATGGTTCGACTCCGTTCACCAGCTCCATATGGGAGCGTTCCCGAGCGGCCAAAGGGGGCAGACTGTAAATCTGTTGTCACTGACTTCGGTGGTCCGAATCCACCCGCTCCCACCAGAAAAGCCGCATCAGCGGCTTTTTCTTTTTGCTCTTTTTGCTATTTTTGAAAAAATGAAGGAAAGGAGCTTGTCGTGAATTTTTCAGAGCCGGATAAGGATACCGAGGCTTCCGAAGCGCGGCTTATCCGCGAGGATGGCAGATACCGCCTTGTAAGTCTGCCGGGAGAGAGCCCTTTCAAAAATTATTTGCGGCTCGATAATATAAATCTTTTTCCGGCAGAGACTATAAAGAGGCATTTCGATTTTTAGAAAATGAATTTGCTGAAAGAAATTTTATAAAAAATAAGAAAAGGAGATATTATCATGAAAGAAACCAAGTACAAGGGCACACAGACCGAAAAAAATCTGCGGGCAGCTTTTTCGGGCGAATCCGAGGCTCGTAATAAGTACACCTATTTTGCTTCTGTAGCAAAAAAGCAGGGCTTTGAACAGATCTCGGCACTTTTCTTGAAAACCGCCGAAAATGAAAAGGAGCATGCAAAGCTTTGGTTTAAGGAGCTTGCGGGAATCGGTGATACCGCCGAGAATCTCCTTTCCGCCGCAGAGGGTGAAAATTACGAATGGACAGACATGTATGAGGGCTTTGCCAAGACGGCAGAGGAAGAGGGCTTTACAGAGCTTGCTCATCGCTTCCGCCTTGTAGCTGCCGTAGAAAAGCACCATGAAGAGAGATACCGCGCGCTTCTCCGAAATGTCGAAATGGCAGAAGTCTTTGCCAAGAGCGAGGTCAAGGTTTGGGAATGTCGCAACTGCGGTCATATCGTCGTCGGCACAGAAGCGCCTTCCGTATGCCCCACCTGCAATCATCCGCAGAGCTATTTTGAGATTCACGCGGAGAACTATTGATTTACGGTCATATATCAAGCGCTTCTCCCATCAAGGGCGTGTCGCTTCGACAGGGTTGAAAAAACTGCTGAAAAATCTGCCCCAAGTGAAAGTCTCACTTGGGGCAGATTCTTTGTCGGTTTTTAAAGCAGGTGTGCGACTACTTTCGGAAAGTCATGATAATCATCTATCGTCAAAAAGCCGAAATCAGATTTATAGACGGATTCGTCATTGCCGCCGAGCCCGTAATCGTCGCCTACGAAAACGACCTCGTCATGTGCTATTCCGCGCTCATCGCAATATTTTGCGAGCGCATAATATTTGTTGAAAGGGGCAGGCGCCATATCAAATGAGGACGAGCCTCCGATAAAAACATTATAATCGGAAAACGTCTCGCATACGTCATCGTAGATGGCGCGGCGGCGTCTTCTGTCCGGGTCAAAGGCAAGCTTGTCCTCGATTTTTGCCTTTGTGCCGAGTATGGCAAAGGTAATACATCCGGAGGCATGAAATTCGACACTGTCGCCCGCATATTCCGTGAAGCCGTATTTTTCCCTGAGCATTTTGACACGTTTTTCGCATGATTCTTTGTCGCAGGGAAGAACATGGTCTTCTTTGGTTTCCAAATCTCCCTTGGCAGGATCGTATTCGGCATATTGCATGCCGTAATTTCCGATGATGTCGATGGGAAATCTGCCCATCTGTTCAAAAATACGGCGGCAATTCCCCGCACCTACCATGAGGAGCTTGTACTTTTTTCCAAGCGCCTCGAGTGCTTTCCTGTTTTCCTCGCAGAGAGGTGTTTTATGGCAAGTCAATGTGCCGTCCAAGTCAAAAGCAATAAGTTTTATCATGAAAATGCTCCCTCATTATAATTTTTAAAATTAAAGTCAATTCAGCGTTAATCCGAAAAGCTGTACCAGCGCAGATATTTCCTCACTTGAACCGTACTCGGCAATATATTTATCAAATTCTTGCTCAAGTGTTGCAATATACTCATCTGATATATTGAATATAGCTTTATCACTTTTTGCGGCGATATTTTTGACGGCAGACGGAAAGACATTTGATTCGGAATAAATTTTCAGCATTTCCTGCTCATCGCATTCTTTCTCGTTTGTCATCGAGAAAACATACGCTATGGAATCGATTTCTTTTTTGTATTCTTCTTCGGAAATTGAGGGGTCTGCTTTTGCTTCTCCCATCGCACGGTAAACATCGGAGACGAGCGTGATGACCCCGCGAGCATTTTTGTCATCATCGGGAATCGATTCTGCCAGTACTGCTATGGCATCAGCGACCGCATCGGAGGATTCGGAATTTATATTTTCAAATAATTCCTTGATGTCATTCTGAGAAAAGTCTTCTTTTTTGCCGGAAATCACCGTAGCTATTTTTGCGGTATTACCGATATCGCGTACGATTGCGGCGAACTTATATATGTCATCACGTACGGTATCCGGAGAAGTATTTTCAAAAGTTTTTAACGTTGTTTTTATGAAGTCATTTGCTTTTTCTGCCTGAAGCGCATTTTCTCCCGTTTCGTCCAGAAGAAGCTCTATATTGAGGTATGTATTATTTTCGGCAACAGCTTCCGACATGCCGGAAAGAAAATATGCCACTATACTTTTTGATGCCAAGGATTGATCCAGCGTATCGCCGATATCATATAACTTTTGAATGTCTTCATCCGAGAGACCTTCGAAATCGCGATTTTGTACACCTGCATCTATATCTTGGGAAAGTTCTGTCACAAATTCCTTTGCCAGTGTTACTGTGTCAAGAAAAGAAGCTGCAGCTAAAGGAAAATCATGATATATATTGTCTTTTTCACCACATACGGTATAGCTTGTAAGCCCGCGGAAAATAAAGCCTGTTGCACCGTCTATGAAGCGATATGCGGATATCTCTCCCTTGACGGCAGTTCTTATTTTTTCAAGATTCAAATTTACATCTTCGGGCAATTTATATGTACTGTCTTCCGCATCGGCATAAAGCGCATTAACCATGTTATCTGCCGTCACGACATATCCAGACAGCGGCATCCATATGACCAGGCTTATCAGAATAGCCATGATACCGCCTATTGCCATTGAAGCTGCATGCTCACCGGATGACACATTGCGTTCTTTGAGATTCATATTTTTGGTCAGCACGACGGCTATAATTTTATAAATTATATAAAAAGCGATACCTGTCAGTGCCCATATTATCAGAAAAGCAATGGGTGAGACTAATGCGGATACAATGGGAGAAATATTGGACGAAAGCTCGGATAGCTGAGTGATTGCCAGATCATCGGCTGCCGTGCTTGATGCTAACGATATTTTTGCAAGAGGCGCAGAGCATGCTTTTGTAATGAAAAATGCCGCTATAACCGAGAGAATGTGCGATGCTGCGCGTATTCCCTGAAGGAGAAGGGGGCGTTTCCATGAAACAAGCAACTCAATGCCGATCAATATTACTGTCAGAATGAAAAAAATAATCCAAGTCATAAAAATACCTTCTATGTAAAGACATTATCAATATAATAGCATTTTTCTTTTGCTTTGTCAATAAAACAAAGAGATATGATAAAGAGAAAATCAAAATATCATCAGAGCAGAAAAAAACGTTCTGCATAAGGCAATTTACAAAGGAGAAAAATCAACATTTTTCTTTATTTTCGAAAAAGATATTGACTTTTTGCCAAAAACATGATATCATAATAAAGCGCTGTGAAAAGGCATGGGTTATTGCCGCATTTTCGGAAGAAAAGAAACCGATTTTTGCGGTTTTCCTTTTTCAGTTCCGGACACAGATGTGAAGCCCGTTTCCAAATACGGAGGGATATCGAAGCGGTCATAACGAGGCGGTCTTGAAAACCGTTTGGGGGCAACCCCGCGTGGGTTCGAATCCCACTCCCTCCGCCATATATTTTTAATTCGGAGAAGTACTCAAGTTGGCCGAAGAGGCGCCCCTGCTAAGGGTGTAGGTCGGATTTAACCCGGCGCGAGAGTTCAAATCTCTCCTTCTCCGCC
>URUL01000015.1 GCA_900551005.1 uncultured Ruminococcus sp. | reverse complement strand
GAGTTTCTTAGAGAGCTCCGAGCGGATGTGCCATGGAGTGATCGATGCCGAGACCAACATTGGAAAAGCCCATGCCTGCAACATACTGACCGTGAGCCATACCTTCACGGCCTTCGGGAGTATTGGCAACGGCACCGCGAAGTGAACGAGCGATTATCTCGATAGCCTTGAGATGGAACATATCGGAAAGCTCCCATGCGCCTGCCGTGATATAACCTTCGATAGCATGAGTAAGAGCATCCATACCGGTAGCGGCTGTGAGCCACTTGGGCATTGAGGACATCATATCCGGATCTACAACAGCTACAACGGGAATATCGTGCGGATCTACGCAGACAAACTTTCTGTTCTTCTCAACATCCGTGATAACGTAGTTGATGGTAACCTCAGCGGCTGTACCTGCCGTTGTCGGAACGGCAATGATCGGAACACACTTGTTCTTTGTAGCGACAGCTCCCTCAAGACTTCTTACATCTTCGTGCTCGGGGTTGTTGATGATGATACCGATAGCCTTAGCTGTATCCATAGAGGAGCCGCCGCCGATAGCGATGATATAGTCGGCACCTGACTTTTTGAATGCGGCAACACCGCTCTGAACATTCTCGATAGTAGGATTCGGTTTGATTTCCGAATAGATTTCAAAATCGAGACCTTCGCGTGTGAGCATATCGGTAACCTTCTGGGTTACACCGAATTTGATAAGGTCGGGGTCGGAGCAAACGAACGCTTTTCTGAAGCTTCTGGCTCTTGCTTCCGTTACTATGCTCTCGATAGCGCCTTTGCCATGATAAGATGTTTCATTGAGTACAAAACGATTCATTATTATACCTCCTGAAAGCCGCGCAGTGCGGCTTTTTTCGTCTTTATTGTAATACTTTTCGGCTGCTGTGTCAATATGTATTTTGCCGTTTTTCGTTAAGATAATGTAAAAATTTCCACACAACTTTGCTATTGAATATTTCTATGGACTTTTTTTCATATTTATGGTAAAATAGCATTGAAAATAATGGAGGTGAATATCGATGCATTCGCTTTTTTATATCAACAAAAAAAATCCCAGCGCCCTGATCTCGGTCATACTCATGCTTGCCGCCGCGGTGATAAGGATAATTTATTATACCTCGGGTGAGATGACGCCGGAGATTCTTTGGATCTATCTTGTCGATACCGTCGCCGCGGCTGTCATATTTTTCATCGCGGTCATCTTTTTCGGCAATACCGTGCCGCAGCTTACCGTTCTTCCCGTGGCGATGGGTGTTGGATTCTTTGCTTTTAAGGCACTGAGCTTTCCGAGCAAAGTACATACGGTGCTGTGCCTTTTCCTCTATACGGGCGTTCTCGTTTTATATGCGCTCACGCTTTTCGGTGTGATCAGAACGAAATACCTGCTCTATCCGCTTTTCGGACTTCCTTTTCTCTATCATCTCTTGGTAGAGGATACACAGAAGTATTTCTTTGCTTCGCCTGCCGTGCCCTTTTTTGAATGGCTTCCCGAAATTTCGGTTCTCTGTATAATGGCAGCGCTTTTCTTTATTTCCGTTTCTCTCGAAAAGAGGCAATAAACGAATAAATCGCTTGACTGATGAATAAACATATACAAACAAAAGCAAAAAAGCCGCTTTGGCGGCGGGAGGATATGATGTTTGTATATTCATTTCGTATGTCTACGGTAAAATTCATATGCGTTGCGGCTCTTTCCGTGGCTGTACTGCTGGCACTTGTTGCTTTCGTGCCGACATATAATGCCGATGAGTCCGCATCCACCATTTCTTATGCCAAAATATATTCCGGCGCCGACAGGATCGATTTTATATCGCAGTTCGGCTGGAATGTGGAAGAAACGCCGATCGATGAGAAGACCGTAACCATACCGGCAACGTTTGACAAGCTTTATGAAAACTACAATCAACTGCAGAAAAATCAAGGGCTCAGTCTTGCCAAATACAAAGGAAAAGAGGTAACTCGTTATACCTATAAGATAACGAATTACCCCGAATATGACGGCGACGTATACATAAATCTGCTTGTCTTCAAAAACAAAGTGATCGGCGGCGATATATGCAGCGCCGATACCTCGGGATTTGTACACGGATTTTCAAGAGATGTAACTCTCCCGTAAAATTACTTGTCGGAATGATAGCGTCGAAATTCGCTGCGACGCTCTTTTACCCATTTTACAAAGGCATCGAGCGTTTCGTCGGATACCATACGCAAATCATAATATGTCGAGAAAAACTTTGCAAATGAGTCATTGAAATATCTGCTCATGAAATCTTTTGTGATAAACTCGAGATATTCATTGTAATTGACAAGCGGATAATAATATCTCATTTTTCCTTTCTTTTCCGAATAGATGAAGCCTTTTTCATTGAGTCTGTTCAGCATCGTGATGAGAGCGGGGACAGCCCAGCCGCGTTCTTTCCCTATCAGCTCCATTATCTGCGTTGTTGTAACGGGAGGCTTGCTTTCCCATATGGCAGACATCACGTCAAATTCGGTTTCGGGAAGCTTTTTCATATCATTTCTCCTTCAAGATATACAAGTGTATTGAATGCCTTTTATATAATTATACGTAAGTATAAAACAAATGTCAAGCGAAATACGCAAAAATTTCTAAAAAATGCTACCTTTTTACCGAAAAAGGCAGTTTTTATCTCAAAAAAGATCATCAAAAAACTTCAGGACAAGATCCGTCGAAATCGCAATTCGGCGGATCGTTTTCTTTTTGTCGGCATGTTTTCCCGATCATATCTTTTTCCCGTTTTCTACAAGATTTTATTTTTTTTGTTAAAAAAGCTAAAATATAACAAAAAAATGTGAATTTTGTATTGACAAAAGAAATGTAAAATCCTAAAATGATATTAACGAAATTCGACAGGAAACGACAGTTTGGAAAGGAGACGACAGTTTTGAAAACGAATGATGTTGAAAAACCAACTAAAAAGGAGAAATATGTTTCGCCGGAAATAGATATTTTTATTTTCAGGCAGCAGGATATCATTACGACAAGCATCATGCTGCCCGATGATGAAAATGATGAAATATCCGATAAATATTTCAGCGGGAAAATATATTTTGATGACTGATACGAAACAGAGGAGAGAGAAACATGCGCACAAGAGCGAAAACACTCAGTTTTATATTGATATCGGCAATCATTTTTTCGTGCTTTTCCGTGTGGAGTATTTCTGCGACAGGAAATATGGCACTCATAGGTGAAGTCGGCTATGCAAAAATAAGTGAGGCGATCAATGCGGCAGGAGAGGGCGATACGGTGACACTCGTACCCCCTTCGGACGGCTCTCCGCTTAGCGGCTATCTGAGCATTACCGATAAAGAGAATCTTATTTTGGATCTGAACGGCATTACACTCGCAACGTCTAAAAACACGTATGTTATCAAAATAAGCAACTCAAATGTTACCATAAAAAACGGCTCGCTCATATCAAACAACGAAACATCGGGCGCTTCTGCGATAACGGTATACGGGAAGTCAAGCGTCATTTTCGAAAACTTGAACATAACATCGAAAATGAGAGGTATAACGGTACAGACAGAAGGCAATTCCCATATAAAAGTATTGTCTGATACGGAAATCAAATCCGTAAAACCGTGCTTTTATGCGGATATCGCCGATACCTCAAGCTTACTCACGTTTGATATATACGGCAAGCTGGATTCCGGCACACATGCGATCTTCCTGAGCGGTACAACGGCGGGAAAAGCGAATGTGAATATTCACGGCGGAAGCAGTCTGACGGCTGTCAGTGCCGTAATCTATAATATGGCATCGGGATGTTCACTCGACATATCCGGCGGACTTATTTCGGGAGGCACGGGTGTATATTCCATCGGCGGAGATATCTGCATAAAAGGAGGGCGCATAGAAGCGACGGGGGAAAAGGGAAGCACGCCGAATACGGCTTGTGCCGTTTCCTCCGAAAACAGCTCCCTCGCGATCATTGACGGCGAATTTTATTCCGGCAATGAAACCGTTATCAGCGGAGATTTTTCCAATATAAGCATCGTCGGCGGCATGTTTTATCCTGATGTGCCGGAAGAAGGCATCAGCACCAATGCAGTTTTTACCGATAAGCTAATAGCCGGGAAAATATATAAAGTTCTTTCATCGGAAGCAAATGAAGACGTATATAAAATTACCGATTTTTCGGCGCAGATTGCCATGCTCGAACCATGGGGTATCAGGGCAAGTGCAGCTGTAGCAAAAAGCGGATCCGTTCTTTCTCCCTCATCATATGACGCAGAAAACATAAAAACCGGAATATGGTTTGCCATTGGAGAGGAGAAATACGAAAGTATCGATGCAATAAAAAATGCCGCCACAGCTGAATATGTGGCGGGCACGAAGGATTCCGAAGGCTTTTTCGGCGATTTTTTGGGAATATATATATTTGATTTTGATAAATATATCTCTTTTACGGCGGAAGTAACCGTGGGAGATAAAACGATATGCTCGGGCACCGTATGCCTGTCGATGCTCGAATTGATAGATCTTCGTCTTTCGATGGATGACTGTACGGGCGCCGAGAGAAATCTGCTTACATATATGATCAATTATCATGCCTATACAAAAGCATATCTCGAGCAATGACAGCCGTTTTTTCACATTCTGTTTTTCGTTCGTTTTGATATCGGTTTTTGGCAACTTCTTGTAAGAGCGGCGGTTTTCCGCCGCTCTTTTTATATGGGCATGAAGTTTATGAAATTCTGTTTTTCAGGCGCAGATTATCTGCGATCATGGCAATAAATTCGCTGTTTGTAGGCTTTCCGCGTTCATTCTGTATCGTATATCCGAAATAAGAATTGAGCACATCAAGATCTCCTCTGTCCCAAGCAACCTCTATGGCATGACGGATAGCACGTTCCACGCGCGACGATGTTGTCTCATATGCTTTTGCAACGGAAGGATACAGAATTTTTGTGACGGAATTGATCAGATTGTTGTTTTCAACGGTCATGATAATAGCCGTACGAAGATACTGATAGCCTTTAATATGTGCGGGGACGCCTATCTTGTGCAGTATTTTGGTTACCTGTGTTTCCAGATCAGCATCTTCTTCACTTCCCGAGCCGACGCGTATACTTGACAGCGGGATTTTGAAATTGTTCTGTCTGTTCCTGTATATGCGCATGATCCTGTCAAAAAGCGTGGCATATTCCACAGGCTTTTGGATACAGAAGGTGGCGCCTGCCTCACTGGCTTCCAGGAAAAGATTCGGGTTTGAACAGTATGAGAGAGCTATGAAATCGGGAGCCTGCAGAGGATTGGGAAAGAGCTGCTTTGACTTTTTGATCACCTGTATGGGATCGACCTTGGGCAGCCATATATCTATGAAAACGATATCGGGCATGGCTCGCTTTATTTTCGTCAGTATGTCGGTACCGTCCGAAACCTCGTCAACGATTTCCATACCGGCTCTTGTGAGGTTTTCTCTGAGATTCATGCGAAATTCGACGTTTTCATCTGCGATAAGTATTCTTACTTTTTGTTCCATGTTGTTTTTCTCCATTTCTTTATTTTACTCTCGGATTTTTGACTTGTCAAAGTTTTCCAACAACATAGTACCATATTTCAAGAATTATTTCAATACAAATTTGGAAAATTTTGTCAACAAAATTGAAGCCCGATTTTTGTTTACCTTGCTAAAATCATTTTTCAATAATCGTCAAATAAAAACAAAAGGGAATATTAAAAACGGCGAATAATCGGAGTTTTTACAACGATAAAGCGAAATAACAGGAATTTACTTATACAAAATGCAGACCGCATGACAGGAAATTCCTTCCTCGGTTCCCGTAAAACCGAGACGTTCTTCCGTCGTTCCTTTGATATTTACAGAATCAAGAGAGATTTCGAGTGCGTTTGCTATGTTTTTTCTCATTTCGTCGGTATAAGGCGATATTTTCGGGCGCTGAGCTATCAGAGTTACATCAAGGTTTGATACCTTATAGGCCATATCCGAAACTTTCTTATATACCTCCTTCAGCAGGAGAAGGCTTGATATGCCTTTATATTTCTCATCAGTATCCGGGAAATGCTTTCCTATATCTCCGAGCGCTGCCGCGCCGAGCAGGGCATCGCATACTGCATGCAGCAATACATCTGCATCCGAGTGCCCAAGCAGCCCCTTTGTATGCGGTATTTCAACTCCGCCGAGAAAAAGCTTTCGCCCTTCCGTCAGCCTATGCACGTCATATCCGTGACCAATGCGTAAATTCACTTGCCATTCCTCCCGTCGATTATGCCCAATGCCGCACCAATATCGGCAGGCGTCGTTATTTTTATATTGTCAGAGCCGGTTTCCACACAGAAAACATTGAATCCCGCATGCTCCACCATCATGGAATCGTCGGTGATCGTCGAGCCCTTGTTTTTACAGTTTTTCAGGGAAACAAAATAGATATTCTTTTTAAAGACCTGAGGCGTCTGCGCACGCCATATCTTACTTCTGTCGAGTGTTCCCTCTATCTTGCCGTCATCCGCGACTTTTTTCAGAGTATCGGATGATTTTGTCGCCGCGATAGCGGCACCTTTTTCGTATGCCGTCTTGACTACGGCGGATATTTTTTCAGGAGTGATCAGACAACGCGCTCCGTCATGAATAGCTACAAAGTCGGCGTTTTTCGAGATGGCAGAGAAGCCGTTTTCGGCAGAACGGGCACGTGTATTCCCACCGAGTACGACTTGAGAGAGCTTTGTAAGTCCGTAAGTTTCTTTGAAATATCCGTCATAGTAAGGCATTTCCGCTTCGTTTGTTACAACGATAATCTCGTCTATAAGTTCACAATTCTGAAAGGAACAGAGCGTATGCGCGATGACGCTCTTGCCACTCAGCTCCAGCATTTGTTTGGAAACGCCGTTCATTCTCGTGCTTGTTCCTGCTGCGAGTATGACGGCAGAGGTGAAAGGACGCCCGCTTTTATGAGTGATAATATTCATGGCAGTGCTGATTTTTTTCAGTATATTTTTCATCGGAACCTCCGTTTTATACAAACTGTCAAATATTTTATATAGGAAAGCAAAAATGCTTGCTCGCAAGAGCATTTTTGAGCCGCGACACAATGACACGGAGCGCACAGAGTGCGTGGCGCAACAGCGCCAAGGCTTGTAAAACAAGACTTCCCGTGTCTATTATAACATAATTTTCCCAAAAATCCATATCAAAATGAATTTTCAGTATATTTAAAAGCAAAAAAATGAAAATTTTTAAAAAAATTTTCTAAAACCTATTTATTTATGTTGGAAAGTATATTATAATAGAATAAATATAAGATTACTCTACAAGGAGCGGGAAAGAAGTTGGAATTGCTGAATTATATTGCAGAGCAGTTTTTAGCTATAACACTGATTGATATACTTGATATCGCCGTAGTGTCGATACTCATTTATTATATAATTAAATTCATACGCGACAGACGTGCGAGCAAGTTGGCTCTCGGTGTTTTGATGATTCTTGTCGTATTGCTTTTCAGCGATATGCTGGATATGAGCGCATTGAAATTCCTGCTTTCAAATATCGTGCAGGTCGGTCTCATATCGCTCATCATCATTTTTCAGCCGGAGCTTCGTTCCGCTCTTGAAAAAATGGGCGGCAGTCCGTTCCGCACCATAAAGAATGCAGGCGAGCAGAAATCTTTTCAGGCAAAGCATACAGCCATAAACAATATCTGCGAAGCGGCAAGCGAGCTTTCCCGTGAATACACCGGCGCATTGATCGTCATTGAACGTTCAACCCCGCTCGGAGATATCATAAAGACGGGTACGATTGTGAATGCAGATGTCACCGTTCCGCTGCTACGCAACATATTCTATAATAAAGCTCCTTTGCATGACGGCGCCGTCGTTATCAAAAACGGCAGAATATATGCCGCAGGATGCTTCTTGCCGATGTCCACAAACGATGACATCATAAAAGACCTCGGCACGCGTCATCGCTCTGCCATCGGCATGAGTGAAAACAGCGATGCAGTCGTTGTCGTTGTCTCCGAGGAGACCGGTACGATTTCCATTGCCGTGGACGGACAGCTCAAGAGAAATTATGATCTGGGCACGCTGGAAGCTGAGCTTTCGACGCTTCTCGGCAGCGATCCTCACGGAAAAGAGCACAAGAACGAAAAGCATCGAGAATCGAAATGAACGGAAAAATCACAGGCGGAGGGAAGATGAGTAAATTGAAAGAGAAATTTGACAAGCTGATCGATTTTTTCAAGCCAAAGAATACCGTTGTGGACCGCGAAGAGGGTTCTGACGACTATACTGTCAAGCGGAGTAAAAAGGCTGACTTAATCATAAGAATTTTCTCCATATTGGCGGCAATTATCATCTGGATATATGCCGTCAGCGCAGACGGCGCGATAAAAACCACCGATTATCAGTTTACCAATGCTGATATCATAATAGAAAACGAAGATGTCTTAAGTGACAGAAGCTTTGATATTTCCATTGCCGATACCAATATAGTTGTGACGGTAAAGGGCAGAAAATTCAGTACTACGGACTCGAAAAAAAGCCGCGTAAAGCTGTCTGTTGATGCCGCCAAGATCAACAGTGCCGGAGAGACCATGATGAAGCTGGATGTAGATCTGCCCATCGGCGTCACTCTCGTATCTGTTTCTCCGGAATATATAAAGGCAGACGTTTCCGCGCGAGCATTGCAGAGCGTTCTCCCCTCAAACGGAACGACAGATGACGAAGTGGCAGAAAGCACGGCAGATGTGAACAACGTACCAACCAACACAGAACAGTAAAATGCAGAGATATATAGTACAAAATATAAAAATGCCTATTGGAGCTTCAACAGACGACGTTTTTCTTTCCGCACGAAAGCGTTTGTTGAAGTTCTTTTCCTCAAATAGCATATCAAAGCTTACGATATATAAAAAATCCGTTGATGCGAGAAAAAAAGCGGATATCAAATTTGTTTATTCTGTTATCGCTGCCGTAGACGGCAGAAGCGATCCGGAAAAGCTCGCGCGTGAGGGTATAACAACGGCAAAAGAGGCCGATATTACGCCGATCTTCGGAGAGGAACCTCTCAGGGCACGTCCCGTGATTGTCGGCTTCGGTCCGTGCGGAATGTTTGCGGCGCTTTTGCTTGCAAAATACGGATACCGCCCCATCGTGCTTGAGCGAGGCAAAAATACAGCCGAGAGAAGTGCCGATGTGGAAGCATTTTTCCGTTCTTGCGAACTGAGCGACGAATCCAATATTCAATTTGGCGCAGGCGGGGCTGGCACTTTCTCGGACGGCAAGCTGATGACGCGCATCAATGACGCAAAATGCTCATTTGTTCTTGAAACGATGGTGCATCACGGTGCGCCCGAGGATATACTTTCCAATGCGCGTCCGCATGTCGGAACAGACTATTTGAAAAGAGTTGTTTGCGGCATTGAAGCCGAGATCATATCTCTCGGCGGAGAGATACGTTATCAGACGAAATTTGACGGCTTCGCCTCCGGAAGCGCACGCGAGATCCGCTCGATTATGACAAGCGCGGGCGATACCAACTGCGGTGCGCTCATGCTCGCGATCGGTCACAGCGCAAGAGACACCTTTGCCAAGCTCGGCGACACTTCGCTTGTAATAACGCCGAAGCCGTTTTCCGTAGGCGTGAGAATAGAGCATCGGCAAGAAAATATAGACAAAGGTCTGTACGGCGATCTTGCGGGAGATCCGCGCCTTCCGAAGGGGGAATATAATCTTTCCTGCCACGTCGGAGAAAGGGGCGTTTATACCTTTTGTATGTGCCCGGGCGGAGAAGTCGTTGCTGCCGCATCGGAGCACGGCGGTGTCGTGACGAACGGCATGAGCAGCTATCTTCGCAACGGACAGAATGCAAACTGTGCCGTTGCCGTCTCGGTACTTCCGGAGGACTTCGGCGGAACGGTATCGGGAGCTGTGGAATTTCAGCGCAGGATAGAGAGAGCAGCTTTCCATGCGGGCGGCGGAACATATGCTGCCCCTTGTCAGAGTGTCGGCAGCTTTCTTGAAAGACCGGGATGCCGCAATGCCGAGCAAAGCGTGAAGCCAACATATATGAATGGAAACGTGGTTTTTACTGAGATAGGGAGCATTTTTCCTGACTTTGTGAGTGATGCACTGAAAATCGGCATTTCCGATTTCGATAAAAAGCTACGCGGATTTGCCGCGGATGATGCGCTGATAACCGCACCCGAGACGAGGACATCGTCTCCGATACGGATATGGCGCGAAAATAACTTTACCGCCCGTAATTATGACAATCTTTACGTAGGCGGAGAGGGAGCAGGCTATGCAGGAGGCATAACGAGCGCCGCGGTCGACGGCATAAATATGGCGCTCGCTCTCATGGCGAAGTACAAGCCTCCGAGGCTCTGACATATTACTTATAGAGAGGACGGACTTCCTTTGAAAAAAGAAAAAAAGTGGATAATACGGGAGCAAAACGAAGCGGAAGTTTCGGCTCTCTGCGATACGCTCGGGATCTCTGATGTGACGGCTCGTGTGCTTTGCAACCGCGGCTACGGAGATCCCCGAAAAGCCAAAATATTTATAGAAAAGTCGGAAAGCTTTCTGCATAATCCTTTTTTACTGAAGGATATGGACAAGGCTGTCTTGCGCATACAGCGTGCAATCGAAAACGAAGAAAAAATAACGGTTTACGGCGACTACGATGCCGACGGTGTCATGTCGGTTTCAGTGCTCTTACGATATTTCAGGGACCGAGGTATAAAGTCGGATTTCTATATTCCGTCGCGCGAGTCCGAAGGCTACGGAATCAGCGATGAAGCACTTGATTTCATCGCGAAAAACGGCACAAAGCTGATCATCACCGTAGATACGGGCATAACGGCGATGGATGAAGCGGCGTATGCCGAGAGGCTCGGCGTGGACATGGTGATAACAGACCATCATCAGTGCCCGCAGGTTTTGCCGAAGGCGGTTGCCGTGATAAATCCTCACAGAACAGACTGCCCCTATCCGTATAAAGACCTTGCGGGAGTAGGCGTTGCCTTCAAGCTGATATGCGCACTGGAGCTCGCTCGCGAAAATAACAGCGAATACAGTCTTGACATTATCAAGGATATGTGCCGCTCCTATATCAGTCTTGCGGCGATCGGCACGATAGCCGACGTAATGCCCATGACAGGAGAAAACCGCATTATCATTCATATCGGTCTTCATCTGCTTCGCGGCACGGAGGACGTAAGCATGAAATCGCTTTTCTCTGCAGCGGGAATTGAGATCGATTCGGGGCATAATAAGAAAAGCATACTCAAGAACATATCCGTATCTTCCGTCGCATTTGGCGTTGCACCGCGTATCAATGCAGCGGGACGCATGGGAGATGCCGGCAGAGCGGTACAGCTCTTTATGACGGAATCTCAGGTGCTTGCCGATGCGATAGCAGAGGAGCTTTGTGCCTTTAACAGGGAACGTCAGACGCTGGAAAATGCAATATTCAAGGAAGCCGAGGCCTTTCTTGAAAGAAACCGCGATGTTGCCTCCCGCGATGTTCTCGTGATATGGGGTGACAATTGGCATAACGGCGTTATCGGCATAGTCGCTTCCAAGATAACGGAGCGTTACGGAAAGCCGTGTGTTCTGATCTCTTTTCCGAAGGATTCGGAGGAGGGAAGAGGAAGTGCCAGAAGCATTGCCGGATTTGATATCTTTGCGGCGTTTTCAGCATGTAGTGAGCTTCTTACCAAATTCGGAGGGCATGAGCTTGCCGCCGGTCTTTCGATCAAGCGGGAAAATGCAGAAATTTTCCGTGACAGGATCAATGCCTATGCAAAAGAAGCCTTTTCCTCAGGAATGCCCGTGCCTGTATGTGAGATAGATTGCGAGATTTCAGAGAGCGATATAAATATGGTGGAGGCAAATGAGCTTCTCTTGCTGGAGCCGTACGGCGCGGGAAATCCGTCCCCCGTATTCATGCTGAAAAATGCGGAAACAACCGATATCGTCATGCTGAAGGATGACAAACATACGAAGCTGATGATAAAATGCGGCGATGCCATCGTTCCGACACTTTTCTTCGGCAGAAATCTCATTTCCGAAGGCTATGAGAGCGGCGATACGGCAGATATCGCTTTCAATATGGATATCAATGAATTCCGCGGCACGTCATCTGTCCAGCTGATGGGAAAAGACATACATTTCGGCAAGGATACCTTGCTCTCATATATCGATGCGGAAGAATACGCCGAAAATATCATTCTCGGAAGAGAGATATGCGTACCTGAGGATTTCCCCGATCGGGAAGACTTTGTAACGCTTTATAAATATATACAGAAAAATGTTTCCGGCGAAGGCGCGGAAATAAACATAAAGGCGGCACTTCGTGCGCTTTCGTCTATATCTTTCGTCAAGATGAAGATCATGATGGCGGTATTTGCCGATGAGGGACTGCTGACAATACGGAAATCCAGCGGCATGACGTACTTATTTTCCTTACCGAAGTGTACGAAAAAAACAGATATTACCAATAACAGGCTATTAAATGGTATAAAAACAGAGTGATACCTTATATCGGCAGGAGAAAAGCAATGTTTTACGGCATAGACAAGCTCTTGTTTATACTTGAAAGTACAGGCAAGACATACAATACTGAAAAAATCAAAAAAGCATATGAATATGCCCGCGAGATGCACAGCGGGCAATACCGAAAAAGCGGTGAAGAATATATCAATCACCCTGTTGCCGTAGCGGAGATCGTAGCGGGACTGGGGCTGGATACGGATTCCATCTGCGCGGCACTTCTTCATGATACGGTGGAGGACTGCTCCGATAAGACGGATCTTGAAAAGATACGCAAGCTTTTCGGCGACAGCGTTGCCGAGCTTGTAGACGGTCTGACGAAGCTTATCCGCATTCCCTTTGAGGATAAAGAGGATGAGCATATGGAAAACCTTCGCAAGATGTTTTTTGCGATGGCGAAGGATATCCGCGTTATCTTCATAAAGCTGGCAGACAGGCTTCATAATATGAGAACGCTCGATGCCCAGGAAGAGAGCAAGCGCAGGAGGATCGCTCTCGAAACGATGCATGTCTATGCACCGCTTGCACACCGCCTCGGTATGCAGAAGATAAAGCAGGAGCTGGAAAATCTTGCGCTCTCTTACCTCGATCCGATAGGATATGACGAGGTACGCGAAGATATAGACAAAAAATACGGCAGAAACCGCGGCTTTATCGAGAATATCAAGAAGAATATAACGGAATATCTGAAGAAAAACGGTCTTGATGTCACCATAGAGGGACGTGTAAAATCGGTTTACAGCATCTATCGCAAAATGTATCAGCAAAATAAGAATTTTGATGAGATCTACGATTTTTATGCTGTCCGCATCATCGTGAATACAGTTGCGGAATGTTATAGCGCGCTCGGATATATTCATGAAATGTATAATTCTATCCCGGGACGTTTCAAGGATTATATATCAACGCCTAAGACAAATATGTACAGCTCGCTTCATACTACGGTCATAGGCAGAGACGGAATTCCTTTTGAGGTGCAGATACGGACATGGGAAATGCACCATATCGCAGAATACGGTATTGCCGCACATTGGAAATATAAATCAGGCGACAGAACTAAGGAAGATATCGATAAAAAGCTCGAGTGGATAGCAAAGCTTGTCGAGGACGAATCCACAACGGCTGACCATGATGATTTTCTCGAAGCGATCAAGATCGATATTTTTCAGGATGAGACATTTGTTTTCACCCCGAAAGGCGATGTGGTAAATCTGCCGCAGAATTCGACGTGTATAGATTTTGCTTATCATATACATTCCGCCATCGGAAACAGAATGGTCGGTGCCAAGGTAAACGGAATGATAGTTCCGATAGACCACGAGTTGAAAAATGGTGAGATCGTCGAAATCCTGACATCGTCCTCGGCAAAGGGTCCGAGCCGCGACTGGCTCGGCATCGTAAAAACGAGCGAAGCCAAAGCCAAGATACGCCAATGGTTCAAGAAGGAAAAACGCGACGAGAACATCGCAGAAGGCAAAAATGCGTTTATTGCCGAGCTTAAGCATTACGGAAGGACGTATAACGACGAGCAATTTGAAAAGATCTCCGAAAATGTAGCCGCACGTTGCGGCATGAACAACGCCTCGGAGCTTTTCAACATGCTGGGATACGGCGGTCTTTCCGTTTCCAAGATATCCATCCGTATACGTGATGAATTTGACCGTGTTGTAGCACCGGTCGTTGACGAGCTGATAACTGATGTTGCTCAGATCCAGACGGTGCAGAAGCCGTATTCGAGAGGCAGCTACAACGGCGTTGCCGTCGACGGACTGGAGGGCTGTCAGGTCAAGTTTGCAAAGTGTTGTAACCCGCTTCCCGGGGACAATATCATCGGCTTTATCACAAAGGGCTACGGAATATCCGTTCACAAATGCGACTGCAAAAATGCGCTTGCTTCCATGAAGGATAATCCCGACAGATTCGTTCGCGTGGAATGGCGCAAGGCTTCCGGAGGAGGAGATACCGCCGGCGGTCAGTATGAAGCAGTAATGCGCATTTTTGCGGAAGACAGAATATCCATGCTTGCCGATATCACCTCGGCTCTCGCTGAAATGCGTGTTTCCATCCTTCAGATAAACACGCAGACAAAAAGTGACGGTCAAACGATCATCGGCATCGGCGTGGCATGCAAAAATCTCGACCACTATATGAGTATCGTCTCGAGAATAAAAAATATCAAGGGTATATACTCTGTGGAGCGGGGATATACCTCGTAAAAGCAAGGAGAACATTATATGAAAGCCGTAATACAGCGCGTTTCATCTTCGCAGGTCATTTCAGACGGTGTGCTGACAGGTAAAATAGGGAAGGGCCTTACGATCCTTCTCGGTGTCAAAAAGGGCGATAGCGAAAAAGATGCTCAAATGCTCGCGCTTAAAATATCAAAGCTCAGAATATTTTCGGATAAAAATGACAAAATGAATCTGAGCGTGAAGGATGTCGGTGGAAGTGCGCTTGTTGTTTCCAATTTTACGCTGTATGCAAACTATGTACATGGAAATCGCCCCGATTACTTTATGAGCGAAGCGCCCGAGCGGGCAAAGGAACTCTACGATTATTTTACGGCTTGCCTGAAGAACGAGATTCCCGATGTACAATGCGGTATTTTCGGAGCATATATGCAGCTTGATATTCAGAATGACGGACCTATAACCATAGTTATGGACAGTGAAATTCTTCAGAATAAAGGATAAAATTTTATGATATTAAATATAAACGGCGAGATAAATGAATATTATGTACAGACGCTTTGTATGCTTTTCTTTCCGGGGGAAAAATTTTCGGCAGCAAAGCAGTCGGATACGGATTCTCCCGCTGCTTCTGTCTCCATAGAAGAAAGCGTGGACGGGATAACCGCAAATGTCAGCGTATCATATATGGGAAAAACCGTGGCGCATTCATATTTTGAATCCTTTTCAGACATGGAAACGCTTGACAAAACAAGAAAAATAGCCGTGGGAAAGGCATTTTTCAACGCGGCAAAGAAGCTCGTCGGAAAAGCACCGCAGTGGGGCATATTGACAGGAGTCAGACCTGCAAAGCTGGCTCTGCAAGCGCTTTGCAGCGGTGCTACAAAGGCAGAGGTCCGCTCAAAATTTACGAAGGAATATTTTGTGAATGCAAAAAAAGCGACACTTGCCTGCGACACGGCTTATCTTGAGAAAAAAATCATAGCCGCCGCTCCGGAAAACGCCTGCAGCATATATATATCGATACCATTCTGTCCCACGAGATGCAGCTATTGCTCATTTGTCTCATATACGTCGCCGAAGCTGCTGGGACTTCTTGACGGTTATCTCGAGCAGCTCTGTCTGGATATCGTCGAACAAACCGAGCTTATCAAGGCTCTCGGACTCACTGTCGCAACAGTTTATATAGGCGGCGGGACGCCGACAACTCTCAGTGCCGTCCAGCTTGAAAAGCTTCTTTCCGTCATATCGGAGAATGTAGATATGACAAAAGTCGAGGAGTTTACTGTTGAGGCGGGACGCCCCGATACCATAACGAGGGAAAAGCTGGAGATCATAAAGAAATACGGCGTTTCGCGAATCAGTATAAATACGCAGACCTTGAACGATGAAGTTCTTGACTTGATCGGCAGAAAGCATACTGCCGCTGATTTTTACCGTGCCTTCGAGTTGACGAGAGAGATCGGCATTCCTCAGATCAATACAGACCTGATAGCGGGGCTTCCCGGTGAAGGCTTCGGAAGTTTTTCATCCACCGTGGATGAGATCATAAAATTAAGACCGGAAAATTTGACGGTTCACACCTTGTGCATTAAAAATGCGGCGGATTTTTCGCGCGAGCGCTCTTATATCTATGACAGAGGCGAAAATGTAGCTACCAAGCTTGTTGACTATGCTCATCTCGCAGTCAAAAATGCCGGATATCTTCCTTATTATATGTACAGGCAAAAAAATACCGTTGACAATCTGGAAAATGTGGGTTTCTGTCTGCCGGGATGTGAGGGAAAATACAATATTTATATGATGGAAGAAATACATAGCATTTTTGCTATTGGTGCAGGAGCCGTATCTAAGCTTGTAGATAGAAGCTCCGGCAAAATAGAGAGGATATTTGAATATAAATATCCTTATGAATATCTTTCCAAAGAAAACGAACAACGTGAGAGGGATAAAAAAGCAAAAATAATCAGCTTTTATGATAATATCTGTTAAGAGGAGGTTTATTTGATGATACAGCATAATTTGAATTTTGCTGGTCAGGAAGAAATGAAAAAATTTATTCTCGAGTGCGAGAATAAATACGAAACACAGGTACGAAATACGGCAAGAGAGATCTGTAAAAACAGGGAAGAGCGCTTTGTTATGCTTTCCGGTGCCACATGCTCAGGAAAAACAACGACGTCATTTATTCTCGAAGATGAATTGAAAAAATTCGGCAAAACAGCGAAAATTATATCAATAGATGATTTCTACAGAAGCCGCGATGATATTTCAAGCGATAAAATACCGAATTATGAAGCGGCATCCGCTTTGGATCTGAATTATTTTGTGGATTGTATCTGTGATATTCTCGGAGGAAAATCGGCAAGACTGCCAAAATATGATTTTCAAATTGGCATGAGAAGCGGATATACGGACTATCATCCGGATAAAAACGAATTTATTGTTTTTGAAGGAATACAAGCAATGTATCCCGAAATCTTATCATTGCTTCCGAGAAAAGCAACTAAAGCGATTTATATCGGCATACATGATGATGTCTTGGCATACGGAAGCGTTTTTCGTGCAAGAGAGATACGTCTCATGCGCAGGATCGTGCGTGATTTCCATTTTCGTAATGCCTCGGTTGCATTGACATTGGATCTGTGGAACGGCGTCACAAAAAATGAAGATGATAATATCTTTCCCTATGCAAAAAATGCGGATTTCTTTATAAATACACTTATGCTTTATGAGATAAATGTCATAAAACCATATATATTAGACAAAAAAATGTATTGTTTTAAAAATAAAATAGAATCAGAATTATATGAAACTTTTGAAGAAAAATTCAAAAATATACCGATGATTCCTTCAGAACTTGTACCGAAAAACTCTGTTTTCCGGGAGTTTATCGGTTATTAACCGTCCATTTATAAGGAGAATTTCAAGGTGGAAAAGCAAAAAAAAGCACCGCGCATCATTTCCGGTGTGGTAATACTTATGTTTTCCAATATGCTGGTAAAGCTGATGGGGCTTTTTTTCAAGATTCCGCTCCATTCATATCTCGGCGACCTCGGAATGGGCTATTTTAATGTAGCTTATAATATATTTGTTACATTATATATGATATCCACGGCAGGACTTCCCATCGCCATTTCCATAATGGTATCGGGAAGCAGAACACTTGGCAAAAAGAGAGAAGTAAGAAAGATATTCCGTGTAGCCTTGCTTCTTTTCATCATTCTCGGAATTATCGGAACGCTCATCATGATACTCGGAGCGAAGCCTCTTGCTTCTTTGATGGGCAGTCCGAGTTCGTATTACTGCATTATAACCATAGCACCTACCTTGTTTTTTATATGTGTTTCCAGCGCTGTCAGAGGATATTTCCAGGGGCATCAGAATATGGCGCCCACCGCCATTTCCGAGGTGATAGAGGCTATCGGGAAATTTGCCGTTGGAATCATCATGTGCCGATTTGCGATATCGTGCGGATACAGTATCGAGATTTCTGCGGCATATGCTATCGCAGGTATAGGAATAGGTGTCGGCACAGGCATGATCTTCCTCATCGCGGCAAAAATCTTTCATAAGCAGGATTACAGTTATCTCGGTATTGAAGACAGCGACGAATGCCTGCCCGGAAAGACGATCCTCAAGCGTCTTGTCGTTACGGCTGTTCCGATAACCCTAAGTGCCGTAGCGCTCAATCTGACCGGAATCATCGATTCCATCACCATAATAAACAGAATGAGCGGTTACGTGACTACGCAGGAAGCCGAAGCCGCATACGGTAATTACAGCACGCTGGCGGTTACCTTGTCACATCTTCCGTCTGCACTTATCGTGCCTATTTCATCGGCACTGACGCCGGCTCTTGCATCAGCCAAGGCGGAAAACAATACCGATAGACTGAAAAAAACAATGAATGCGGCATTGAAATTTGCTGCCGTCATATCTATCCCGTGCGCTATAGGCATGTCTGTATTATCGCATCCGATACTGAGTATGCTTTTCAGAAAAAGTGCCGAATCTGTAAACAGTGCGGCACCGCTTTTGTCAGTGCTTTCCATATCCGTATTTTTTACCGCAATCCTGACGATAACAAACTCCATATTACAGTCTAATAAATTAGAAAAAAAGCCTATCATATCCATGTTTTGCGGGGCAGCCGTAAAGCTTATCATGAATCTTATACTGATAGGAATACCGGGAATAGGGATTTACGGAGCACCGATCGGAACGGTCATCAGCTATTTTGTCATGGCAGCATTGAATTTCTACTTTGTGGCAAAATACGTTCATCTTGACGTAAAAATACTGAAATCATTTTTTAAACCTTTTGCGGCAACACTCATATCAAGTGTATTTACAATAGGCTCATTCAAATTATTATCAAAAGTTATGCCGACATCTGTAGCAACGCTTACAGCGATTTGTATAACGGTGATCGTATATGTCGTTTTGCTTTTTGTCACGAAGATCATTTCAAAAGAAGAACTGATGATGATTCCGAAAGGCGCTAAAATCTGCAGATTGCTTGTCAAGCTCGGATTTAAAAGCTTTACGTAAAGCCATACGCAAAAATGCAAATATTGAAAGTGTTGATGAAGCATACATCATTATATAAAAGAAAAAAGCCCGTTTTTCGGGCTTTTTTTCATATCTCTCTTCCCTCAATTATACAAAATTTGCATTTTGTATAATTGCATCCATGAAATGAGCCGCCCTCTCGGGCGGTGTCTGCAATTAACTACAAAATGTAGGTTTTGTATAAAAGTTGACAGCTGCCCTTCTATTCAACCGCATGGCAGGCGTGCCGACTTCTTTTTCCCGCGTCTTTTTTATGGTGGAGGTACTCGGACTCGAACCGAGAATTTCAAGTTTTAGAGACTTGCCACTATGCCGTTTAGTTATGCCCCCGTTCAAAAATCGCGCGCGTTATAATATAACTTCCAAGACATTCTCGAAACTGTCAACTTTATTATAAAACTTAAAAAATCCGTAATATTTATGGAAAACTACTTGCAAAATCACCGAAATATTGTTATAATAAACATGCCACACAATTGAATCAACAAATTTCGCGGGATAACTCTCTATTTTTTTAGAGGGTTTTATGTCTATACCCCTTTTCACATGTCAATAATGGATTTGGCAAAAATGCGATTCCGCTCGACGTGTGAAGGAGAGTATCCTGATTTGTTGAGAATTGTGTGGCAACAATGGAAGTTCGCATTTTTCGGGTGCGTTCTTCTATTGAAGGCGCACCTTTTTTATTTTCCAAAGAATTATTATTGGCAATGGGAAATATATGTTTCCGCGCAAAACGATTTTTCGGGGCGAGTCCGTATTGTATATGTTTTCGGAAGATGGCATGTTCACTTGCTGACTATTGCAATATGAGATGGCGGGAGCGTTATATATTGAAAGCGGGAGGTTATGTAGCCTATGACTTGAAACTTTAAAATGAAGCTTTGAAAAAATGGTATCATTGGAAATCCAAAAAAGTATGGGATAAGGAGAAAGTATTATGTTTGAAAACATAGGAAGAAAAATTAAAACTTTAGCAAAAGTAATTTGTTTGATCGGTATTATTATTTCGCTGATCAATGGCATTGTAATATTCATTGCGAGGCCTGGTGCCGTTGGCATTGCCGTTGGCTTTGTCGTTATCATTGTTGGTTGTCTTGGCTCTTGGATAGGTAGCTTTTTTACATATGGATTTGGAGAGCTTATAGTCAAAACAACCAAAATCGCAGAAAACACTAAGAGCTTAAATTCTTCAAACGTAGGCGAGGACAAAAAATATACGCGCTTCTGAACCGGATGGGATCAACGATAAAGTCCGGCCACGGTGACCATTCAACTTTTATTCCAGCAGCATGTCTGCTTCGCAGTAGACTTCTGCACCTAAGCTTGGGTCAATATAACGCCCTCCGCCCGAAAAACCGAAGGCTTATGAAAAAATCACTTATGATACCAAAAACGTATCATAAGTGATTTTTATATTTTTCTCCCGCCGGCACAGATATCAACATCTTTGCACCTTCGGAGAAATTTTGACGCTTTTCAATTTATTTTCCGATTACCGGCAACAGCAAAACAAGAATTCCCAATGCGATTCTGTACCAACCGAATACGGTGAAATCATGCTTTTTGATATATCCCATGAGAAATTTTATGACTGCTACAGAGACAAGAAATGCCACTACCATGCCGACGGCAAGGATAGCTATTTCCTGCGTCGTAAAATCAAATCCGAATTTGATTATTTTTATTGCACTCATGCCGAACATGACAGGTACTGCCAAGAAAAAAGTAAATTCCGCCGCTGCAACTCTCGATACGCCTATAATCAGCGCGCCGATTATTGTTGCACCGCTGCGCGATGTTCCGGGAATGATGGAAAGTACCTGAAATAAGCCTATAAGAAACGCCGTATAGTAGCTGATGTCGTTTAATGTATTGACTTTTGGACTTCTCTTCTTGTTCCAAGCCTCTGTTAAAATGAAGGCTACACCATAAAAGATAAGTGCAATGGATATTACCAACGGCGTATGCAGATGTGCCTCGATGTAATCGTCAAAAAGCAATGTAACGACCGCACCGGGAATGCATGCCACGACCACTTTAAGCCATGTGGAAAACACATCTTTCCGAAAAGCAGGCTGAGATTTATCTTTGAATTGAAACGGAAACATCTTGTTCCGGAAAAGCAAAACGACGGCAAGGATTGCCCCGAGCTGGATCACATAGAAATACATTTCCTTGAAATCCGCACTCATATTCAGCGTCAGAAATTCATCCACAAGAAGCATATGCCCCGTACTGCTTATCGGAAGCCACTCCGTGATGCCCTCTACAATGCCGAGAAAAGCCGACTTCAATATCTCAATAAAACTCATATAAAAAGTCCCTTCCGAATATAATGCGTTTTATTTATCTTCCGGCTCGCCGGCATTATTTTTCTTTGATATCTGTTTTACATCGTCACGCGAATATTGCTTTATCGTTTGCTGCTCAAAAAGACGGACTTTTACAAGACCTGCCAGTGGATTTACTTCACATACGGTACCGGCGCCGTCGGCTGTCATAACCTCGCTGTCAAGCTTCGGTGTCTTTTTCAGTTCCTCTTCATAAACTTCATGCTCATAACGCAGACAGCACATCAGTCTGCCGCAAGCGCCCGAGATTTTTTGTGAGTTGAGCGAGAGATTCTGCTCTTTTGCCATTTTTATAGAGACTTGAACAAAATCGGGCAAAAATTTCTTACAGCAGAAAGGTCTGCCGCAAACACCGAGACCGCCTATAAGCTTTGTTTCATCACGTATGCCTATCTGACGAAGTTCTATGCGCGTTTTGAAAACTGCCGCAAGGTCTTTTACAAGCTCGCGGAAATCGATTCTGCCTTCGGCTGTGAAATAGAAAATAAGCTTCGTATTATCAAATGTATATTCCACATCCACGAGCTTCATTTCAAGCTTTCTTGCAGTTATTTTTTCCTCACAGATGGAAAAAGCTTCTTTTTCCTTTTCTTTATTTACATTATAGCGCTCGCAGTCCGCCGCCGTGGCAATTCTGACAACGGGGCGTAGCGGAAGAACGACTTTGGACGCTTCCACCGTGCGATTGGCGATGGAAACGTATCCGAACTCCAATCCCCGTGCCGTCTCGACGATAACCTTATCAGCCGTATTGCAGATTATACCCTGCGGGTCAAAAAAATACGTTTTTCCGTTTTCCTTGAATCGAACGCCCACTATTTCATAGAAGCTCTTCTCTTCCGCGGTTATATTCTCATTATCTATATCTTTTTCTTTATTCATTTTATTCTCCGTTTTTATACATTATTCCAGAGTGTGGAAGCCAACGCAGTCAAGGATAAATTGATATTTACGTTTGACTGCTGCAGGAGTGTGGTTTTCATGACGGCTTCCGAGCATTTTATTGCGGAATCCACACCGATATTGCAAGATATTCTGTTCATTTCATCAAGAGTGAAAAACTCCATATCATTACTGTTTTTCACGGAATATGCGATAATATCGGCATATGCGCGCGAAAGGCATGCACAGACATGCAAAACAAGCTCACGTGAATTGATCCTGTCATTGAATATTTTCAGAAATGAGAAATAAGATGTTTCTTCATTCTTTGTGCTCTGCGCCGAAATGATGCAGTGAGCGATCTCATACGCTTCCCTGTCCAGCGTTTTTTCCGTCAGCAAGCCGATGGCTTTTCCAATACTTCCGGACGCATTATGCACGGCAAAATACAACGCTTCTTCATCATATATAATACCGCTTTCCCGTATATATTCCTCTATCTGAGAGGAATCGAAAACCTGCATGATGATTTTCTGCGCCCGCGAACGCACCGTGGGAAGAAGCTTCTCGGAATTTTCGCAGAGCAGAAAAATATAGGTGTGGAAAGGCGGCTCTTCGATTATTTTCAGCAATGCATTCTGTGCCTGAAGCGTCAGCGTATCCGCCATATCGATAATATATGCCTTAAAATCAAGCACGGACGGAGTCAGTGAAACCGAAGCGAAAAAATCCCGCACTTCGTCGACGCCTATGGTCTTTTTTCCGTTTTCGACCGTAAGCATACGGATATCGGGAGATATGCCGCCTGAGATACCGAGGCAATTTTCGCATGAGCCGCAAGGCACCTCTTCCCGTTTATCGCATGCCATCTGCATACAGATACGGCGCACAAGAGTTTTCTTGCCGGAGCCCTGCATACCTTCAAAAATATACGCATGCGCGAGCTTTCCTGCGGAAATGGCTCCGGAAAAATACTTTTTCGTCTCGGCATTTCCCAAAACAGTGAAACTTTCGTTTTTCATTAAAATCTTATATATTTCTCAATGTCTATAATAAATGCCGTGGCACCGCCGACCGTTACGCTGGCGGTATTCACCATCGCGCTGTTTGACAGAGTACCGGGAACGGTGAGAGGCACGTTTTGTGTACGTCTCTTGCTGTGTGTTTTGATGATCTCGAGAGCTTCATCCATACGGCTCTCGTCAACACCGAGCAGAAACGTAGAGTTGCCGCTGAGCAGAAAACCGCCCGTAGAAGAAATTTTTGTAATGTGAAAGCCTGCTCCCGTGAGGCTTGTATTTACAAAATGAGCATCGTCGTTATTGACTATGGCGATAATGAGTTTCATGATGAAAAACCTCCGCATTTTTCTTTTATTATAACAAAACAGGGCGATGATGTCAAGAATTTACAGGCAATTTGAGGTATAAGAAGTGCAAAACCCGATGATAAACGCCTGTTTGCGATTATCATCGGGTGAAAGGAGAGCTTTTTTCTGAAATCAGTCGCGAGGTCTGCCGCGAAATATCAGCGTAAAAATATAACCGAAGGTTATCGCCGCGCATATCCCCGCCGCAGTGCCCGTAAATCCGCCGGTCAAAGCTCCGAAAATACCTGTCTCATCGATGGCTTTCTGCACACCTTTGGCGAGCGAATAGCCAAAGCCCGTAAGAGGTGTTGTCGCTCCGCATCCGGCAAAATCCACGAGCGGCTCATATAGTCCCACGGCGGTGAGTAAAACACCTGCGGTAACGTAAAGTACGAGTATCTTGGCAGGCGTCAGCGAAGTTTTATCTATGAGTATCTGCGCGACCAGACAGAAAAGTCCTCCTATCACAAAAGCCTTTAAAAGCTCCATAAAAGTATCCATTCTGACCTCCTTTTTAAGCGGAAAAGTGTACAAGATGAGCAATTGCCGGTATGCTCAGTCCCTGAAAAACGCTTCCGGGACTCATCAGCGCTCCCGTCGCAAGGAAAAGCACGTTTTTTAGCTCGCCCCGTCTCATTCTTTTCATGATATGCCCTGCTATGACCGAGGCTCCGCATCCGCATCCCGAGCCGCCCGCGTGCATATCCTGACTTTTGAGATTATAGAGAAGAAGACCGCAGGCATTATATACGCGGTGCAGATCGATACCGCTTGCGAGCATCATGTCATTGACAATCCCGTGCCCTTCCATGCCGAGATCCCCCGTCAATATCATATCGAAATCATCGGGCTTTTTCCCCGTGTCTTCAAAATATCTCGTGAGAGTATCTATGGCGGCAGGTGCCATCGCGGCACCCATATTGTTGATATCCGTTATGCCCTTGTCTATGATGCGCCCGGGCAAAACTTCCTCTATCATGACATTTTCGCTTGACTGAGCACAAATAATGGCAGCACCCGATGCCGTGGCTGTGCGCTGTGACGTCGGCGTCCGCTGACCGCCGTATTCCAGCGGAAATCTGAACTGGCGCTCCGCTGTGCAAAAATGAGATGAGGTAACTGCGGCGCATGTATTAAAATACCCTGCGTTTACCATGAGTGCCGAGAGCATCATCGATTCCGCAAACGTAGAGCATGCGCCGTAAAGCCCGAAATAAGGCACGCCGAAATCAAGGAGTCCGTATGCGGAGCCGGTGCATTGATTCATCAGATCACCTGCAAAGATCGCATCGGGTGTCGTACTGCCCATTCCCGCATTTATCAGCGCCAGAGAAAGAGCTCGGCGCTGCATCTCGCTCTCGGCTTTTTCCCATGTATCCATGCCGAACTTCTCGGATTCATCGTGCATGTCAAAATCCGCGCCCAAAGGACCTTCATGCTCGCGCTTTCCGACAACAGCGGCTGTTCCCGCCACGTAAACGGGTTTATTCATTTTTATCACATTCATTATATCACCTCAGAAAAGTCCGACAATATAGTAGATCACGCCGTAGAGTACGGAGCTTATGATACCGTAAACGATTACGGGACCTGCTATCACGAACATTTTTGCTCCGACCCCCATGACGAAGCCTTCGCTTTTATTGTCTATCGCGGGGGATACAACGGCATTTGCAAAGCCTGTGATCGGCACAAGGGTGCCGGCACCCGCCACCTTTGCCAGATCGTCGAATATTCCTATTCCGGTAAAGAGAGCCGCGAGAAAAACAAGCGTCACGGGCACGAGGCTTTTTGCAATATCATCGGGTATACCTATCGCCTTATATATCATCATAAATATCTGAGCGAGCATACATATGGCGCCGCCTATGAGAAATGCCATCAGACAGTCTTTGACAATCGGCGATTTTTTTGCGCGTTCTTTTACATATTTATTATAGTTTTTTTTGTCCAAATTCATTTTATCTCTCCGAAAAATCAGGTTTTATATGAATATTTTCTCTCGGAAGCGATTTTTTATTTATTACTTTTCTATTTTGTAGTCAAAAAACTTGACATTTTCATTTTTTATGGTAAAATATTAGAGTAATGATGCCCCGCGGCAGCAAGGCATCGCTGATACAAAATCTCATCGCTGCCGAGAAACGGAGAATAATTATGCCTTATGTTATCGATTCCGAAAAGTGCATCGGCTGCGGTTCTTGCGCAGATGTTTGCCCGGTAAGCGCCATTTCCGAAAAGGACGGCAAGTATGTTATCAATCCCGATGAGTGCGTTGAATGCGGCGCATGCCAGGGTACTTGCCCCGTAGAAGCACCTGCGGCTGAATAAGTTTGAAATTGGCGAAAATCCTCCTTTTGAAGGAGGATTTTTTTCTTTTCGCATCGTTTTTTCCGAAAATTTCAATTTTTTTCAAAAAATATATTTTTATTTGGAAAATATGTGGTATACTATCTATATAAAATTTTTATCCGAAAGCGTGTTTGAAATTGAAAAGCAAAAAAATCATTCCCGTACTTCTCGGTGCGGATCTGAATTGCTATAGTGTCGCCCGGGCTTTCCATGAAGCCTACGGTATCACCTCCGAGGTTTTCGGCAAATGCCATCTCGGCACGATCAAATATTCAAAATTTATCCATTTTCATCTCATAGACAATGACATAACGGACGCAGCTCTGACCGATAAGTTGGTCGAGCACGCAAGGTCTTATACCGATGCTTACCTTTTTCTCATGGGCTGTACCGATGACTATGCCGAAAAGATCATACGCAATAAAGACAGGCTTTCTGAATATTATTTCTGTCCATGCCCCGATAAAGCGCTCGTGGACCGCCTTATTCTCAAGGCGTCTTTCTATGAGACCTGCGAAAAATACGGTATTCCGTACCCCGATACAAAGGTAATTTCGTCTC
>URUL01000014.1 GCA_900551005.1 uncultured Ruminococcus sp. | reverse complement strand
AGACGGCGAATTTACGCTTCCCTCCGGTGTGATATCCATAGGAGAGGGTGCAATCTCCGGTGCCGTACTGAAAAAGGTGATTTTTCCCGAAGGGGTTGAGAAAATAGGCAGCAGCGCTTTCTACGGTTCAAATATTACGGAGATGGCATTTCCGTCCTCTCTGAAAGAAATCGAGAGCTTCGCTTTCTGTTCAACACCGCTTACAGAGGTAGAAATTCCCGCGGGCGTTTCGCTCGGCACATCCGTTTTCAAAAATTGCCCATACCTCAAGAAGGCTACTCTGCCTGCCGATATGACGGTGATCCCGATAAGTACGTTTGACGGATGCAAGACTCTCGCAGAAATAGAGCTTCCCGTAAACGTTACGGAAATCGGTCAGTTTGCCTTTTATAATTGTAAGTCGCTGACAAGTGTAACATCACCTGCCACACTCAGAAAGATCGGCTCATACGCCTTCTACTCATGCACATCTCTCACAGAGATATCCTTTTCTCAGGTCACCGATATCGGAATGTTTGCTTTCGCCTCATGTACCGCTCTCAAAAAAGCCGATATCTCGGGAATAACACGGCTTCCCTCCTATATTTTCTCGGGATGTCTCGCTCTTCACGACGTCACCCTCTCGGAAAAGCTCGAATCTATCGGCGCATGTGCCTTTTATTCCTGCAGTGAGCTTGCCGATTTCACCGTTCCCTCTTCACTCGTCTCCATCGGAAATTACGCATTCGGAAACTGTGATAAATTCACCGCTTTTGTCATTCCCTCTACGGTAAAAGCGCTTGGCTTAGGCGTATTCTTCGATACGAATGTGACAAAGGTCGAGTTGCTTGCAGAAATAGAGGAGATTCCCGCAAATACCTTTGAAAGCTGTACAAAGCTCACGGAGGTCATCCTCTCGGAAAGCATAAAATCCATCGGTCAGTCCGCTTTTGCGGGATGTACCTCCCTTGAGAAAGTGCCGAAATTTTCCGAGCTCAAGAAAATATCGCAGTTCGCCTTCAACGGATGCAGTAATCTGCGCGATTTCGTACTCGGCAGTGAAAACACCTCTGTTCCCGCTTACGCTTACCGTTCCTGCGATTCGATAGAGAGCATCGTCATCCCCGCCCGTATAGAGCGCATAGAGGACGGCGCCTTTGCCTCCTGCGGCGCACTTTCCGGTGTGACCTTTGAAAAAGGCTCGCTCTCCTATATCGGCTCAAATGCCTTTTATCAGTGCAATAAACTGATAAATATCACTCTGCCTGATACTCTCCGCATCATCGCAGACTACGCCTTCTATGAATGCAGACGTCTCGCCGATATTACCGTTCCGCAGAATGTCGCATATATAGGAGAAAACGCCTTCTATGAGACGGTATGGCTGAAAGACAATAAAGATGAATTTATCGTTGCGGGCGACGGAATACTCGTTCAGTATAACGGCATGTCGTCAAACATTGTATTTCCCGACGGGATCAAACGTATCCATGATTTTAAATTCTTCAATAAGTATCTGATCAATTCCGTCACAATACCTGAAAGCGTGGAGATCATCTCCACCAAGGCTTTTGTCTCCAAGATCACCTCGACTGACTCCTCCGGTAATGAAACAACTGCTTACCGCTTCAGATATCTGACGATAAAGGGTGTGAGCGGCTCTTTTGCCGAGCAGTTTGCCATGCGTGAATACTATACATGGAGCCCCATCAAGGAAAAATAAGCACAAGCAGATAAAAAGCAGGACTGCCCCGCAGTCCTGCTTTTGCTTTATATGACTATCTTTACATCGTCTCCGACTTCAAGTTCAAGAAAGTGCCTTCCTCTCATTTTCGCATGTCGCATCATGCGAAAGATCTTTCGCATATCTTCTTCTGAGACGCGCCTGTTTGCACTGTCCTTTGAAATTTTTTCATTTATCATCCGCGTCACAAATTTTGCGCCGAGGGATCCGAAAAGCATAAAGTTCGGAAGGGCAAGACGGATATTTCGATTTTTATCCGTTTTGATTTTTATTTTCATGACTTACTCCACAAAAAATTCCATGTAAACTTTGCCGTCTTCATCGCCACCGACATTGAGCTCAAATATTTTGCCCATCAGACCTTTTTCCGCCAACTCAACAACCTTAGATACGATTTTATCAATATCTACATGATTCATTTTTTCATTATTTCCGATATTGACAAGTGAAGATAACATATTTGCCTCAAGTGCCGTCTTTACAAGGCTCATCGGAAAGTTAAATTGCATTTTTACATGATCGCCGTCATCTCTGTCATTGACCGTAAGGACGAAACGCATGAACATATCGTCTATGTTCTTTCTCTTTTCCTCCGGCACATAGGAAACAGGCACGGCTGTCTCACCCGAGAGAAGCGTATCTGCGCTTACTCCGAGGATTTTCGCTATCTTCGGTATGCTCATGATATCGGGGCATGAAATGTCGTTTTCCCATTTGGAAACAGCCTGCGGAGAAACGCCGAGTTTTTCCGCCAGTTCCTCCTGCGTGAGTCCCTCCTTTTTTCTGAGTTCTGCTATTCTTTGACCAAGTGTTTGTGACATATCTGTATGTCTCCTTTCGTTTTGTTGGCTCTATTCTACCACCGAAAAAAAGTAATTTTAAGGGACTAACAGTTGTTTTAACTCAACCATATGGCGTTTTCTCGCTCAACTATCGGTTGTTTTGCATCATTGATATAAATATATCAGAAAAATGCCCGAAAGTCAAGATTTTTGCCGCCGGTCGATACGCTACCGCGGGTTGTCAAATAAAGATAATAATAATTGCTTGTAAAAAGTAACGTCAGACTGTATTATATATAATATAACACTATATTCTTTGAGGTGTAATTATGTTTAATGAAACCGTTTATAAGCTCAGAGCCAAGGTCGGCATTTCGCAAGAAAAGCTCGCCGAGGCGCTCTCTGTCTCGCGTCAGGCTATTCAGAAGTGGGAATCAGGCGCTTCCATGCCGGATATCGAAAACCTCGTTGCAATCGCTAAATTTTTCGATGTTTCCGTAGATTATCTGCTCAGCGGAATCGATTCGCGCGATACGGAACTGCTGCGCATTACGCACAGTACGCTTCCCACATATTCCAAGCAACACGCATGGGAGGCTTATTATAAGCAGCTCCCGATAGAATATCGCCAGTGCCTCGACGAGGGCAAGGACGTTTCTGTCTATGAAAAATTCTTTGACGCAGTCAATTCCATGCCTGATACTCCCGAAAAGGATGATGCGGCAAACATTATTTTCCGCATAGTGGAGAATGCTCCTACCGTTCGCAATTATAAGTACAACGAGCCCTCCGAGCTTGATAAGATATTCGAACTCGGTGACGGCTATGTGTGTAAAGGCACAGCACCCGAGGGAGATGCGCTCCTTGACAAGATTCACGGCGGCTGGCTTGGAAGGATCTGCGGCTGTCTCCTCGGCAAGCCTGTTGAGGGCATCCATAAGGCATCTCTTGATTGCATACTCAAGCGCACCGGCAATTTCCCTCTTCACAGATATCTGAACCGAGAAGAGATGACTGAAGAGGTTTGTAACGGGCTGTCTTTTCCGATAAGCAAGCGCGCATATTCAAAGGATTACCATGCTATGCCTGTTGATGACGATACAAACTATATCGTCATCGGCTATAAGATCCTCGAAAGCTACGGCAGAGAATTTACCGCGGCTGATGTTGCCGCTTCATGGCTGAAGCTGCAGCCCAAGGATGCTTACTGCACGGCAGAACGCGTCGCATTCCGCAACTTCGTAAACGGATTTCTCCCGCCGGCTTCCGCTCACTATAAGAATCCTTACCGTGAATGGATCGGTGCTCAGATCCGCGGCGACTATTTCGGTTATATCAACCCCTGCGATCCGAAAACAGCCGCAGATATGGCTTACCGCGATGCAAGCATCTCTCATATCAAGAACGGTATTTACGGCGAAATGTGGGCTTCCGCTATGATAGCATGTGCTTTCGGCACAAACGATATGAAAGAGGTTATTCGCGGCGGTCTTGCTTATATTCCAAAGACCTCTCGTCTCTATGAAGCCATCAACAAGATCATTGCAAATTATGACAGCGGCATGAGCTATGACGAATGTATGACAGACATCCGCACGAGATGGAACGAAGCAAACGGTCACGACTGGTGCCATACCATATCCAATGCGGAAATCGTTGCCATGGCGCTTCTCTTCGGCGAATACGACTACGGCAAAACAGTATGTATGGCTGTAGCTCCCGGCTTTGATACCGACTGTAATGCGGCAACGGCAGGCTCTGTTCTCGGTGTCATGCTCGGCGCTTCCGCACTTCCGGCAGAGTGGACAGAGCAGGTCGGCGATACCCTGCATACCTCCATCTTCGGAGTAGGCACTGTCTCTATTTCGGAAATGGCAAAAAAGACACTCGATCATCTTGCAAAATAATAAGCACACCAACATATAAAAATATCGGCGCGCAAAACGTGCCGATATTTTTTTGCAGTGACTTCCCTTTACACCATCGACAAGCTCATGTTCTCTCGCGGAATATCCGTAAGATCATATAAAAAGATTAGCGACAAATAAAAAACTTATCATAAAAAATCCTTCCGTCATATCGGGCGATGTCCAGAAGACAGTAAAAACAACAAAAAACGTGACTTTCATGATCACGTCTTTTGCTTAATGAATCGCTGCAAAGCAGCGCAAGGGATCCAAAAACGCTGTCATGGTTGCGAAAAAGCTTATGTAGGGCATTGTGTGATTTCACAGAAATGCCGGTGTGAGACAGAACTCTGTCATAAAAATCCATGTGCTTACAAAAACCGATCGTCATAACCGGTATTTGTTGCAATCATCCGTTGGACACTGTTTTTTGTTTTCCATATTTTTCTTCCATTTCTTTCGTATGTGCATGAAGCAGTTTCAGCGCCCGTGTCTGGATGCAGGAGAGCTTCGTTTGATCCGTATCTGCAAACTCGATTTTAATCCTCGCAGAAGCGATTGCATGACTATCGTTCGTTTTGCTTTCATCCGCTTCCGATAAAAACTTTTGTAGCACTCCCAAATCGCTGGAGTAATGGAGTTCCACAAGTTTTGCCCGGTATTCCAACTCCACGGGGGTGATTCCCGGGAATTGTTTCATATCTATGGTATGCTGTGCTTCGTGCTTCAGAAGAGAAACAAGAAACCGCTCGCTTTCAAAATCATACGCCTGCTCAATGCAGTTGATTGTGCCATCGGGCGAAGCCCAGCCACCCGTACCGTACATGCCGAAGGTCAGATAATCCATCCAACTTCGAAATACGAAGCCTTTGAGAATGTTGACTGTATATTCCGCCGTTCCGCCCGGCAGCTCGACACGGTAGACGGTCGGGACGGTATCCCGCCAGATATACGGGCCATAATATCCCTGGGTTTTCCCGAAAAGCGCATGATAGCCCTCCGCTTCAAACACCGATTGAAGCTGCTCAGTCAGAATCTCTTCCTCTGCATCCGGCATATCCAGGAGCACTTTCAGTTGTGTCAGCAGCTTGTCTGCGGCCTCTGCCTCCGGTAAGCCGCAATAAAAGGTATCACGGAAATAAATCTGATACAAACGCAGGATATCGTTGAGTATGTCCGGTATTTCAAACATGCGGTATTCACAATCTTCAAAAATCGCGACATAAGCAGGAAGAATCTCTTTGAATTCCTCGTGATTGCGCATGTATGCAATGGCGCCTTTTATGTCTCCATTCAAAAAAACTGATTGATTTGCACGCCTGCTCTCTCCTCTATAAAAACCGATTTGCAAGTTTGTTTGGTTCCATGTTATCACATAGCAGAAAGGAATACAAGAACAGCCACAGCAGCGCAAACTGCTGTGGCTGTGAACTGTCTTATAAACACCCGCCCATGACAGGAGGATTTTTACGCTTATTTTGTTTTATTATTTAGCCTTTTTCTTCTTGATGAGAAGAGCGGCAACTGTTGCAACTGCAGCAACACCGACTACGGAGAGAATTACGATGAGTGCTGTATTGCTCTTCTTCTCGGGCTCGGGAGCTTCTGTCGTAGCAACAGTGGTGGTTTCTGTAGTAGTTGTTGTTGTTTCTTTTTCAACTACAGAAATCTTTTCGGATTCCAGAACTTCACCGCAAACCGTGCACTTCTTGACCTTCAGACCTTCTTCATCATATGTAGCTTCCTTGGAAACTTCCCACTCGCCGGGATTATGACCTGTGGCCTTTACAACTTCCGTATTAACTGCAAATCCGCAGACAGTGCAAACGTCCTTAACATATCCGTCTTCCGTACATGTTGCAGCCTTGGTTTCTTTCTTCGTTTCGGTATGCTCGCACTTGCTTGTGCGTGTTTCAGCTTCGCCGCATACGCGACATACTCTCTTTTCAATGCGGTCGGAGGTTGCCGTAGCTTCGGATTCAACTGTCCAATCGCCGAAAACATGACCTTTGGCTCTGATCTTGGAGCTGCCTACCTTGGAATTACAATCAGTGCAGTAGTATGTATAGCTACCGTCCTCAGTACATGTAGGATCCTTCTTAACTCTTCTGTCCTGATTGTGAACTTCCTCTTTTACTTCGCCGCACACCACACATGTACGTGTATGAGGCTGCATATCCTAATATGTACATTGAGCCCATGTATGCGCTGTGAGCTTATCGATACTTACAGTCTTTGTCTCGTTGCACTCTGTGCAGGTATAGAGCATGATGCCTTCTTCTTTACATGTAGCTTTCTTTGTTACGACACCTGCATTCCATACATGATCGGCATATTCCGTCTCGCCGCCTACAGAACACATGTGCTTGTGCTGATCTGCTGTGTATTTTTCCCATGAGCCCCATGTATGTTCGGGATTAACGGGTACCGACGATGTCTTCTGAGCCGAGCAATCAGAACATGTGTGTGTCTTTTCGCCTGTTGCGGTATGTGTGGGATACGTCGTGATAACACCGTCATTCCATGAATGAGCTACGGGTGTATCCGGTGCGGAGCAAACGGTACATGTGCGATTATGAGTGTTGTCATCAACCTTTGTCCATGCGCCGTAGGAATGCGGCTTCATGGCAACATCGTTCTTTCTGTCCTCATGAGAGCAATTCTTGCATGTGTATGTCGTAAAGCCCGTAGCCGTACATGTGGAATCGTCTCCTGCTTTGATAACACCTGCGTTATAATCATGATCCTCTTGTGTAACATATCCGCATTTGGTACAGGTACAAGTATGCTGTGTGTCAGAGGAGTCCACATATGTATATGTATGAACACACGTTGTGCGTACTGTAGCACCCTCGGTAGCAAAGGGAACGCTTGCAGGAACGAAATTATTGGCGCTGAGAACCTTTATACCGATTACATGATCTTCGTTTTTAACGCCGCTCTTGACCTTGAATGTTACGGTAGCAAGCTTTCCGTTTTCCGTCACATCTGCATTGCCGGGGGCTTCGAACAGAATGCGTCCGAGCTCCTTATTTATGTTAGATGGTCCTGCCTGCATCAGGCTGCCGACAGCAATATCCTGTATCTCAAAGTTATCCGAGTAATCTATCAGCTCTACATTTATCATAAATACGCCCGGATTATTTCTCATCATAATATCGACTGTAAATGTCTCTCCGGCCTCTGCTCCCGATGCATTGCTGGCAAGATAGATCGTGGGGTTCTCAGCCGCAAAAAGAGGCAGACTTGCCACGATCAGCATGAGTACCACCAGCAGGGGCAGAAATACTTTCTTTTTCATTTTTGATTTCCTCCGTAAGTAAAATAATAATTTCTCAAAAATCGGTCCGATATCCGGGCAACCGCTTCGGCGCTGTCAAATGCCCCCGCGGTGTCTTCTCCTCCGAGGCCAAGTAAAACGAAGAAGCAAGATACCGATACATATTATATGTATATAATATCATGGGAAGCAGTAAAAGTCAACTGTTTTTCGAAAAAAATGAGATGTTTTTTTTAGAAAAACGTCAAAAATACTGTATCTTAAAAACTTTTTTATTTTCAGGCAAAAACACCCTTTGTCCGAGTATACTTGCCTGTCACCTTAATTCATAATATGCAGGTCGGCAAAAAAATATAATTCTTTTGCCGATGCATAAATAAACATGCTTTTTTGCAGTTTCGTTTTTCTCTTAGCGGAAGCTTTTCGGCACATTGAAAAGCACAGAACCTGTCGTGATTCCGTGCTTTCGGCGATAGAAAAGAGATAATTATTTGCATCACCTCACTAAAATATACTGTGCAGATTGAAATTTTCCATCTGACGTATGCGGCGAATTGCATCTATAAATTTCATGCGTGCCGTGATGAAGCTGTCCTTCGTTTTTGTTATATAGCTCGTATAAAGCTCGCCCATGGCATCGTCTGCGCGGTTTATATCATCATAACCGACGGTAAAAGCAAGCTTTGCTATCTTCTTGTCCCAAAGCTCCCACAGCTTCTCCACGCTTTCCGATATATCCGAAAAATCTTCCGATATATCGCTGCCTCGCTCGGGAACAGAGCATGCGATATCCAGCATCTCATCTATCGTTTTATTGATGGAAAACATATTAAGAACAACGCATCCGCAGAGAACGAAAACGATGACGAGCGCGCAGATAAATGTCTTCATTTGCCTCCCTCCTTGCGTATAATGACGGTATTTTCCCTGTCATCCACCGTCATGAGAAAAATGTCTTTGATATCATTTATGCGGCGCTTTTTCATCTCGCCGAATATCCATTCCTTGTTTTTTCCCGTTACCTGCATTTCATGGTCCGAAATATGACCGTCGACGATAAGCATATGTTCTATACCGTTTCCGTCGCCTTGTATATTCATATCCTTTTGCTTGAGCGGTGAATTTTTATCGTTTGTCAGCACGGATATCTGTCCGTTTTGCTCGAGTATCGCATAATCGACTTCGTTTAAAGCTGATATGCCCTTGAGCCGCAGCTCTCCCATCAGTTCCTCCATGCTCATGCGCATGCGCAGCATCTCACGCTGATCTATCTGTCCCTTTTTTATGATAATGCTCGGATTGCTATCAAGGATCTTCTTCATGATATTGCTTTTTGTGGATAGATATGACATGATCACCTCAACGGAAACAAGCAGTAATATCGGTATCACGGCATAGATTATCGGTATATCGGCATCGGTGAGCGGCTGGGAAGCGAGCTCGGAAAGAAGGAGAGCCGTTATCAGCTCCGAGAGTTGCATCTGCCCTATCTGCCTCTTGCCCATAAACCGCAAAACGGCGATGAGCATGATATATATTATCAGGGTTCTGAGAAATAAGGAAGCCATTTTTTCCTCCGCGTTTTTTTACTATTTTACGTCGATATATAAAAAGTATGTAAATTGAGATCTAAATTACGTAAAAGTATTGAGTTTTCGGATAAAATATGATATTATATTCTCAATATAAAATTATGGAGGCTTCTCATGAAAAAGATCATATCATTTGCACTCGTTCTTTCCATGCTGCTTCTCATTCTCTGCTCTTGCGGAGGAAAAAGGACTTATACAGCAAAAATCGAGGTTGAAAATTACGGCACGATAACCCTGGAGCTCTATTCCGACGTCGCACCCGAGACGGTAAAGAACTTTGTGAATCTCGCGAAAAGCGGCTTCTATGACGGGCTCACCTTTCACCGCATAATAGACGGCTTCATGATTCAGGGCGGGGACCCTCGCGGCAACGGAACCGGCGGCAATACGGATGAAAAAGGCAATCGTATAACGATAAAAGGCGAATTTTCCGCAAACGGTTTTGAAAATACGCTCTCGCATAAGCGCGGTGTTATCTCGATGGCGCGAAGCGGCAATTCATATGACAGCGCAAGCTCGCAGTTTTTCATCATGCACAAGGATGCGACTTATCTCGATGGAAATTATGCCGCCTTCGGTCAGGTAATAAGCGGTATGGAGGTCGTGGACGCAATATGCGAAAATACACCCGTTGTGGATGGCAACGGTACAGTGCTCGCTGAAAACCAGCCCAAAATCATTTCAATAACGATAGAATAACGACAAACCGAGGAAAACAAAATGGCTTTTGAAACACTCACCAAAAATATAGACTACCTGACAAGCTGGCGCGTCGTCGGCAACAGCTGCTCCGTTTACAAGGACGGAAAGCAGGTATATACTCATGCCTCCGGCTACAGCGATAAGGAAAAAGGCATCAAGACCACGGGAAAGGAGACGCTCTATCTCTATTCCGTATCAAAGGTCATAACCTGCGCGCTCGCCATGACTCTGTATGAGCGCGGCTTGCTCAAGCTGGACGCGCCCATAGCGGATGTTCTGCCGGAATGGAAAGCGCCGCTTGTCTGTATAACGGACGAAAGCGGAATGGAAAAGCTCGTTCCCGCCGAGCGCCCGATAACGGTGCGCAACCTCTTTACCATGAGCGCGGGACTTACCTATAATCGCGAAACTTCACAGATAAAGACGGCATATGAGAAAACAGGAGGCAGACTTCCGACGCGTGAGATCTCGCGTGCTCTTGCCGAAACGCCGCTTGCTTTTCAGCCCGGTACCAAATGGATGTACAGCCTCTGCCATGACCTGCTTGTGGCTTATTGCGAGGAGCTGATCGGTGAGCACTTCGGCGATTTTGCGGAGCGCACCCTCTTCTCTCCGCTCGGGCTTAAGAAAACAGCATACGGTGTCAAGGCAGGCAAAAACGATGATGTGGCGCCGCTCTATAAATTCGAGCCGGATACGGAAACATCTCATCTGAATGAGACCCAGAAAAACACATATATACTCGGAAGCGACTATGAAAGCGGCGGTGCCGGCGTCATTTCAAACAGAGATGAGCTTGCGAAGATAATGGATACCTTCGCCCGCGGCGGTATCTCGGCGGACGGCGTCCGCATCATCGGCGAGGACACCTTGAAGATGATGCGCGAAAATGAAATTGCGGATATCCGCCGTACATGGCAATGGGGACAGTATGAGCATTATAACTACGGACTCGGCGTTTATACGCTCGATGATCCCGTCGCACTCGGGATTCCGAATGCACCGCGAAAAATTTTCGGCTGGTGTGGCGCGGCAGGCGCTCATGTCATCATCGATATGGATAATAAGCTCAGCCTTGTCTATACCGAGCATATGTTCAATAGCCAGGAGCCCAAATTTTTGAAGCTCATACGCGAGGGCTTGTACGCGGATGAAAACAAAGGGTTGCTCTTCTGAGCATTATAATGGCTTCTGAGCATCATCATAAAATATAAGAAAAGCCTCCTAAGGTAGCCGATCGGTACCATAGGAGGCTTTATTTTGCGAGCATAAGGATTTGCGGATCGAGTAAAAGAAACACTCTCGTCGGCAAGGGATCTTTTTCGTAATCCACCGGCCCGGCACGCATTTTTTATAAAAATGCACACCCGTAGATCCCAAACGATGGTTATTGAAACTACTCGATCAATAAGAATTTGGCAATTACCGGATCATTCTTTGTCGGTGATCACTTTGAGACACTTCTTGGCCTGTTTATTTTCCAAGCACAGCAATAAGCAAATAAGGATATCAAAAATAACAAAAGCAAGGCAAACTATGACTTGGCTGAAATATAAACCAAATATCAAAGATACAATGGGAATGATAATGGAGGCATAAAAATATGTTGGAGAAAAATAGATCCAATAATAAGTCAAGAAATGGGCACCGACCACTATGGCATACACCATAATCATCTTATCCGGGACAGCATACATTGCCCACAAGACAATCGGAAGATACAATAGCTGATTGAGTGCCGCCACAATGGAGAGACTGCCGAGCGGATTTTCTTTGCTGAATATGTTGACCTTTATTATTTTACCGAAAAGCATTCCGACAGGCATGAGTAATGCAGAGCAACACATAGCAATGATGTTTTTTATGGCAATATCCAAATCCGTGAGAAAGGCAATAAGCATAATCGTCCATAAAACAGCGGATGCCATGATGAACGGCAGCCCTTTCTTTTGCTTAACGGCATATTCGATTTTCAATTCATTCAATACTTGATTTTTAGATTTATTGTCAGGCATAAGCTTCCCCGTCTCCCATTTACAAAATTCCGATTTATTAAGCTGTCTTTCCGTATTCAAAATCTTTTATAGTTGTGCCTTCCATGAAAAACAGAGCGCCAATCGCGATACCCATGGTATCATGATTGGTGCTCTGCTTTGCCAAAGAGTGACTAAAAGTAGCGTAGGTGGGGGTAGAATGACCAAAATAGTATATCTACTCTGAATCTCTCAAAAAATACGGACCACACAAATCACCTTCGTGTGTTTTGATGTATGTCCACGAATAATCTTTAGCAACTACATAATATTCTGTCAGGTTTTCGTCAATCTTTTCTGCAGTATCATATTGAGATGAGAGCCTATCCGTTACACCACCGTTGCCGAACATATCGCAGAAAATACAGTCTGTTTTTACTGCTTCATTATAAGCCTGCCTTGCGGCATCACCCATCAAAAAGCTATCCGTTTGAATCAATTCCCAAGAGAAAATATGCCAGATATACTGATTTATTACATGCCTCTCCAGCTGATCCTTCGAAATGTTTTTCGCAAAACGGCGCAGCCATTGATTGATATACTCTTGTTTTGTCATTGAAAATTTGGACATACTTTCACCTCTCTTCAATATTACTATATCATTAGGATTGTTTGTAAGTAAGTGATACGATGCGTTCTTACACGCGCCGGAAGCGTGCCTCACAGGCGAATCCGCATTACGTTCCGCAAGGAACGCATCACGCAAAAGATGTCACTGCAAAATTCTGATGTGGACTTGAACCGACATATTTTTAACTGCGCTGAGCAAAGAATTAGTGATTTCACTTTTTCACTTTTCACTATTACTTCTTACTTTCCAAAAATCCCGAATGCGCGGACGAGTGAAGAGTGAAGAGTGAAGAGGTAAGAAGTAAAAATCCCGAATGCTGACACATTTGGGATTTTTGGTGCCGGTGGCGGGGGTCGAACCCGCACGGTATCGCTACCAACGGATTTTGAGTCCGCCTCGTCTGCCTATTCCAACACACCGGCGTGTAGTGAAAATATTATACTATATATTTTTCAAAAATGCAAGAGCTTTTTTCGCGAAAAATGTGTATGCCCGAAAAAATATCCGTTTTTACATAGTTTGCTTGATTTGGAAATGATTTTGCATTGAAGCGATGTATATTTTCTGATAAAATTAAATCAGGCGGGGATCCACGCAACCATTAAAACCTCGAAAGGAGCATTGCATGAAAACAAGAAAAATCATTTCACTCACGCTCGCGGTATTTATATGCCTCGCCTTATCGGTAGGGCTAGGAGCCTACGAGCGACAATTTCAGATACAGATCAACGGCACAAATCTGAGTGCCGACGTCAGAGCGACCGTATCGGACGGCTTTCTCTACGTTCCGCTGCGTGCTGTCTGCGACGCACTCGGAAGCAGGGGCACGGATTGGAATCAAAGCACGAGAACCGCTACGGTTTACATAAGAAACATCAAGATCACCGTGACAGAAGGAAGCAGCATAATAGAAGCCAACGGCAGATATTTTTATAACAATGCCTGTGCAAAGAATATCGGCGGTATCCTTCACGTTCCGATGGCGACGATATCGCGCATCTTCACATGCGAATATTATGCCGCGGATAACGGTATACTCTATATAGGAGATAACGGCGGAGTATGCCGTCCCGGAAGCGAAGTCTACCGCAGTGATGAAGTTCTGTGGCTCGCGCGGATCATCAAAGCTGAAGCACTCGGCGAACCCATGCGCGGAAAAATAGCAGTCGGCAATACGGTTCTTAACCGCGTTCGCTCGTCTGATTTTCCGAATACAATATACGGCGTTATCTTCGATAAAAAATACGGCGTTCAGTTCACGCCCGTAGCGAACGGAACCATTTACAATACGCCGGATGTCAATTCCGTGACAGCAGCAAAAATATGTCTGGAGGGATATTCCCTCTCCGATGAGATCCTCTACTTCGTAAATCCGCGCCTCTCCCCATATTCCTGGGCAAGTAAAAACCGCCCGTATGCCTTTATGATCGGGGCTCATGCATTCTACAAATAATAATATTTTGTTAAATTTACGGGCGATTGAGTATTCCCACTTGCTTTTTCCCTTCCGTTGTGATATCATATAAAAGGTTAAGATATCTAACCTCATGATTTGGAGAAAAAATTATTGAATACAGCAAGAAAGTAGCCATTTCCGCGGCAGACGAATACGATGTCGCAAAAATAAAAAATATACTTTCAGCGCATTTTGAGGCGCTTGACATAGATATAGCCCGTATGAAGGGCAAAAATGTCGTTATAAAACCGAATCTTGTTATGAAAAAGCCGCCGGAAACGGCGGCTACGACCCATCCTGCAGTTATCCGCGCACTTCTTCTCATTCTCAACGAAGCGGGCATTGAGCCTACCATTGCGGAAAGTCCCGGCGGTGTTTATTCCGCCCAGCGCATGGATGGGTTTTATCGTGTCTGCGGGATGTATGATGCCGCAAGCGAGCTTCGCGTAAAATTCAATACGGATATCTCGGCAGAAATGCTGACCTTTGCCGAGGGCAAATCTGTAAAAAGCTTTCATATCATCTCTCCGATAGCGGGTGCCGATATTATTTTCGACGTTTGCAAATTAAAGACCCATTCGCTCACGGCGATGAGCGGTGCCGTAAAAAATCTTTTCGGTACCGTCCCCGGCATAGAAAAATTCGAGATGCATGCGGCACATCCCGATTATGACGATTTTGAATCCATGATATGCGACCTCTGCGATATGCATTGCCGCAGATGCGAGGTCATAGCCGTCACCGATGCAATCATCGGCATGGAGGGCGACGGTCCGACGGGCGGAGATCCGAAGAAGATAGGATGCATCGTCACGAGCACGAATCCTTTTGCCTCAGACCTCTCATGTGAGAAGATACTGGGCTTTTCCAATGTCGGCACGGTATGTCAGTCGCAAGATCGCGGATACATACCGAGTAGTGCGGATGAGCTGGAATACCCTCTTCTCGCTCCCGAGGAAGTTGCCATACGCGATATCGTTCCCGCCACAAGCCACGGGACCTCGTCTGTGTCTGCGCTGAAAATATTTTCGGGCGGAATTTTCGGAAAAATGCTCTCCCCGCATCCCGAAATAGATATTGCCAAATGCCGCGGCTGCGGCGAATGCAAAAATTCCTGCCCGCAGCATACGATCGTTATGGTCAAGTCGGGCAGAAAGACTGTGGCGCATATCGAGCGCAAAAATTGCATCCGTTGCTATTGCTGTCAGGAGCTGTGTCCCTTCACAGCCATCAAAACGAAAAGAAACATTATCTTAAAAGCGGTTTCAAAATTCAAATGAGCCTTTTTTCGGAGTATCAATACATGAAAAAAACAATTAGAATACCGGCAAAAATCAATCTTTATCTTGATGTCATAGAAAAAATGCCAAACGGTTATCATGAGCTCGAAACCGTCATGCAGTCTATCGATATATTTGATATAGTCACTCTCCGTGCAGAAAAAGGAACGGGAGAAATATCCGTGGGCGCCATAGAAGGCAAGCAGAGAATGCTCTTTGCCGTTCCCCATCCGAGAAATACAGCATACCGTGCGGCTAAGCTATTTGCCGAAACATATCCCGACGCACCCTCGAGAGACGGTATTCTTGCGGGAGAATGTGATTTTGAGATAGGTCTGATTAAAAACATCCCCTCCGAAGCGGGGCTTGGGGGTGCCAGCGCCGATGCGGCGGCTGTTCTGATGATACTGGCGGATATGTTTGATACAGGCGCCGATGAAAAGGCACTCTTGGTACTCGGTGCGAAAATAGGGGCAGACGTTCCCTTCTGTATCAGACGCGGCACTGTTCTGGCACGCGGAATCGGTGAAAAAATGAGCGATATCAGCCAGCTTCCGACGCTTCATCTGCTCATAGCAAAGCCTTACGGCGAAAATATTTCCACTCCGCTTGCCTTTGCTGAGATCGACACCCGCGGTCTGTGCAAAAAAAGCGGCGACATCGAGGCTTTTGTTTTCGCGCTGGAAAAGAACGATATCAAGACGGCGGCAAAGCTCAGCCTCAATAAATTCGAGGATACTCTGCCAAGCACAAGCCGTGTTTTCGAGATAAAGCAGATCATGCTCTCCTGCGGTGCCCATATGGCACAGATGAGCGGAAGCGGCTCTGCGGTATTCGGTATTTTCGAGAATACCGAGGCTTTTCGCCATGCGGAAGAATTGATAAAAAATATGGCACAGGTATACCCGTGCCATACTCTCGGAAGAGATGCCAGCCTCGACTATGAGGAAGTTCATCTATAAAATATTCAGACAGATAAAAAGCAACGAGAGTGCAAAGCCGGAGGCAAGCGCTCCGAGCAAAAACCAAACAGCTCCCCCGAGGGGGGCTTTTTTCTTTGTACGAATATCAAAACCGCTTATCATCATATTCGCCTCGCGAACGATATCTTCTTCCGTTGCCTCCTCGCGTGCCTCTTTTTTCAGTATCAGAAACGCCTCGTCTATCAGCGGATTTTCAAGGTTTTTCACAACGATCAGATTTTTTGTATAACCCCTTAAGATCATGATGCCCTCCCCAAAACCGTGGAAATTTATTTTATTGTTTTGCCGAAAAAGCATCACTTATTCGCCTGCGGCATTATTTTCATGCCCTGCGAAGCGAAAAGGCGTGCAGATGCACGCCTTTTTTCGATGATCTGTATTCGCTTATCTCTGAACTCTGCCGCTTCCGCCACCCTTGACGAGAGCCTTTACCTCGTCTACGGTGACGCGGTTGAAATCATACTCGATAGTATGCTTGAGGCAGGAAGCCGCAACGGCAAATTCTATGGTATCCTGCATATCAAAGCCGGAAAGAAGGCTGTAAATAAGACCTGCACCGAAGGAATCTCCGCCTCCTACGCGGTCAACGATATGAACAGCATATTTCTTGGAGAAATAAGCCTTTTCTCCGTCATAAAGCATAGCTGCCCAGTTGTTATCGTTTGCCGAGATGCTCTCACGTAGAGTGATGGCGACCTTCTCACAGCCGAAACGCTCCGAGAGCTTCTTTGCGACATCGATATAGCCCTCGCGATTGAGCTTGCCGCTGTCTACGTCGTTGTGATCGGGCTTTATGCCGAATACCTTGTCGGCATCCTCTTCGTTTGCAATACATACATCCACGTACTGCATGAGCTCGCCCATGACCTTGCCCGCCTTTTCGCTCGTCCAGAGGTTCTTGCGGAAATTGAGGTCACAGCTTACCTTGATGCCCTTCTCGCGGCATGCCTTTACGGCATCGAGGCATATCTCGGCTACATTGTCACCGAGTGCGGGAGTGATACCTGTGAAATGGAACCATGCCGTATCGGAAAGTATCTTGTCCCAGTCAAAATCCTCGCGGCTCGCCATGGATATGGCGCTGTACTTTCTGTCATAGATAACCTTTGAGGGACGCTGAGAAGCGCCTTTTTCGATATAGTAGATACCGACTCTCTCTCCGCCGCGAACAAGGTCTGCCGTGGAAACGCCCTCTGCACGAAGCGCACGAACAGCCATATTGCCTATGGCATGTGTGGGAAGCTTGGAACAAAAAGAGGCATTCATGCCGAAATTGGCAAGAGATACGGCAACATTGGCTTCACCGCCGCCGAAGGTAGCCATAAACTTGTCCGCCTGTTCAAAGCGCAGATAGCCTTCCGGATTGAGACGGAGCATCAGCTCACCGAAGCATACGATTTTACTCATGATTTTTTCCTCACTTTTATTTTAATTTAAATAAATTTCATTTGCATTGAGAACGGCATGCGTGGCAGGGCTGTCCTCTGCCGGGACTTCAAGCGACGCACCGCATTTCTTGCACGAGATGCGGACACAATCCCTGTCCTTTTCGCAAAGGAAATCACCGCCGTCCTTGCAGTCGCAGTGGATCTTCCCTTCCTCGCAAAGCTCTCCGAAAACATATACCAGCATATCCGCCATATGCTCATCATAATAGGAATCTTCGCCATTCGTTTCCTTTATGTTCTGAAGCTCCTCGGCAGATATCTCTTCATAGAGCTCTTTATCCGATTGCTCCACCGCCTCGCGGACTTTATCCTCTTTTCCGATAAAGCAGATATCATAGCCCGCAAGCCCGCACGGTATCGTGAAAAGCTCGCGCGAAAGCACCGACTTTCGGGAGATGAGGAAAATATGCGGATTCGGGCAGAATATGCACGGACCGGTAAAACGCATTTTCCCGTCAGCCGTATGCTCTATGAGAAGCTCGCTTCCGCCGCAGGAGCATTTCAGCTGTATCCTGTCGCCCGAGAGCGCGAATATGCCGACGACGGAATGGACTGTCGCACCGCACTCCGGACAGCGATAAGCGATAGCTGTTTCTTTGGGTTGAATGATCATTTTTCACCCCTCCTCGTAAAAGGATTTATTTCTTTACTATCCTCTCCATGCCGCCCATATAAGGTCTGAGCACCTCGGGAATATTCACGCTTCCGTCTGCCTGAAGATTGTTTTCAAGGAAGGCGATAAGCATTCTCGGCGGAGCGACAACGGTATTATTGAGCGTATGCGGCAGATAAGTCTTGCCATCTGCACTCTTTACTCTCATGCGCAGGCGGCGCGCCTGAGCATCGCCGAGATTGGAGCATGAGCATACCTCGAAATATTTCTGCTGGCGGGGAGACCACGCTTCTATATCGCATGATTTCACCTTGAGGTCGGCAAGATCGCCCGAGCAGCATTCGAGCTGACGTACGGGAATATCCATAGAGCGGAAAAGCTCAACGGAATAGCGCCACATTTTCTCATACCAAGTCATGCTGTCCTCGGGACGGCAGACAACGATCATTTCCTGCTTCTCAAACTGATGTATACGGTAAACGCCGCGCTCCTCTATGCCGTGTGCACCCTTCTCCTTGCGGAAGCACGGGCTGTAACTCGTCAGGGTCTGCGGCAGAGTGGCTTCGGGAATGATCTGATCGATAAATTTTCCTATCATGGAATGCTCGGACGTGCCAATGAGATAGAGGTCTTCTCCCTCTATTTTATACATCATGGCATCCATATCGTTCTGGCTCATAACGCCTTCCACGACGTTGCCGTGAATCATAAAAGGCGGTATGCAGTAGGTAAATCCTTTTGCTATCATGAAATCACGCGCATAGGCGAGAACAGCGCTGTGAAGACGCGCCATATCACCCATCAGATAGTAAAAGCCGTTTCCGGAAACTCTGCCCGCGGCATCCATATCGACGCCGTTAAAGCTTTCCATTATCTGCGTATGATACGGTATCTCAAAATCCGGCACCTTCGGCTCTCCGAAGCGCTGAACCTCGACATTATGGCTGTCATCAGGTCCTATCGGAACGCTCGGATCGATGATATTGGGGATAAGGAGCATTATTTTTCTTATTTTTTCCTCAAGCTCCGGCTCAAGCTTTTCAAGCTCCGCAAGGCGGGCGGCACTCTCGGCAACCTTCTTCTTTGTCTCCTCCGCTTCTTCCCTCTGCCCATGTGCCATGAGAACACCTATCTGCTTTGAGAGGCGGTTCTTCTCTGCGCGAAGGTCGTTTGCCTCCTGTATGGTGCGGCGGTTTTCCGCATCGAGCGCTATGACCTCATCGACAAGAGGAAGCTTGCTGTCCTGAAACTTATTTCTGATATTCTGCTTTACGATTTCCGGATTTTCGCGTATAAATCTGATGTCCAACATTTTTGTTATTCCTTTCCTTTATTTATATCGTGCGCTTCCTGCGCCTGTATGTACCGTTCATAGTAAAAAAGATATTGCTGCGCTATGCCGGCATAATCTCCGAGAGAATGTATATCTATCCCCTCGGGATAATATTTTTCCAGCACGCGCTTTATCCACACGTCTATGGGAAAAGCCGCCGTCTTATGAAAGCCGTACAGCAGCGTGCACGCGGCGACCTTGGCGCCCACGCCGCATATGGTCATGAGATACTTTGCCGCTTCTTCATCGTTCTGTGCGCGGACCGCGGAAAAATCTATCTCGCCGCGGGAGACTTTTCTTGCCGCATCGAGTATATATCTCGCACGGAAGCCTGTCCCGCATGCACGCAGCTCCTCCTCATTCGCGACGGCAAGTGCCTCCGGAGAGGGAAAGCTGTGATATACGGCACCGAAAGCCTCAAAGCTCTCTCCGTATTTTTCGGAGAGCGCGCGGATTATCTTTTTTATCCTCGGAATATTATTATTCTGCGAGATGATGAATGAGCAGAGAGCCTCCCATGGATCCTGACGCAGGAGCCTTATTCCGCCCGCTCTCTCCATAGCCGAAAAAATAGTTTCGCCGTACTTGCCGAAATGCTCGCCTATATCGCGCTTTATCGATTCGTAATCCTCATCGAGAGAAAGAAAAGCGCGCCATATATTCTCGTAGTCGGCAATATCGCAGTTGCAGAGAGTGACCTTTTCACCGTTCTGAAAAATGCGGATATACCTGCCGAAAGCGATGCCCTCGGTATATTCTCCCGCATTTTCGAAGCGGAAGCACTGACCGCAATCAAAGGTATCGGCGACAGAAAGAGAGGTGACGCCGGATATATCGACACATTTTACACCAAGCTTACCGTCAAAACGCTCGATTATCTCCACCGTGTCGTCACGCCCTCTCATATATTCTGCTTATATAACATCATTATCCCATTTGTCGGATATTTCGGGATATTTTCTTGTATAGCTCTTGAAGATCTCGCGTATCTCGAGCAGATGTTCCATTGTATCCGCCTCAAATATGAGAACAAGCTCGGGAAGATTCGATGACGGACGGATGAGTCCCCAGCCGTGCGGGAAGGATACTCTCGCGCCGTTTATATCGCAGACCTTGCCGGGATAAGCCGCCTTGAGCTCTGCCGTGATTTTATTAACGATTCCGTACTTTTCCGTATCCGCACAGTGAGCCTTTATTTCGGGAGATGTGACATATTTCGGGAAGGTATCTATGATCTCGCTGATGCTCATATCCTGATGCGAAAGAAATTCAACAAGCTTAGCCGCTACGAAAACAGCATCGTCAAAGCCATACCAATCATCGCCCGAGATGAAAATATGACCGCTGCGCTCGCCTGCGAGCTCCGCATTCATCTCATGCAGCTTTGCTTTGATATAGGAATGGCCTGTTTTCCACATAACGGGCTTACCGCCGTTTGCTTCGATCACGTCTGTCAGCGTCTTTGAGCACTAGACATCATAGATCACCGTCGCGCCCGGCTTCTTTTCGAGAAGCTGTTTTGCTATGAGCGCAAGAACCGTATCGCTCCATATATTGTTGCCGTTTTCATCGATAACGCCGATTCTGTCACCGTCGCCGTCAAAGGAAAGACCGATGTCCGCATGGATATAGGGATGAAGGATCATATCGCGAAGGCGCTGTCTGCCCTTGAGATCCGAGGGATTTGGAAAATAATGCGGATATGATGTATCCGGATCGCAGTTGAGCTGGAAGGTCATGCATCCCAGCCGCTGGAAAACCTCGTAAACAAATACGCCGGCACCGCCGTTGCCTGCATCGAGAACAACGCGGAGCTTCTTATCTCCCATATGTATACGGGACACTATATCATCTATATACGCATCGCGTACATTTACCTCTTCATAGCTGCCCATAGCACATGGCTCATCCGGCGTATCGAGCAGGGAGAAAACTTCCTTTATATCATCCGGCTCCAGTGTTTTGGAATAACCCTTTGCGAGCTTGAAGCCCGACCAGCCGTCGGGATTGTGGCTTGCCGTTATCATAACGGCACCCTCACATTTCAGATAATACTGTGCGAAATATACGAGCGGAGAGAGCGAAAGCCCCGTAAAGAAAACGTCTATGCCGCATTCGCGAAGCGCTTTTACCGCTGCTTCGGCAAATGCGGGCGAGCAGGCTCTGTTATCATAGCCGCAAACAGCGCGCGTGATATTTCTCTTCTTCAGATATTTGCAGTAAGCCTTTACTATTTTGTATACATTTTCGGGGCAAAGCTCCTCTTCGCTTACCCTGCCGCGGATATCATACTCGCGGAACATGCTTTTGAATTCTACCGAATACTCTTCTTTTGTGATCATTGCTTTCATTCCTTAATCTTCCCGCACTGTGTGCGGATCATTTTTCATTACATTATATGCGCATTTTGTCGATTTGCGCGGTTATTCTTCCCAGTTGTGCCAAACGTTCTGAACGTCTTCATTTTCTTCGAGAGTCTCGAGAAGCAGATTCATATATCTTATATCATCTTCATTTTCCAGTTTTATATAAGAAGAAGGAATCTTCTCTATCTCAGCCGAGATAAATTCATAACCCTTCGCCGCGAGAGCGTCGCGCACCGCGGAAAGATCATCCGGCTCGGTCTGAACCTCAAGAACTTCTCCGTCGTCGATAAAATCTGAAGCTCCTGCCTCGAGTGCGTCCTCCATGAGCTTGTCGGTATCGATATCTCCGTCCTCATTGGATATGGCGATTACGCCGCGGTCGGAAAACATAAATCCGACACATCCGCTCTGACCGAGATTGCCGCCGAACTTATCGAAATAATGGCGAAGCTCGCCTGCCGTGCGGTTTCTGTTGTCGGTAGCCGTCTCAACTATCACGGCAACGCCCGAGGGACCGTAGCCCTCGTATGTTATCTCCTCATACTCAACGGCATCTGCACCTGTCGCCTTCTTTATGATGCGGTCTATGTTGTCGTTGGGAACGTTGTTGCTCTTCGCCTTGGCTATGAGGTCTCGAAGCTTGCCGTTTGATACCGGATCAGGTCCGCCCTCCTTGACGGCGATGGCGATTTCCTTGCCTATCTTGGTAAAGACCTTGGCGCGTTGCGCATCCGTCTTTTCCTTCTTGTGCATGATGTTTTTCCATTTGCTGTGTCCTGACATTTTTATATATCTCCTGTATAATTATTTACTTTTTGCAAAATCGGAAATCATATTTTTTCCGGATGCTTCATGCAGATGAGCTCCATCGCGCGGGCAAGTATTTCGCCTGTACACTTTGTCAGCGCACGGCGGAATGATTTAGTGCCTGAATCGGGCGCGCTATTGATCGGGCAAGCCTGATAGAAGCGATTGAAATCATTGCATATATCGAGAATATGGCGCGTTATGACGGAAGGCTCATAATCGGCTATCGCCGTGAGCACCTTCTCGGGGAAAAGCGAAAGCGTCTTTATCAGCTCGCGTTCCTCGCGACACAGCGAAGCGACAGGAGAAAGCCCTGTCTCACCGTCCTTGGCAAGAATACTGCATGTGCGCGCATAGGTGTACTGTGCATAAGGTCCCGTATTCCCGTCAAAACTGAGCGCATCCTCCATCACAAAATTGATATCCTTCATTCTGTTATTGGAAAGGTAATAGAATACCATCGCGCCGACACCGACTGCTTCTGCCACGGCATCTTTATTTTCCATTTCGGGATTCTTCTCTTCTATGATAGCGCGTGCTTTTTCCGTACTCGCATCAAAAAGATCGCGGAGGAGAACGACGTTTCCCGTTCTCGTGGCAAGTTTGGCACCGTTTATACTGCATGTGCCGTAAGGAACATGAACAAGCTTATCCCAGAAATCATAGCCCATCAGCTCCGTTACCTTGAACCACTGAGCAAAATGCAGACACTGCTGTGCCGATGTCACATAGATTGCCTTGTCAAAATGATAGGTATTATATCTGTAAACAGCCGCCGCGATATCGCGCGTCGGATAGAGGGTGGAGCCGTCACTTTTCAGTATCAGACAGGGCGGCATTTTATATTCCGAAAGGTCCACTATCGAGGCGCCGTTGTCTTTCTTCAGAAGCCCTTTCTCGCGCAGAAGTTCTACCTGTGCAGGCATCTTGTCAGTATAGAAGCTCTCTCCCGCATAGCTGTCAAATTCGATGCCGAGACGGTCATAGGTGCGCTTGTATTCGGCAATGCTTACATCCTTGAACCACTGCCAAAGCGCGAGATTATCTTTATCTCCCTGCTCTAACTTGGCAAATTCATGCCTTGCCTCATCATTTAAAGCGGGATTCTCTTCCGCCTCCTTATTGAAACGGACATAGAGAGCCACCAGCTCATCTACACCGCCTTTGTCAACAGTTTCTTTATCGCCCCATTTGCGGTAAGCAACTATCATTTTGCCAAACTGTGTGCCCCAGTCGCCGAGATAGTTTATTCCGATGCATGTATATCCGGCATAACTGTGAAGAAGCTTCAGCGAATGACCGATCACCGTTGTTCCTAGATGTCCTATATGAAAGGGCTTGGCTACATTCGGAGAGGAATAGTCAAGAACCACGGTTTTCCCCTTGCCCATATCGGAGGCTCCGTAATCTCCGCCTTTTTCTGCGATTTCGGAAAGAATTTTCGAAGAAAAATATTCATCGGAAATTTTGAAATTCAGATATCCGCCTGCCACCGTAACGGCAGAAGCACCATCCGGCAGAGCTTTTTCCAACTCTGTGCGTATCTTTTCGGCTATTACAGGAGGTGCCGCATGAAGTACACGACTGAGACGGAAGCAAGGAAAGGCTATATCACCCATGCTGCCATCCGGCGGATATTCCAGCATAGCAAAAATTTCGCTTTCACTCGGTATTTCAGCGGAAGGAAAAGCATTTTTTGCAACATTATAAACGGCTTCTGCCGTTTTCTTCTTGAAAAAAATCATGAAGTCTTTATTCTCCTTGGCTTTGTTCTCCTCTTTTTGCGGTAATATTCATCTGAAAAAGCCGCAAATTTTGGTTTTTACAGTTTATTATACTACAAAACCTTCTTAAGTGCAATAATATTTTTATTTTTCATGTATAAATTTTTCGGAAATTATTATATTTTTTCTGATTTTTTTATTATGGAAGCTTATATGTGCGTGCTTTTCTGAATTTTTATTTGATTTTTCCGAAAGTTTTTTGAAATTTCTCTTGACTTCTCGTCTCCTTTGTGCTATAATAGCACCTGCATCTGGGTGTGGCGCAGTTGGTAGCGCGCTACCTTGGGGTGGTAGAGGCCGCACGTTCAAGTCGTGTCACTCAGACCAGCATTTTTAACGAAATGCACAAAAAATCGAGCTGAATCGAAAGATTTTGGCTCGATTTTTGTTTATTCTGCCACTTTCTATTCGCCTCTACCATTCCTTGAATGGCTTGGTGCATAGTTAGTGCATAGTCAGTGCAAGTAAAAATGCAAGTTTTTCTTCGGTTTTTCATAAAAAACCGAACAATTTTGCATCTGCTTGACCGTTGGCAACTCAAAAATATTGACCTAAATCCGCGAAAATATTGCAATGGTGTACTGCTTGACAAAAATTCTATTATTTTAGGAGGCTGTTATGGCTTACATCAAAGAACGCGGCAACAACAATTATTTCGTCAGAGTTTCTTACGGTATGCTGGACAACGGACGACCTTTTCAAAAATCTCGACTGTTTCATCCATCCAAGGTGAAACTCCCTGAATCCAAGCTTCGCAAAGAGCTCGATGCTTTTGTCAAGGCACTTGAGAAAGAATGCCGAATCGAATTTCAATCCAAGCACCAACAAAAAGCATACGAGGACGCAGTTGAAGAGGAAACCTTGCAGGATGATTCCAAGGAAGAAAGCAAAGCTGTATCTCAACCGGTGTTGACACCCGTTAGCACGTCAACTACTCCCCTGTTCTCCGATTTCTGTAAAATTTATCTGACGGCAAAAAAGGGGAACATCTCATCCACCACATATCTCCTTTATGAGACGGCTATCCAGCGTATTCTCATTCCAAAGCTCGGACATCTGCATTTGGACGAGATCAAGCCGTTCCACGTTCAAGAGCTGATCAATTTCTTGGCTACCCCTTCTGGACGAGTAGATAATAAGGGCGAGAAACTCGCCCCTGCCACGATCCGCCGATACCTGACAATCCTCCAGTCCATCATGACAATGGCATGGAAACAGGAGTATATCCAATCAAATCCGGCTGACACCCGCAGACTTGAGATCGCTAAAATCGTCACTCCTGAGGTGGAGGCATTCAGCAACGAAGAGATTGCCGAGATCCTCAAAATGGCTCAACTTGAGCCCATCCACATCCACGCCGTCATCGCTACTGCCATTTACACAGGTGCCAGACGGGGCGAGATCGCCGGCCTGAAATGGGAGGACGTTGACTTTGAAAAACGGACTATGTATATCCGCAGAAGCGTTGTCAAGCTTGCCCGGCAGGAGCCTGAAATCAAGCAGCCCAAAACCATCAGCAGTATTCGCCAGATGGCAATTCCACAAGCACTATGTGACGTTTTACAGGAACTGAAAAAGGAGCAAGACCGTAAAAAAGCCTTGCTCGGTGAGAAATGGCATGAGGAAGGATTCCTCTTTACCGACTGGTGCGGTCACGTCATGCATCCGCATACGCCGACCAAACAATTTGATAAGTTCCTGAAAAAGTACGGTTTTCGTCATCTGAAGTTTCACGGTTTGAGACACTCATCCGCAACCTATCTTCTATCCAATGGATGCGACATCAAAACCGTTTCCAAAAGACTTGGGCATACGTCCATTGACACGACCAACATATATGTACATGCACTGGCGAAAACCGACAAGGCTGCAGCCGATTGTTTTGACTCCATCAACGTCTGAACCTCATCGCTTTCGAGTACATGTGTACGACTGAGTGGTTTTTGACAGTAATTCCCCATACTGTTCACTCAGTTTAATTCCTTGAGTAACGTTACAACCTTCCCTTGATTCCTGATTTAAAAGATTTTCGTCATCAAAGGATTCCATAACAATGATTTCCCTCGAGCCGACTGCGTAGCTACGCAGTCGGCCGCTTTTTATTAACCACCGAATTTTATACTCAGTGATCACGCTCTGGGCATCAATAGCCTTGATCTCTTTCAAAGCCCCCTTGACCGTAACCTGACTTCATCTTCCATGTTGCACCGATCTTTTCGGCGGTCTTACATGCGGAACTCGGAGCTGCAACCGGATATGCCACCGTGACCGTGACACCGTAAGATTTCAAAACCAAGTTACCATCCTCGGATACCCACATATTCCATGTGGCGGATCCTGCTTTGGTTGTCGGCGGATTCACATTGGCAGAGTATCCGGCGGGAGGATTCTTCTCGAATCTTGTGTTCGGTGTCTGCGATGAGGTTTTGCCTTGTGCTACGACCGCAAACTCGGTTACATTATTCCCGCTGTTCTGTTCCTTGTCCGCATAGTCATGACTGACAGAACCTTTGCAATAGTAGGTCGTTCCGGCACTGTCAGCGGGAATAGTCCACTTGAAGTAGACAAGGTTTCTACCGTTTGCAGGGATAACCACTTTGTTCCATGTCTGCTGTGAAACTGTTTTTACCGTGCCGTTCTTCAGCGTGTATACGAGAAATGCAAATGACACATCGTCTTCCGGCAGAATGTCAGACGCTCCTTCGTTGACGGCATAAAAGCTGGTGATGACCTGTGTTCCTTCGGTGTATTCACCGCTTACCGAAATTGATTCCACCGAGGTTTCCACTACCTTGTTGACACGAAAAGCCGTTTCCGTAGAGTTATTGCCCGTCCGGGTTTCACTCTCATGATCTGACCAGTTGACTCGTGCCACAAGCGTCTGTGTTCCTTCCAGTGCGCCCACATTCAGCGTGAATACGATGTTCTGAATTCCGTAAGCGGCAAAATCCACTGTTTCGGAGTAGATCACTATTCCGTTTAGAAGCACCTCAACGGGGATGTTGTCATACGGAAGGTTTTTGTCCCAGCTGTCAAGGCGGAACTTGACTGTCACCTTTCCGTACTGTTCCACTTCTTCGGGTGATACAGACAGGTCGGACACGGAGAAGTCATAGTTTCGCTCCTGCCAGACCGCATAGAGCGTGACATCTGCATCCGCGTTATAGACAGCACCCGACTCATACGTGACGGAAGCGGCGTTGCTTTTTGTCGCCCAGCCGAGGAACGCATAATTGATTCTTGAAGGGACAGCTGTCGTAAGCGTAAGTCCCTGTCCGTGTGTCTTGGTTTGAGAAGCCGGAGCACTTGTGCCGCCGTTGGCATTGTAGGTCACGGTATAGCGATTGATCTCCCACACGGCATACAGCGTCAGATTCGCATTTGCTGAATAACCTGCTCCCGGCTGATAGATTGCCGAAGAAGCCGTACTGCTCGTTGCCCAACCTTTGAAGGTATATCCTTCCCTTGTGGGCACTGCTGTCGATAGCATCAGAGTGACATTCTCTGTCTTGACCTGATTGGTCGGCGCACCCACGCCGCCGTTTGCGTTGTAACTGACGGTATAAGTCTTGGGAATATACTTCCACACCGCATAGAGCGTTGTCCCTGTATCTTCGGTGTAACTGTCACCCGGTGCATATTCCGGTGCGGTCGCACTTTTAGAGGTCGCCCAGCCGAGAAATGCATAACCCGACTTCACGGGTGACTGAATTGAAAGTGTCAGCGACACGCCGTAGGTTTTGGTCTGACTTGTCGGAGCATTTGAGCCGCCGTTTGCATCATAACTGACGGTATAGGTTTCGGGTGAATAACGCCAAACAGCATAGAGTGTGACATCTGCGTTATCGGTAAAACTGCCACCGGCAGAATAGGTTGCAGAGGTAGCGTTCCGATCCTTCGACCAACCAACAAAGGAATAGTTGCGTCTTGTCGGAGTGGATGTCGGAAGCGTCAGCGTAATCCCGTAGGTCTTGGTCAGACTTGCCGGAGCAACGTTACCGCCATTTGCATCAAAACTGACGGTATAAGTTGCGGGATCGTATCGCCACACTGCATAGAGCGTGACCGATTCATTGTCTGTATAATTGCTTCCGGCTGTATACTCTGCTGTACTTGCACTGTTGCTTGTCGCCCAGCCGACAAAAGCGTAATTGAAGCGGGTCGGCTGAACGGTCGAGAGTTTCAGCGTGACACCGTGAACTTTGGTTTGATTTGACGGGCTGCCTGAACCGCCATTCGCGTTGTAGGGCACGGTATAGGTGTCCAGCGTAGTTTTGGAATATCCGCACAGTGAACAGGTTTCGACAGTTTTTCCGTCGTAGTAGGTGGTAACAAAACTATGACTTTCATAGCTCTTGGAGCCGACAATTGAGGAACAGTCCGCACAGTATGAATACTTCATGTGCTGTACCGCTGAATAATCTTCATATTGCGTCGTGGTGCTGTGACTTTCGTACTCGACAGTACTATAATCTCCGTAGTTGCAGTCTTTTGTCCGCTTGTGCTCACTGGTGTTGACATATTCCCATTCTCCGTAAGTGTACGGACCGTGTGTCGTTCCGGAGGACACGGTTGCACCGCAGGTATTGCAGACCTTTCGCCAGTCACACCCCGTATCCCATACTGTTTTGGTTGATGAGTGGTTACACGACCACACCGCATACAGGGTAACGGAAGAATTTGAAGTATAGCTGCCGCCCGGCTGATAGGTCGCGCTTGTCGATGTCGGGGAAAGCCCCCATCCAAGAAAGGTATATCCGCTTCGGGTAGGCTTTGTGCTTGACAAGGTTAGTGCAACATCCTCCGTCTTGGTTTGACTTGTGGGTGTCCCCCTGCCTCCGTTTGCATTATACGCTACCGTATAGGTGGCAGGAGGATTCTTCTCCCAAACCGCATAAAAAGTTCTGCTTGCATTATTTGAATAGGAATCTCCCGGCTGAAAGGAAGAATAGTTGCTAGAACCGGACAGCCCCC
>URUL01000013.1 GCA_900551005.1 uncultured Ruminococcus sp. | reverse complement strand
TTTAAATGCGCCATCTTTGATTTGGACGGCACGCTGGTGAATACGATTGATGATCTGGGACTGGCTACGGACTATGTGCTGGAGCAGTACGGCCGCACGCCCAAATGGACCCAGGCAGATTATAAGAAATTGGTAGGCAACGGCGCCAAAAAGCTGGTAGAGCGCGCTTTTGAGCACCAGCTCTCACCGGAACAGCTGGAAGAAGCTTACGCTATGTTTAAGGTGAAGTATAACGCTGTTAAAATGGATCACGCCCATGCCTATCCCGGGATTCAGGCGGCGCTGTTTGTCTTAAATTTCTGGGGCATTCGGTTGGGCGTTGTCTTCTTCAAACCGTCGGAAGCTGCGCGGTGTATGGTGGTGCATAACGTGATTCGTGTATCGTCTGTAATTCGGTGCCGCGAGAGTCCTCACACGGTGCACTTTGCACTTTGACCGCCGATTCCGGCGGTTCTTTGTTGTTTGTCTGGTTCATAATTTTTTCCTTTCTTTGATTATTATTTTTTTCGGTCGGTAAGTATATAAATGTTGTCCGACACAAAAATTTTGAGATTGTGGGGGTAGTATTTTATGTTCATACTTGACTACTATCCGAATCTTTGATATACTGATTGTATCAATATCGTGGAGGTTAACATGCCGCATATCCGATACCGAATTCCGCTTCTGTCTGCCGCAGCGATACTTGCCTACGCAAAACAAGCTCCCGATGGCTTCCATACTATCTCATTGAACCGTACCGAAACCGGGACGGTGATTTTGCGCGGCAATGCCGAGCAGGAGAACAACGCCATTTTCCACCAGGCAATGTGCGTCCTGCATGGTGAAGAATACAAGTCCCCCGAAAAGGATGCTGTTATCGACGACCTGTATGACGTACTCATTTATCTTGATTTTTCGGGTGTTTTTGACCGCGATGCCAAGCGTAAGAAATACGCCGATCGGCAGAAAAAGGCCGAGTCACTGTTTCGTCCCGAGGGTATCTCGCTCGACCTCGGGAATGGTCCGTGCCGCTATCTTGCCTTCGAGCGCTCGGGCAACATGAGCCGCCACGCACGGCTGTCCTTTGTCCGCGCCGATGTGTATGAGCCTTTGCGCGAGCGCATGATGCTGGGCATGGAAATCGGCATCTGTCAGCTGTCCAAGCTCTACGCCTACAACGGACTGATGTTTTCAAGCGGAACGCGCGTTGAATGTGACGTTCTGTTTGATCCCGACAGCATCGTTGTTATTGACGATCCGAAAGAAATATTCCGTGACATTCCCGTCGTGACGGTACAAGACAGGACGGGCACCGGCGAGGTAAGACGCTACGAGCGTGTTGAAAAGACTGCCGACATTGAGGTTACCGAGTTTGACGGAGAGGGGCTTGTCTCTCCGGATTTTGCGTCGGTGATCAACGCCGCGCTGGACGACGGCATCTCTCACACCTCTTTTCAAATTCGGTTGCCCTATATCAAGGGAATGGTACATTCGGTGGATTTTGCGGGACTGTTCCGCATGGCGGCTATCGGGGAGATCAAGGATATGTGGGGCGTTTCGCATCCGGTCGGAAAGATTCGCATGATACTGACCAAAAGCCAATTCAAGGGATGCGGCTGGATGAGAGAAAACCGCATTGCCTTTTCGGAATATCTTGCCCGTTGCCGCCGCTTCGGCCATGCACTCTATATTTCCGGAGCCGACACGCCGTCGGGCAACTACACCGAGCTGAACTATCAGTTTCTCTCCACACTTTCTCTGACTGCCGACAGCTTCCGTCCGTTTGACAAACCGCTCGGATGGGATACCGATCCCGAAAATGAACGGGAGCAGTGGCTTACCAAAACGACGGAGGAGCGCTATTACCGTCTGCAAAACGACGATTTCACCCGCTTCGACTTTATCGTTGACAACGCGAGCCGGAAACCGGGGACAAAAAGCTACGCGCTGGCGCAGTGCCTGTACCGCAACGATCTTTTGATCGACGAGAAGGTATTTGTCGACCAACTCGACCGCGAACTCGACCGCATAGTAACCGAATATGCGCGGGGCAATATCACGGTGCGCGGATGCGTGCGTTATCTTTCGGGCGACCTTATGCTGTTTTTGCGCGGACTGCTCGCGCCTTATGCCGAAAATAATCCGGATGCAGCCGGGATATGTGCCGAGCTTAAGGATGGGCAGTTATCGGCGGACGAGGTGTACTGTCCCGAGCTTATGGGCGGCTCGGAGCAATGCGCGGTACTGCTGCGCAATCCGCACATATCCCGCAATGAGGATGTTTCGGCGCGCTTTCCCTCTGTCCACAGCAGGCTGAGAGAACGGCTTTTCGGTCATCTCACCGGCATCGCCATGGTCTCACCACAATCGCTGATTGCCGAACGGTTGGGCGGTGCGGACTATGACGGCGACAGAATCAAGGTTATCCTCGAGCCGCTTCTCTCGGACTGTATGGCAGGAGACAGAAGCCGGACGTTGCCTCTGCTTCACATTCCTGCCGCAGAGCCGCGTCTGGCGGATGCGTCCGACTGGCGTGCCCGTTTTGAAACGGTAAAAAGCACCTTTTCCTCCCGCGTCGGGCAGATCTCCAATGCCGCGCTCGACCGCACTCTCATTGCCTACGACCGGGAAGCACAGTCCGAACGGCGTGAGCATTATCGGCGCGAAGCGGAGTCGCTCGCCATTCTGACCGGACTTGAAATCGACTCGGCGAAAAGCGGCATCAAGCCGGATTTGTCCGACTACCTCGACCGACCGTCGGTTGAGCGCACACCCTTTTTGCGTTACAAAAATCTGCTCGACAGCGCCTCGGCAAACCGCCAGGCAAATGCGCCGCACTTTCCCGGCAATTTCGAAAAAGAACTTGAGAAAACCGACTGGACGGCTGTCACATCTGCGGTTGAGCGCCTGCCGTACCTCGCCTTTATGCTCAAAAAGCAGACAACAAAGCGCGAACGACGTCCGGCTCCGTACGATAAACTGTTTTTCTTTGCCGCTCACCCGGGCTGGCAGGAACAGCTCGACCCCGAGCATCTTCGTCTGACGGCGGAGATCATTGAAGACTATCGAAAATGCCTTACCCGCATCCGCGCCATCCGTCATTCGCTGACGGACAAGGGCAGAAGAAAGGACATCGAGCGCATCTTATTTATGCGCGATGAAGATGCGCAAACCGATATCGACGCGCTCTACACGCTATTCCCCTGCCTTTCGCCCGAGCGTGTTGCCGACGTTCGCAGGGCGTTGAAGGAACGCTCGTGGCACCTGATGCCCGAGGAGAAACGGCTGCCGCTGCTTACGGAATTGCTACCCGAGGCGGAATTTTCCGGGTATTATGAGCTGTTCTGTGATTTCAGGCATGGCGGCTATCGAATGCTTTTAGACCTTGTCGCCGACGCGGACAATGAAAACCGCCGCAGGAGCCGTCTGCGCCTTAATTATGAAAACGATCCGCCGATCATGAACCGTTTGACCGAGGCATACAAAAACGCCCCGGACACCGGCTGGAGTGAGGCTGTCGCCGATGCCTGCCGACTCGAGCTTTACCGCGCCGTGCCGCAGTATGCGATGTTTCGCTGTGTCGTTGCACTTGACGAGCGCGATTTCATTTGGGACGTTCTCTGGCGCGAGGCGGAGTATTATCTGAACTGAGAGGGACTTTTATGACGAACGAATGGAATGAATTTCTCGACTATACCGCAAAGCCGGTTTACTCGGTGCGAGATAAAAAGGATATGTCGTTTCTCGGGCGGTTTACCATGGACATGATGCGGCAAAACATCGGGTTCGGTCGTATTTTTACCATCGTCGCCCGCGGATATCTGTTTCATTTTCCTTGCGGCAGTCCCCGGGACGGCGTCCCATACACGCGCGTCGACATTGCCCGCCGGGCGCTCTGCGCCTGGTGCAGTGTGCCGGAAAGAAAAACTGCCACCCCCAAGGAGGAGTGGCAGTTCAAAACCGATTTCCGTGAGCTTTCGGCAGAGTTTCCCGAGCTGGTAGATGCAGAAGGGAATGGGTGGTATGTCCGGCATCTCAAAGGGATTTGTGACTTCGTTACAAGCAATCCCGGCAAGGTCAATGCGCATGCCGCCGCTTTCTGCGACGAACAAAAAGCCATTATAGACGCATGGCAGAAGAAAGTACAACAATTCCAGGTGTCGCTGTACGCTATGAACACCAAGAGTGAGTGGCTCACCCGCTTTGACGACGCTGTTGCCGATGCGCTGGAGCTGGGACCTTTGCGCAGACAATCTGTCGAGATTCCCGATGAGGTCGAGCAGCGCATACATGAGCTGACGCCAAAGGGAATCCCGTTTGATGTCGTCCGCACGCTCGTTGCGTATTACATTGCAAACAAGCCCGACGACACAGATTGGTGCGTCCTGCCCGTCAGCAATATCGAGGCATACCTGCACAGCAATTCGCTGTCAAGAAAGTATCTCCCGAAGCTGCCGAAAGAGCTGATAGAACGCAAGGAAACACAGAACGGAGTATGTCTGTATCGGGTGAAGGTGTGAATTTTCAGCCAAGTGAGGTTCTTGCCCTCACGTATGAATTTAGACGAATATTTTCGATTCGATCACGAGGTATATCTATATGGTGCACTTTTCTTAAAAAAACGAACAAGATATTACGTCATATATCGGATATTTTCGACCAAAGGATATTGACAAAATTCCATATGTGTGGTATCATAAATATGAATTTTTCAATGAATATTGCAATAAATTTGTTGGCAATCATTGCTATCGGCGTTAACGGCTCCCGTCGGCTACCGTGCCGAGATGCAGGATTACGCTCACGAAAATGTCGCGTCCGTTGCCATGAAGGATACTGTTGTCAATGAGAGCACAGTCATTGAGGACAGCGAGATTGTGAAAATGAACGACGGACATAAGTATTGAAAGGAACCAATAATGTACAGCGCGAAAATCAAGCCTTTTGAGAAAAAAGTATATCTTGCCTCGCCGACCATGCACGGTGAGGAACTGAAATACATGACTGAGGCGTATGAAACCAACTGGATGTCCACGGTCGGCGCCAATATCAACGAGGTAGAGCGCATTGCAGCCGAGAAATCTGAAATGAAATATGCGGTCGCGCTGTCCTGTTGCACTGCCGCACTTCATCTTTGCGTGAAATCCGCCGGAGAAAAACTGTACGGTAAGCCCGCCATCAGCCATGGCGCACTGGAGGGCAAGCGGGTTTTCTGCTCTGACATGACTTTTGATGCGACGCTCAATCCTGTTGTATACGAGGGCGGCATCCCCGTTTTCATTGATACCGAAGCAGAATCGTGGAATATGGATCCGGCAGCGCTGGAAAAGGCATTTGAAATGTATCCCGATGTAAAGCTCGTTGTTTGCGCGGAGCTTTACGGTTTCCCGGGACGCATTGATCTGATAAAAGAAATCTGCGAAAAGCACGGCGCACTTCTCATTGAGGATGCCGCTGAAGCCATGGGTGCAACGTTGAACGGCAAGCAATGCGGTTCGTTTGGCGATTATTCCGCTATCAGCTATAACGGCAATAAGATCATTACCGGTTCGGCGGGTGGATGTCTGCTCACAAACGATATAGAAGTGGCAAACAAGGCACGCAAGTGGTCCACACAAGCGCGCGAAGCAGCTCCGTGGTACCAACATGAGGAGGTCGGCTATAACTATCGCATGAGCAATGTCATTGCGGGTGTCATTCGCGGTCAGTATCCTCATCTGGAGGAGCATATCGCACAGAAAAAGGCAATTTATGAGCGTTACCGCGACGGTCTGAAAGACCTGCCGATTAAAATGAATCCGATTATTGACGGAGCTGAGCCAAACTATTGGCTGTCCGCTATGATTATTGATAAAAAGTATATGTGCCGACAAATCAGAGATGACGCGAAAGCATTGTATATACCGGAGAAAGGCAAGACCTGCCCTACGGAAATACTGGAAGCCATCGCCTCCGTCAATGCCGAGGGACGTCCGATTTGGAAGCCGATGCATATGCAACCGATGTACCGTATGCATGAATTTGTAACCCGCGAGGGTTCAGGACGCGCGAAAACCAATGCCTATATTACCGGCGGCGTTTTTGATGTCGGTGCGGATATATTTGAACGTGGTTGCTGTCTGCCAAGCGACAACAAGATGACCGATAGTGATCAGGCAAAAGTCATTGAAATAATAAAGAACTGCTTCAATTGAATTGATCGAGGAGTTACATATATGTACGCAAAGTACTGGAAAAGATTCTTTGATTTTACCCTGTCCTTGCTTGCACTGATTGTACTGTCCCCTGTTCTCTTGATCCTGACCATAGTCGGCGCGATTGCCATGCGCGGTAATCCGTTTTTTGTACAACCGAGACCGGGAAGAATAGATCCCAAAACCGGAAAAGAAAGAATTTTTAAGCTCATAAAGTTCCGTACGATGTCAAATGGGAAAGATAAAGACGGAAATCTTTTGCCGGATGAGCAAAGACTTAACAAATACGGGCGGTTTCTTCGAAAAACATCGCTCGATGAAATCGGAGAACTGCTGAATATATTAGTCGGCGATATGGCAATCGTGGGACCAAGACCGTGGAGTATTGAATATTTGCCGTATTATACTGATGAAGAACATAATCGTCACAGTGTCAGACCGGGATTGACAGGATATGCTCAGGTACACGGACGAACAAAAGCGTCGTGGAATGATAGAATATTATGTGATCTTGAATACGTATCAAATGTAACGCTTAAAAACGATATAAAGATAATAATCGAAACAATAGGATATACACTTAAACATTCGGATGTTGTCATCACTGGAGAGGAACAGGGTGATTTTTCAAATTATAGAATTGCTCAGTGGGAAGAACAAAAAAAGGATGGATATGTACGCAAATGAATAGGGTTGCAATTATCGGTTCCGGGATATTGTCAAAAGAGTTAGCCGAACGCTCTAAAACAATTTCTGTCGAAACGTATTGCTTTTCAAATAATGAAAATGACGTTGCTTGTAATTCGGTTGATCATTTTTTTAATATTGACATTTTTGATATCGATAAAATAGTTAATATATGCCGAGAAAATAAGGTTGAAGGCGTTATTGCCACAACCGAATTAACGATTTTGCCTGCAGCTAAAATTGCGGAGAAGCTCGGATATTTATGTAACCCGGTTTCGGTTGCAAAAGATATTACGAATAAGTATTTGACGAGAAACAAGCTTAATAATATAGCCGATCTCAATCAACCGCAGTATTTGTTGTATACGGGTGGCGAAAAGCCAAAATTAAACAGTTTCCCGGTTGTTGTTAAACCTATTGCTGCCGGCGGCAAAAGAGGCGTTAACGTCTGCTATTCCCAATGTGAAGTTGAAAAGTCAATTGACGAGGCTCTTCCTTATTCAAGAGTACAAGGCGTATTGATTGAAGAATTTTTAAATGGCGGGAAAGAGTATTCCGTAGAGACGCTATCGTACAAAGGCAGACACTATGTTACACAGATAACGGAAAAAGATACTTCAGGAGCACCTCATTGTAATGAACTCGGGCATCATCAACCGGCAGAGATTTCAAATCAAATGAGAATAAAAGTGGATGATGTCATTTCAAATATGTTGACGGCGATCGGTATAACAAACGGTCCGTCACACACGGAAATTAAGATAATAGATGAAAAAATATATCTAATTGAGATTAATGACAGACCCGGCGGAGACCATATTACATATCCGCTGACAGAACTCAGTACCGGATATCCATATTTGTCGGGGATTATTTGGGCAGCACTCGGTATGCTTGAAGGTAGGGAACCTATTAATTTAAACTCGTATTATACCGGCATATATTTCATAACAGATAAAACCCAACAGTATGAAGACATTTTTGAAGAATGCGAAAAGTATTCATGGTTATATTACAAACACAAGGTTAATGAGGGAGTATCAAAAATCGTTTTCAATGACGAGGAAGGTTTGAACTACTTCATGTATTTTGATAAAGAAAGAAACCCCAGAAAATATATTGAAAGCAAAGTAAAAAGATGAGAACTGAGATTGGCAGTGAGTTTTGGAGTATTCCGACAGATTCGAGTGATAACATTGTTTTTTCCGAGAATGTAAAATGGTTTGCTTCGGGGCGTTCGGCGCTACAGGCAATTATTGCCGAAAACAAGTTTAAGGAGGTTTCACTTCCGGAATGGTGTTGCGAAAGTATGATTGTTCCATTTCTGAAGAATGGGATTTCCGTGTCGTTTTACGATGCGTTAAATCCTCCGAAATCCTTTTCATCAGACGCAATTCTTGTCATGGATTACTTCGGATATTCGTCAGATAAAACGTATGAAGACTACGACGGTGTCGTAATCAGAGATATAACTCACTCTCTCTTTTCAAAACGGTATCATGATGCGGATTATTATTTCGGTAGTCTTCGCAAATGGTCTGCATTTTACGGCGGTGGATTTGCATGGGGATTTAAAGAAGAAATCCATTATGACGACGGTTGTGAAGCGTATTTTGATATAAGACAAGATGCTATTAGCCAAAAGCAATTATTTATTACCGATCAATCTCAATCAAAAGAGTATCTTCGTATGTTTTCAAAAGCCGAAGAATTGCTTGACGGTATCGGCATTGTCAAATCGTGTGAAAGAGATATTGAGCTTGCGAAAAAGCTTGACGTTGAATTCATAAAAAACGCACACCGAAATAATGCAAAGGTATTACTTGATGCTTTTTCCGATATTGCGCTTTTTCCGAATCCCAAGCCGTATGACTGTCCTATGTTTGTCCCGATTTTGGTGAAAGACAGAGATAATCTTCATAAATGGTTGATTCAAAATGAGATTTATTTCCCGATTCATTGGCCAAAAACCGAATATCATGTACTAAGCGATAAAACAAAGCGTATTTTTGATGAAGAAATCAGTCTCGTTTGCGATCAGAGATATACAGAAAAGGATATGCAAAGAATTGTTGATACAATCAAACAGTTCTGGAAGGAAGGGAAATAATGCTCACGGTATATACTATGGAGCAATCGGAGCAGTGGGATGCGGTTGTTCGCTCATTCAAGGAATACGATGTATATTGGCTGAGCGGCTATGCAAAGGCTTTTCAAATTCACGGTGATGGCGATCCGATGCTGTTCTATTATGAAGATTCTCAAGTTCGTGGCATAAATGTGGTTATGAAACGGGATATTGCCGACGATAAATTCTTTTCTGATAAGATTACCCATGATAAATTTTTTGATTTTATTACGCCGTATGGATATGGTGGATGGTTAATTGAGGGCGAAAAAAAAGACAGGCTTTTTCAAGCGTACGAACGGTGGTGCCAGCAGGAAGGAATCATTTCTGAATTTGTGAGATTTCATCCTGTGCTGAAAAACCATACTTATTCTCTTGGCGCTTATGATGTGATTCCCTTGGGCAACACGTTTATTATGAATCTATCTTCCGCTGAAGTGATTTGGGCCAATATTACCAGTAAGAATCGGAATGTCATTCGAAAAGCGCAAAAAAATGGGGTAAAAATCTATAACGGCCGTTATCCTGAGATATTCGAAATATTCCGGGATATTTATAACAGTACGATGGATAAGGACAATGCTGATGCGTACTACTATTTTGGAAAGCAATTCTATGATAGTGTTTTAAACGACCTTCCGCAAAATGCGCAAGTTTTCTATGCGGAATATGAGGGTAAGGTGATTGCCGCATCAATTATGTTGAGCGCAAACGGGAGAATGAACTATCATCTTTCCGGATCTGTCCAGGCGTTCTCCCATCTGGCACCGAGCAATTTGCTTCTATATGAAGCAGCGCTTTGGGGTTGTGCAAATGGATGTAAAACCCTCTATCTTGGCGGTGGCGTAGGAAGCAGCGAAGATAGCCTCTTCCGGTTTAAAAAAGCGTTTTTTCGTCTGGATGAGCTATCGAGGTTCCATATCGGCAAAAAAGTGTTCGATTCGCAAAAGAATCAGATGCTTGTGGATATGAGACAAAATCCTTCTGAAAGTAGTTTTTTTCCAAAATACAGGGCATGATTTGATCGTATTCGAGAGCAGACGTATTTGCAAAATGGGGCAGGGGTTGATTTAGTGGACTACGGTGTCACGGAGTATCCTGCAGGGAAGGAGACAAGATTCCTGTGCCATTGGATGTGTGATGCAAGAAAAAGCGTTGATGAGTTGTTTGCTGCCATGAGAAAGCCGGTTGCGGAATGCAATCCCTGTTCTTGAGATATGGTCGGGGTTTATGAAGAAGACTACAAGGAGACGATGGCGTGCGCAGAAGCGGAGGGCTGGCTTCACGATCACGGATATCAGAGGGATGTTCGTCCCTTTATGAAAGCATGTCACTGCTTCGTACTTCCTTCTTGACATGGGGGAATGGCCAATACAAATCTGGAGTGTGCAGAAAAATGAAGAAAATATGTTTCATAACAACAATTTCATCGACTTTAACGGCTTTTGTAGTAAAGACAGCGGAATATCTTCACGAGAACACGGATTGGGATATTAGTTTTATATGTAACACAGATGATGCGTTCGAGCAGTCGCTGCCCGAGTATATCCACTATTACCCTGTTCAGATGGAACGCGGTATCAGCATAGCCGGTGTTAAGGCTATGCTTGAAATGAAGAAGATTTTCAAAAGAGAAAAATTTGATCTCATACAGTATTCCACTCCTAATGCGGCGTTGTATGCTTCGATTGCGGCAAAGCAAGTTGGATGTAGCCTACGAAACTACCACCTAATGGGCTTGCGCTATTTAGGCGCATCTGGATTGGGAAAAATGGTACTGAAAACTTTGGAGAAGATCACCTGTCACTATTCTACATCGATTGAATGTGTCAGCAAATCCAATATGGAAATGGGAATCCAAGAAGGTCTGTTTCCACCAGAAAAGGTCACAGTCATATGGAACGGAAGTAGCGGCGGTGTGGATCTGAACCGGTTTGATTGCGCCAAACGGGAGCAATGGAGAAGAGAAGTCAGAAAAGAACTGGGTTACAGCAATGATGACTTTATATATGGCTTTGTTGGTCGAATTACCAGAGACAAGGGCATCAATGAACTGTTGGAAGCGTATTTCGGCTTGCATACGGATGCAAAGTTGTTCATAATTGGACAGATGGAAGATGTCCGGACATTGAATACAGATCTGATGGAAAAAGCGCGGCAGCATCCGAACATTCAGTTTCACGATTCCGTAACAGACATTGAGCGCTACTTTGCCGCAATTGATGTTTTACTTCTACCCAGCTATAGAGAAGGCTTCGGTAATGTGGTGATTGAGGCCGCCGCTATGGGCACACCAGCAATTGTCTCTGATATACCGGGCCCCATAGATGCCATTGACCGGAATAAAACAGCGTTCGTGGTTCCTGCGAAAGATGCGGACGCATTGGCGGGGGCAATGAGGCGAATACGTACAATGGATTACACCACAATGGGACAGAATGCTGCGAAATTTGCAAAAGAGAATTTTGACAGCGATGTACTGTGTGAGAAAATATTAGAACGGAAAAAATTGTTGTTAGGATCATGTCGTACTTGCAATAAGGAAATGACTGCTGATAGTCTCATTTCCTCGCAAAGCGAGTGATCAGATGACGGAGATAGACTATGAACGAACAGGAGAAACTCCCGCTGATTAGTATTGTTGTACCAGTATATAATCAGGAGAAATACCTTGCACAATGCCTGGACAGTCTTGTGAACCAGACTTATGAGAATATTGAAATAATTGTTGTGAATGATGGCTCAACGGACAGAAGTTCTGAGATATGCCATCAGTATGCTTCAAAATTCAGCCATGTAAAGATAGTTCATCAAGAAAATGCCGGCCTGGTTGCGGCAAGAACGCAGGGAATCTCGTGCAGCAGCGGTCAATTGATTATGTTTGTCGACAGCGATGATTGGGTCGAGCATAACATATGTGAAACACTTTATGCAGCCATGGAGCGATGTGGAACGAGTGTTGCCATGTGTGGATACGTGCGGGAATACCCGGGAAAGTCGCTTCCAAAGTGCATATTTTCAAGTGATATAGTTTTGACAGGGAAACAGGTGGAGAGGCGGCTATGCGGTCCTGTCGGCGTTGAAATTGGTCAGCCGGAAAATATGGAGTGTTTCAACACGGTTTGCGCGCACCTTTACCCCTCTAATGTATTGAGGAAAATTAAAATGGTCGATAACGCCTTAATCGGACCATCGGAAGATTTGCTTACAAATCTGTACTGTATGGCACATATCACTTCAATGGTATATGTCAGCATGCCGCTATATCATTATCGAAAAAATGTAAGCACTTCCGAAACGTCTACCTATAAACCCAAATTGGTGGAGCAATGGAATTTGCTGTACGATTACATGGAACAATACATTTGTGAACATGAGCTGGAGGAGGAGTGTGTACAGGCATTCCAAAACCGGATCGCATTAAGCACACTTGGCGCTGGCTTGAATGCTGTGAGCGATGGCGCTTCTATTTCTACAAAGGTTCATCGGGTTCGTAATGTTCTTCGGGACACCCGCAGAAAAAAAGCACTGGACGACTTAGAGATAGGAGGTATGCCCTTCCATTGGAAGGTATTTTACCAATTTGCAAAGCAAGGTTTTGCTCTGCCGGTTTGCCTGCTGCTTATTCTGATTCAGCATATCAAAGGAAGGGTTTAAAATGTCCGAACCACTTGTTTCTATTATCATCCCCGTATACAACGGTTCTAACTATATGCGCGAAGCCATTGACAGTGCTTTGGCACAAACGTATCATAATGTGGAAGTAGTCGTTGTAAATGATGGATCAAAGGATAACGGTCAGACAGAGGAGATTGCCAAGTCCTATGGAGATCGCATCCGCTATTTCTCCAAACCCAATGGCGGTGTATCCTCCGCATTGAACATGGGTATTCGGAATATGCACGGAGAATACTTTTCCTGGCTTTCCCATGATGATGTCTATGAACCGGATAAGATATCCAAACAGGTGGAAGCCCTGCAGGGCTGTGACGAGCAAACGATTATTTGCTGTGAAGCCAGCCAAATTGATGCGCATTCCATGCCGCTTCCCGCAAATCCGGCTAAAAAAAGCTTTGCACCGGATCGGATCTATGCCGGTACAGAGGCGCTTGAAATGCTTTTGAAAAAAGCGCCGCTGCACGGCTGCTCCCTTTTGATTCCAAAAGCAGTGCTGGAGAATGCGGGGGGATTTGATGAAGATCTTCGCTTTTGCCAGGACTACTTTATGTGGTACAAGCTGTTCCTTGGGGGCTGCTCCTTGCGGTGCGTCCCGGAAAAGCTGGTAAAAGGGAGAATTCACGGCAATCAGTTAACCCAGACCGGGCAGAGCCTGTTCAAAAAAGAATGTGCGCAGATCAGCCATTATTTAACCAGCGCGTTTGCGCAGGCGAGCAGTCAGGATAGAAATCTTTTGCGGCTGTACTTACATTCGGATGCCTGGTTTTTGCCGTCTGACCGGGTGAAGGAAATCATACAAATCGGCAGAACCCGCGGGCTTTTGTCTCTGAGAGATACATGGGTGGGATGGGGAATCTTTCTGTACGGAAAAATCCGCCCATTGCTGCGGCGCGTGTATTATCTGATATTCCGCAGGCTGAAGACAGCGTAACCAATGAACGACATTTGAAAGGATGGTGAACACAAAATGCTTTGGTTCTGTATACTGCTTCTTGTACCTATGGCCATCCAACACATTGCTGTACCGGGAATCCGTTATGAACGAAAGAACCGCGCGGCATTGGTGTTCTTTTTTCTGCTGATGTTCGTCATGGTGGCATTTCGCCATGATAGGATTGGCAATGATACGTCCAATTACATCGGAATATATCACCGACTGAGCAAGATGCAGTATTCCAGTCTCAAGGCGATGGGTGACGAGCCGCTGTTTGCCGTCTTTTGTAAGCTATGCAGCTATGTGTCTTCTAATGATCGGTTCTTTTTGGCTGCGTCCGCGGTGATTCCCTTTTGGGGGATTGGAAGGTTTTACTGCCGGGAATCAGACGATGCCTCCCTGACGATTATTTTGTTTGCAATTTCCTCTGTGTTTGTGATGCTGTTTTCCGGAATTCGCCAGAGTATCGCCATTGGTATCGGCATGATGGCTTTTCCGTTCGTTCGCAAAAAGAAATTCTGGCGGTTCCTGATTTGTGTGATCCTGGCTATGGGATTTCATAACAGTGCGGCGCTTCTTCTGCTGCTGTACCCAGCCTACCATGTGAAAATCACCAAAAAATGGCTCTATGTAGTCATTCCCGCTATCATTGCAGTATTTGTGTTTAACCGGCAGATCTTTTCCTTCCTGCTGACCGTTCTCTCACAGTACAGCCGATTTGAAGGGGAGATTTCCAGCACCGGTGCATATACCATGCTGATTCTGTTTGTGATGCTGGGTGTGTTTTCCTTTGTCATTCCGGATGAGGAAAAACTGACGCAGGATACGATCGGCCTGAGAAATATTCTGCTTTTGGTCGTTGTACTGCAGATATTTGCGCCGTTGCATACACTTTCCATGCGGATGAATTACTATTTTATCCCCTTTGTTCCGGTGTTAATCCCGCAAATTATCCGGTGCCGCAGGACGGAAATGGCGCAGGTGGCGATTTTGGCGAGGCATATCTTGGTCGTTGTGTTTGCTGTCTATTTCCTCGCGTTTCTAATCCCATCCAACCCGCTGCATATTTACCCATACCATTTCTTCTGGGAGGGCTATCCATGAAAGTAGTACAAATCAATGCCGCCTGCGGCTACGGAAGCACAGGAAAAATATGTGTTGAATTAAGCGAGCGAATGAACGATCATGGCATAGAAAACTATATTTTTCACAGTGGTGATACGGTAGCATACGCCAACGCAGATAGCTGTGCAAGCAAAAAATATATCCGCATGCAGTCCTTAAAGGCACATCTTTTTGGCAACTGGGGATTCCATTCTTCCGGGGCAACGAAGAAGATGATTGCCAAGCTTGACAGTATTTCGCCGGATATTCTCCATTTGCATAATATTCACGGCCATGATTGCAACCTGGAAATGCTGTTTTCCTATATCAAAGAGAAACAAATCAAGGTCATATGGACATTTCATGATTGCTGGGCATTTACAGGGTATTGTACATATTTTGATATGGCGGAATGTAACAAATGGCAGTCGCGGTGCGCCCAATGTGTTCAAAGGCGCACCTATTCCTGGCTTTTCGACAGAAGTCAGGAACTGTTTGATAAAAAGAAGGAACTGTTTGATGGACTGGATTTGACAATCGTAACGCCGTCGCGTTGGCTTGCGGATAACGTCCGACAGTCATTTTTGCATGACTACCCCGTTCATGTGATTCCGAATGGTATCAATTTAGATATTTTTAAGCCATCTCCCAGTGATTTTAGAAAGAAACATGGTCTTGAGGGAAAGAAGATTCTATTGGGTGTCTCTTTTGAATGGGAGAGGCGTAAAGGCATTGATGTGTTTATTGAACTGGCAAAGAGACTCCCGGATGCTTATGCAATTGTCCTGGTGGGGACAAGTTCAAAGGTGGAAAAAATGCTTCCGGAGAATATTCTCGCGATTCGCCGAACCCAGAACCAGCAGGAACTGGCGCAGATATACTCTGCGGCGGATCTGTTTGTAAATCCCACAAGGGAGGATAATTTCCCAACCGTAAACATGGAGGCACTCGCCTGCGGCATACCCGGTGTAACCTTTAACAGTGGGGGTTCTCCGGAGTGTTTCGATGCGGAAACCGGTTCCGTAGTGGAACGAAACGATGTGGAATCTCTGATCAAAGAGATCATCTATATATGTGACGAGAAGCCATATACCAAAGAAGCCTGTATAAACAGAGCGAAGGGATATGAAAAAAATGGAAGATATAGGGAGTATTTAGAGCTATATGAAAGAGTTAACCTTGCAGGAACTGAAAGAAATTGAATTTGATATGCTGAAAATGTTTGATGCCTTCTGTAAAGAAAACAATATCAGATATTTTCTGGCATACGGCACGCTCCTTGGGGCAATTCGGTATAAAAAGTTTATTCCTTGGGACGATGATGTTGATGTTTTGGTTCCGAGAGAGGATTATGACCGGCTGTTGCGTCTGTTTCAGGATAATGAGAAATATCGCCTTTATGCGTTTGAAAAGGATGAAAATTACCTTTTCCCCTTCGCAAAGATCTGTGATCTTGATACGCGAAAGGATGAGCTCGGATATGAGAGCAGCATAGAACTGGGCGTCGATATTGATGTTTTCCCGCTTGATGCCTGGGATGATGATTTTAAGAAAGCGAAAAAAGAGGCGAAATACATTAATAGGAATATGGGTGGCCTTAGATTATCCAAGCTCAGGAAGCCCGATTCCGTCAATCCGATTAAGCGGTTCATTAAAGGCATTTTGATGGTCTACTGTAAAATGCTCGGCGGAAAACATTATATTAAGAAAATTTTGAAAGCAAGCAATAAGCCTGAACAGCAGGGAACCAACTACGTGGGAGCAAAATCCTGGTGTGTTTATGGAGCTCGCGGTATCATTCCCGCAGAAGCGTTTGCGGAGGCGATAGAAGTGGAATTCGAAGGCCGAATGTTCCCGGCACCGGTCGGCTATGATGCCTATCTTTCCTGTCTGTACGGGGATTACCTGCCCGAACCGCCCAAAGAAAAGCAGAAAACGCACCACGGTTTCAAAGCGTATCGGCTATAAGTTATAAACAGGGATCTCAAAAGATACTAGCGCAAGCTATTAACATAGATATTATTATTAGGAGGAGAAAATCCAATGAAAAGAACAAACAAACTTGTCGCATTGTTGCTTGCTGTTATCATGCTGGTCAGCGTACTGAATGTGAGCGCTTTTGCTGCCAGCATTTACGATGACGGTAACGGTGGAAGTGATTACTACAAGGTCATTTCCGAAAGAGAATGGGATATCGCTCCCGGTGTTAAAGAGTATGAGCAAGTTTTGAACAACGATGCCGGTACTCGCAGACAGGTACTTCACACCGCAGTTGTTGACGTTAACAACGAATTTGTTAAGGTCATCCCCGGCACAAAGGGTATGTGGCCGCAGCCGGGTAACTACGGTACCCAGTCCACTTCTACTCTGGCTCTCGAAGCAGATATGCTCGGATACGGCAACGTAGTTGTTGCTACCAACTGCTCTCTGAGCTGGTACACCGAAGCATATTACAAGCAGCACCCCGAGCTTATTGGTGAGCCTCTCGGTTATTCCATTTTGGATGGTCAGTACTATGCCAACAGCCGTATCACCAACGGTACTCTCGCGACCGGCGGTGTTCAAACTCTCGTAGTCATTAACTATGATTACCACCCTCTTACTGGTGAGAAAAGACCTGATGATATGCCCAAGACCTGGATCCGTAGTTCTACCGATCCCTTGACGGGGTGGGAGGAGCAGGCAATTCCCGTGCTGTTCGGATTCCTGGTTAAGCCCGACGCCAACGGCAACCCCGTGAATCTGTATGGAACGGATCACGGCTCGGGTATCGCCTCCAGAACCTTCGTGGGCGTCCGCGCCGACGGTTCTCTGGTGATCGCCGTTTCCGACGGTGAGCAGGCTCCCTACTCTACCGGCTTCACCTCCTACGAGATGGCTGAGTACATGATCAAGATGGGTTGTGTCATTGCCGCGAACTGTGACGGTGGCGGTTCCACGACCTTCTGCTCTCAGCGTCCCGGTGAGGATCTGAAGGTCAACTGCTCTCTGTCTGACGGCGGTGAGCGTCCTACCTCCAATACGATCCTGGTTATTTCGACCGCTCCCGCAGACGGTCAATTTGCGCGTGCAACAATTTCTGCTGACTATGATTACTACACTCCCGGAAGTTCTGTAACTTTCCATGCTCTCGGAACCGACGCCGTGGGTACCAAGGTGGATGTTCCCGCCGATGTCCAATGGCAGATTAAAGAAGCGGGTATGGGTACGATCGAAAATGGTGTTTTCACCTCCAATGGCACCGAAGGTATCGTAACAGTCCAGATGGTTTATGAAGGCAAAGTCGTCGGTGAAAAGGTCATTACCATCATTACCCCCGATACACTTTATTTTGAACAGCCTGTAGTAACCGTTCCCTTTGGCAAGACTGTCAAGATTCCCATTAAGGCTACTGCAACAATTAATGGTGTAGCATATGAAATCGGTCTTGGATATAATGACGTAAGCTTTACTACCACCAATGCTGCTCTCGGTAGCTTTGAAGGCCTGAGCTTCGTTGCAGTGAGCGATGCAAATGCGCCTGCTGATGTTACCAGTACCATTACTGCAACACTTAATATGGGCAATAAGCCCACCGCATCAGTTCAGCTCAATTTGGGTAAAGGCTCAGAGGTTCTCTGGGACTTTGAAGGCGGTCAGCCCGATATCGACATTTGGAATGTTATTAATAACAGAAAGAATGCGGCTCATTGGGACTATTATCTCAACCTGTCACTGGCGGACAGGACAAACGGACAGGTTCACGACGGCAACTATTCCATGCGTCTTGAGACTAACGGTCTGTCTTCCAAGGATTCTCACTCGGAGCAGTACGCTTGGATCAGACTTGGCGTTGATGGTGACGCAATCGTGCTTGAAAATGCCAAGAGAGTAGGCTTCTGGCTCTATGTTCCCGAGGATAATATTCAGTGTTGGGTACAGTGGCACTATAAGACCGACTCCGATGGCGACGGTGTCTTTGATACCGATAACGTTGTCAGCGTAATGGAATCCGAGAATGTTTATTACAATATCGATGAATCCGGCTGGCATTATCTCTCAATGGACATCAGTGCTTTCGATAAGATTTCAATGCAGGCTGATAAGCAGTATGACATTGATCCTTCCGACGGTATGACCGGAGAAAAGGGCGAATTCTTCCTTGCAATCGTATTCCACAAGGCAATTAACAATAAGCTCTGGCAGGAAAACGGTTCTATCAACGGTAAGTATACTTATTATCTTGATAACTTCACAGTAGACTATTCTGATGCTGTTGACGACAGAGAAAACCCCATCTTTGATAAGATCTATCTTGATGGCACTACCGCTCTTGTAAAGCGTGGTGTTGTTACAACAACAAGCAATGTTCTCAACCTTTCCGCAGCAGTAGCTGATAAGAACTTCCTGCTTGACGGTAACAAGAACCAGTATACAATTTATAACGTATCCGGTCTTAACGCTGCATCGGCAAAGGTTTATATTGACGGTGTAGAGGTTGAGTCTACATTTGCAAACGGTGTTCTTTCCGCAAACGGAATTACCGTTGCAGACGGATATCACCGTGTAAAGTTTGAAATTTGCGATAACGCAGGCAATAAGTCTGTTGTTATCCGTGTTGTTAAGGTTGAATCCGGATCGACCGATTCCACAATCAAGCTCGTTCCTGCAGATACTACGCTCGATAGAATCCCCTTTGGTTCTATCTACTGGATGAACCTCGAAGCAACCGCAATCGAGACTATTCAGACTGTAGAAACTGTTATTGACCTAAACAATGTTAACCATTGGCAGCTCGATCACATGGAGCTTGCAGAAGGCTTCACTGCAACCTATACCATTGCAGAGGAAACCAACACAGCAACGATTACGATTACCCGTACCGGTGTCAACTACGATACCGGCGCAGCAGTTCTCGCCAAGCTTCCCGTGCGTATTCTTTACTTTGATACCGATATTAAGACTCCCGGTTATACAGCTCAGACTTACTGGACCAGTTACTCCTTCTGGGCACAGGATATGAAGATGGACGTTGATATGGGTCTTATTACTCATGTTAACGGAACCACAAGCACCTTCTCCAATGAAGAGTTCCATGTTGATACAGAAATGTACACCAGCATGGCTAATATGGATAAGGATTACTTCATCGCACACGGAACAACGCATGTACATACTCCTGTAGCTCTTCCCGACAAGGAACCTACCTGTACAGAGAACGGCTATACAGGCAGAACCTTCTGCGAAGGCTGTAACTCTCCTGTAGAGTGGGGCACCACCGTTCCCGCTACTGGACATACTTTCGGGGTTTCCGGCGATAAGCTCGTTTGTGATTGCGGAAGAGAGTCCACTGTAACTGGTATGCAGACCATTGACGGTAAGAACTACTATGCGGTCAACGGTAAGCTGACCAGTGGTTGGTTTGATGTTGATGGCGAGTGGTACTACTTTGATACAACCACTTTTGCCGGTGCAGATGGCGAGCAGTATGCTGATAGGGGTGTTAAGTTCCTCTTTGATAATGGACGACTTACGACCGGTACATGGACAAGAGATAGCGCGGGAAGACGTTATTGGTATGGACCCGGTTATTACAGAGATATGTCTCCCGACTCAACCTCTTCCAGACCTTATGAGATCGACGGCAAAACATATCTGTTCAACAGACAGGGTTATATGCAGACCGGTATTGCCAGCTTCTATGATGCTACTGACGGTGGCGGTGCTCTATCCACCGGTGCGTTAATTTATTACGACTGCGGTACGGATGGAGTTGCAACTCTCCTGAACGGAGCATATGGGGATTATTTCTATGTTGACGGTAGGAAAGTGAAGACTTATCGCCTAGTGCAGGACAGTGAAGGCAACTTCTACTTCATAGATGCGGGCAACAAGCTGCTGAAGAATACACGGGTATATTTGAGTGCGAACTTTGTATCCGGGTTTACCTATGCAGATGGAACAGCTCTTAGTGCGGGCTACTATGAGTTCGATGCAGACGGCAAGATGATTGTCAAGAACGGTCCTGTAGGGGATTACTTCTATAAGAACGGAGTACAGCAGAGAGCATATAAGCTGGTCGAGTACAATGGGGATTTCTACTTCATTGACAATGGAAATAAGATTCTGAAGAATACCCGTGTATATCTGAGCGAGAAGTTTGTGACGGGCTTTACCTTTGCGGATGACACTGCCATTCCTGCCGGTTATTATGATTTCGATGCAGACGGCAAGATGATTGTCAAGAACGGGCCTATCGGAGATTATTTCTATAAGAACAATGTTCTGCAAAGAAGCTATCAGCTCGTTGAATTTGAAGGCGATTTCTACTTCATCGACAGCGGCAATAAGCTCTTAAAGAACACCCGTGTATATCTGAGCGAGAAGTTCGTAGCAGGCTTCAAGTATGCGGATGGATTGCCCCTCTCGGCAGGATATTATGAGTTCGATGCCAACGGCAAAATGGTGGTCAAGAACGGCCTTGTGGGCGATTATTTCTACAAAAACGGCGTCCTCCAGAGATGCTATCAGTTGATCGAGTTCAACGGCGATTTCTATTTCATTGATGACGGAAACAAGGTTTTGAAGAATACAACCATTTACTTGGGCGCAAGGTTTGTATCTGGGTTTGCTTTTGCGGACGGTTCGCTTTTGGAGGCTGGAGTCTACTCCTTTGATGCCGATGGCAAGATGATCCTGAACTGATCGCATGATTCCATTTTGTTTGTTTTGCAAAACAAACTCCCCCTGGCTATCTAGGGGGAACTGCGCGAAATCAAAACCTCCACGCGGTGCGCAGTGGGCAACGGATGATTTTCATTCGGCTGATTTTGATTGAATTGATATCGAAAAAGGGGAGATTTATATTAAAGAATATAGTGCTTTGGTAAGTATTATCGTTCCCGTGTATGGTACAGAAGATTATTTGCCTGCTTGCATCGACTCTCTTTGTAAACAGTCTTATCAAAATCTTCAGATTATTCTAGTGGACGATCAATCTCCCGATAATTGCCCGAACATATGTGATGATTACGCAAAAAGAGATCCCCGCATTACCGTAATTCATCAGGAAAACAAAGGCGTTTCCGGCGCGAGAAATACTGGACTTAGTCATGCAAACGGCGAATATATCATGTTCGTTGACAGCGATGACGAGCTGTATCCCGAGGCGGTGGCTGTGTTATTGAATGATGCAAGGGAATATGGAGCGGATATCGTATGGGCACCTATACAAAACGGCGATAAAAACGCAAATACGGAAAATACCGGTAAAGAGGGTACATATACCGTTTTTCGGAACGATCAGCCGTTGCTGCTCTCTTTGAGCGGAGAATATAACATCAATGCGGTCTGGTCTAAGCTCTTTAAAAAATCTTTTATTGAAGATCTTTGCTTTGAGGAGGGAAAAAATATCAATGAAGACGGATTTTTCATGTTTCAGTGCTATTTGAAAAAGCCTGTATTTGTCCGTCATTATATTACGTTGTATCAGTATAACACCCGACAGGATTCTTGTTCCCGACAGGTTTTTGCGGAAAAATATTTTTCGATGCTTTATTTTTGTAATCGCAAAAAAGAGCTTGTGGAGAAGTATTGTTCTGAATATATGGAGCAGGCTTATAATATGGAGGCTCGTACGCATTTGCAGTTTTTAGAGGTATTGTGCCGCACGAATGATAAGAAATACAGTAAAACTCATAAAGAGAGTGTGCAAACGGTTCGCAGGTTGTATAAATATCATAAGCCTATCAACAATCATCATAAAAAATTGGCTTGGATTGTAGCACATGGTCTGTATCCACTTTATAAAAAGGCAATCCGATTCAAATATTACAGATAAGATAGAAAAGAGAACAATTTGAAAAATAGTGTTTTTAAGAATGCGGGCTGGATCATCGGTTGCAAAATTGTTCAATCTCTGCTGAATCTTGTGATCGGTTTGATTACGGCTCGATATTTAGGCCCATCCAATTATGGCGTGCTTAGTTATGTTTCCTCGGTAGTGGCGTTTACCATGCCGCTCATGCAGCTTGGACTGAGGCATACCTTGGTCAAGGAATTCGTCAGATCTCCCGAACACGAAGGCGTGATATTGGGAACTTCACTCATGCTCAATATCATTTCCGCCGTGTTTTGTATGGTAGGTTCCATTGCTTTCGTCATGCTTGTCAATGCGGGAGAAACGGAAACAATCCTGGTTTGCGCATTGTACAGCCTGACCTTGATCTTTAATGCAACGGAAATGACACAGTATTGGTTTCAATCCAAACTGATGTCAAAATATCCGTCCATTGCCGCTCTCGTTGCGTATATCGCGGTTGCTGTATATAAGATATATTTGCTTGTGACACAAAAAAGTGTCGGTTGGTTTGCTTTTTCAAACGTGATCGACTATTTTCTGATTTCCGTTATTCTGATCGTTATTTATAAAAGAGTGGGCGGTCAACGTCTGTCGGTTGACTTTCGCGTGGGAAAGCAGCTTCTGTCCGAAAGCAAATATTATATCATTCCGAGTTTGATGGTTGTCATTTTTCAGAATACGGACCGAATCATGATTAAGCTGATGGTTGGGGAAACGGAAACGGGATTTTATTCCGCTGCAATTACCTGTATCGGTATAAGCGCTTTTGTGTTTTCGGCAATATTGGATTCCGCGCGTCCCGTCATTCTGGATGAAAAAGAGCGGAATCCGGAATTGTATGAAAAAAGAATGATTCAATTATATAGCATTATTACGTGTTTGTCTCTCGCGCAAAGCGTGGGCATGACGGTGCTTGCGAAGCCGCTCGTGTTTTTGCTGTACGGTACGGAATATGCAAAAACTGCGGGAATTCTTGCGGTTGCCGTATGGTACAACACCTTCGGGCATTACGGCTCCGTGCGTAATATCTGGATTCTGGCAGAGGGCAAGCAGAAATATTTGACTGCGATCAACGTAACGGGCGCGTTTGCCAATGTTGCGCTGAATTTCGTTTTGATTCCGATATGGGGTGCCGTCGGTGCTGCAGTCGCTTCGGTCATTACGCAATTTTTTACGAACGTAATCATCGGATTTGTGTTCAAACCCATCCGAAAAAATAATACTTTGATGATCAAAGGCTTGAATCCGCGCGTTTTGTTTGAAATGATAAACATGATAACGAAGCCCCGCTCATGAATGAGAATGATGAAACGAAATCTATTTGAAAATAATACAATCATCACCGCAGGCTCTGCCTACCTCGACATCGATGCCTACGCCTGCATGGTTGCCATGGCGGAACTATTAAATTTGCAGGGCATTCCTGCGCTTGCATTTTCGGAAGCTCCCTGTAATTACAGCGTTTGCTCTTCGCTTACGATGGAAGGACAGATCGCATGCAAGTTGCCCTCGGATTTTGACGGCAACGATGCAAAATATATCATCGTTGACGTTTCAGATCCCGAATTTCTGAAATACTCCGTTCCTCTCGATCGCGTGATTGCGGTCTACGACCATCACGTCGGCTTTGAGGATTATTGGACGAGCCGTATCGGGGACGGTTCGCATATTGAATTCATCGGCGCGGCGGCAACGCTGATTTACCGCGAATGGGAGCGGGCGGGTCTAACCCATGAAATGAAAATATCGACGGCAAAGCTTCTGATCGCGGCGATCCTTGACAATACGCTGAATCTGACCTCTTCCAACACCACGCCGGAGGATATCGAGGTTTTCCGCGCGCTGTGCGCGTATGCCGATGTCGGCGAGGAATTCCGCGCTTCGTATTTCTCCGAGGTACAAAAAAGCGTGGAGGCGGACCTCCAAAACGCGCTCTTCGGCGATATCAAAACCGTTAGGGATAATCCCGTTTTGCCGCCGAGAGTCGCACAGCTTTGCGTATGGGATGCTACCGGTATTCTCGCAAGGTTGGATGAAATACGGGGCTGGCTTACGCCCTTGGGTGAGTCTTGGATGATCAATATCATGGATCTCTCCCGAAATTGCAGCTTTTTCGTATGCGGTGATGAGGGGACGCAAAGGAAGCTCGAGGCTGTTTTTGAGGTCTCCTTTGAATCGGGCATTGCCAGGACCTCGGAGCCGTATCTGAGAAAACAAATCATCCGAAAGACGTTAGACTTAATGAAAAATTAAGTAAAGCATATTAAAAAATTTTTTAAAAATGGAGGTAACCGCCAATGGTAGAATTGGGATTCATTCATGGCAGATTTCAACTGTTTCACAATGATCACCTGAACTACGCTTTGCTTGCCAAAGCGCAATGCGAGAAACTGATTGTGGGCATCACGTCCCCCGAAAACGCCACCCTAATCCGTGAGGATATCGACCCTCACAGAAGTGAGGCGGCATCCAATCCCTTCACCTTTTACGAGAGATTTAATATGGTGAAGCTTGCTCTTTTGGAGGCAGGTATCCCGAGAGAGGATTTTGAGATCATTCCGTATCCCATTGAACGTCCCGAGAGCCTGTACAATTACATACCCTTGAGTGCCACGTCGTTTTTCACCATCTACGATGATTGGGGCTACGAGAAGCTGCATAGACTTGGCGAGCTGGGGTATGGCACACACGTTCTTTTCGACAAGAGAGAAAAGGCTATGTGCAGCACCGAGATTCGAGAGAAGATTGTTAACGGCGACGATTGGAGGGACATGGTTCCGAACGCGGTCTACGAATACATCATCGCCAACAATCTGACCGAAAAGGTCATTAAACTCTTGAAAAAGTAAGGAGAAACATCGATGTTTGACGTCAATTCCATCCCTATGTCCGAAAGAGTACACATCACCAAAAATCTGCTGAGATACGGTATCGCCATTGACCAGGAGACCGGTAAGATCGATTACATCCCCGGGACCACGGTTCCCGAGGTCAGATGTACCTCCATCCACCTGATCCGTCACGCCGAGACCGAAGCGGTGGCCAAGCATGAGTTCATGTGTGATACATCGGATAACTGCGGTTTCACCGAGAGCGGCATTGAGATCACCAAAAGGCAGGCAGCCGAGTTGGACGCTTATGATTTCGACATCGCCCTGTACGGCCCCATTCCTCGTGTGGTCAACACCCAGCTCATCATTATGGCCCATCCTCAGAAGTTCGAGGCCATCAAGGTACATAAGCTCCACGGCATTGACAACACCGGCTGGGAGTACAAGTCCTTTGAGGATCTCTGCCACACCCCCACTTTTATTGCCCGCGAGATCGAGAACAATATGTTCGCGAGAACCCCCAGCGGCACCTCTTGGGGCATGGTTATCGCCAACTGCGTGGACGTGCTGGACCTCATAAACGAGCAGTATGCCGGCAAAAAGGTGCTGCTGATCAGCCAGGGCAGCGTGCTGCGCGCCTTCCAGATTCTGCTTCGCAAGAGAAAGCATCCTTGGGATGACTTCACCGTAGAGGGAATGTACCACGTTGGCGATGATGCCAATAAGAAGAAGAACTACGGTATTATTGATCGGGTATTTTAATCGTGAGTCTGTCCGGAAGGCATTATAGAAACTACGAAAAGTATTTACACAATGCAACATATAAAATTGATACGGAATTATACACGGTTGAGGCCAATACGTTTACAGACAATACTGGCATAATTCAAACAGTTGTCCAATAAAACGAATGAACTTGACTCGCACCGTTTGAGTCTTTAGTCGTTGTATCCGGACAAAAGGAGTAAATATGGGACTTTTTACAGATAAAACCCTCCTTATCACGGGCGGTACTGGTTCATTCGGCAACGCCGTTCTGAACCGTTTTCTTGCCACTGATATAGGTGAGATCAGAATTTTCTCTCGTGACGAGAAGAAGCAGGACGACATGCGGCACGAGTTTCAGGCTAAAATGCCCGAAGTGGCCGATAAGATAAAATTCTACATAGGCGATGTGCGGAATCTCGAATCCTGCCGCGGAGCAATGCACGGCGTGGACTACATATTCCATGCAGCAGCACTCAAGCAGGTTCCGTCCTGTGAGTTTTTTCCGATGGAAGCCGTGCGCACCAATGTTATCGGTACTGATAATGTGCTGACTGCTGCGATAGAAGCAGGTGTGGAGTGTGTTATATGCCTGTCCACCGACAAGGCGGCATACCCTATCAATGCTATGGGAATTACCAAGGCAATTGAGGAAAAAGTCGCCGTTGCAAAGTCACGTAATTCGGGAAAAACAAAAATCTGCTGTACCCGCTACGGCAACGTTATGTGTTCACGCGGTTCGGTCATTCCGCTTTGGATTGACCAGATAAAGAACGGCAATCCGATCACTATTACCGAACCATCCATGACACGGTTCATTATGTCTCTTGAGGAGGCGGTCGACCTCGTTCTCTTTGCTTTTGAGCACGGCGAGAACGGTGACCTCTTGATTCAGAAAGCCCCTGCCTGCACGATAGAAACTCAGGCACAGGCTGTCTGCGAACTGTTCGGTGGCAAGAAAGAGGACATCAAGGTCATCGGCATTCGTCACGGAGAGAAAATGTATGAAACATTGCTGACCAACGAGGAATGCGCAAAAGCTATTGACATGGGCAACTTCTATCGCGTTCCTGCCGATAACCGCGGACTGAATTACGACAAGTATTTCAAAGAGGGCGACGAAAAGCGCAATAAATTGACCGAGTTTAACTCGAACAACACCCGTCTTTTGAATGTCGAGGAAACTAAGGCAAAGATCGCATCGCTTGCATATATTCAAGAAGAACTTGCAAAGGTGGGAAGATAAATGTTTGAGAATGTCAAGTGGCAGGAAAACGGCAAGCTAAAGCTACTTATCATCGTCGGCACTCGTCCGGAGATCATACGTCTTTCGGCTGTGATTACGAAATGTCGCAAGTATTTTGACACCATCCTTGCACACACAGGGCAAAACTACGATTATAATCTGAACGGTGTGTTTTTTAAGGATTTAAAGCTTGCCGATCCGGAGGTGTATCTCGACGCGGTGGGCAATAACCTCGGTGAGACCTGCGGCAATATTATTGCAAAGTCCTATACACTGATGAGCGAAATCAAGCCGGATGCGGTACTTGTACTCGGCGACACCAACTCCTGCCTGTCGGGCATCGGGGCAAAACGCCTGCATATCCCGATCTTCCATATGGAGGCGGGCAACCGTTGCAAGGACGAATGTCTGCCGGAGGAAACCAACCGCCGTATCGTGGACATTATTTCCGACGTCAACATGGCATATTCCGAGCACGCGCGGCGCTATCTTGCCGACTGTGGACTTCCCAAGGAGCGCACTTATGTGACCGGATCGCCGATGGCGGAGGTGCTTCGGGGCAACCTTGCAGAAATCGAAGCGAGCGACATTCACGCTCGTCTCGGGCTTGAAAAGGGAAAGTACATCCTGCTGTCTGCTCATCGCGAGGAGAATATCGACACCGAAAAGAACTTTACCAGTCTGTTTACGGCGATCAACAAAATGGCGGAAAAGTACGATATGCCGATTCTATACTCCTGTCACCCGAGAAGCCGCAAGAGACTGGAGGCAAGCGGATTCGCATTGGACAAGCGGGTGATTCAGCATGAGCCGCTCGGATTTCATGACTACAACTGCCTGCAAATGAACGCTTTTTGCGTGGTTTCGGATAGTGGAACACTCCCTGAGGAAAGTAGCTTCTTTACCAGCATCGGACACCCGTTCCCGGCGGTGTGCATCCGCACCTCGACTGAACGTCCCGAGGCACTGGATAAGGCGTGCTTCATTCTTTCGGGCATCGACGAAAAGGGGCTTTTACAGTCGGTTGATACGGCAGTCGAGATGAACAAAAACGGCGATTACGGAATTCCGGTGCCGGATTACATCGAGGAAAATGTGTCCTCAAAGGTGGTCAAAATCATTCAGTCATACACTGGTGTGGTAAACAAAATGGTGTGGAGAAAAGAATAATCCGCAAATACAGAAACAGACGGCCGATTACAGTCGTCTGTTTTGCCTTTTATGTACCCTTCTCCAACCGTCCCGTCATATTTTCCACCGCCTGGCAGAATCTTGCAATCCCTGTCAATGAGTTCAGTAAGGGGTCGCCCTCACGTATTCTCATAGTGCGGCGGATCTCCTTCGGTATGACAACTCTGCCGAGATCATCGATTCTGCGCACGATTCCTGTTGCTTTCATTTATATAAATCCTCCAAATTTTCATTTTTCAAGAATATTTTGTGATGGTAACAACTATATTGTTCGCGCTTTTGGCGGATTTATGCAGAACTTGATTTTTTATTTCAAATGAATATGCGTATCAAAATAAAAACAGCAGACCGTCCGTCGGGCATCTGTATGCCGGCGTTCAGTCTGCTATTATATTTTATTTTTATTCTGAGAGGATGGCGCGGTCGCTTGCAAAGACGGTGCCGCTTGCTTTGGTGAAGAGTGAGAGCAGATCTTCAACGGTGAGATTTTTCTTCTGCTCACCCGAGACGTCTATGATGACACGCCCCTCATGGAGCATAATGAGACGGTTTCCATAAGCGATGGCATCGCGCATATTGTGCGTGATCATCAGCGTTGTCAGATGATTTTCCTTTATGATACGATCGGTTATCTCCAGTACCTTGGCGGCTGTTTTCGGATCGAGAGCGGCTGTATGCTCATCGAGAAGCAGAAGCTTCGGGCAGGAGAGCGATGCCATTAGGAGAGTCAGCGCCTGACGCTGTCCTCCGGAGAGCAGACCGACCTTTGCAGACATACGCGTCTCAAGACCGAGACCGAGCTCCGTGAGAAGCTGACGATATTCCTCACGCTCCTTTTTGGTTATGCCGGGACGGAGCGTGCGACGCTTACCGCGGCGACGGGCAAGAGCAAGATTTTCTTCTATCTGCATATCTGCCGCGGTTCCCATGGACGGGTCCTGAAAAACTCTGCCGAGATACTTTGCGCGCTTATATTCCGGAAGCGCCGTTACATCGATACCGTCAAGAAGCACACGCCCCTCATCGGGACGGAAAACACCCGAGATGATATTCTGCATGGTGCTTTTTCCTGCACCGTTACCGCCGATGACGGTGACGAAATCGCCGTCCTCCAGCTTAAGGCTGAGATCGCTCAAAGCCACTTTTTCATTGATCGTGCCGGGGTAAAAAACCTTTTTTATATTTTGAAGCTCAAGCATGTGGTTTCCCCTCCTTACGAGATCCGTGACGTGCGGCGATTTTACTCTTCAGATACGGCAGCCCGAGGAATGTCGCAACGACGATTGCCGAGAGCATTTTGAGCAGGTCCGTATCGAGGCCTATCAGAATGATTATCTGGTAAACGATATAATAGACGACGGCACCGAGGAGTACACCGGTAAGACGGATAGCGAAATTCTGCGGCAGCTTTGAAATGATTGCCTCGCCTATAACGACGGCGGCAAGTCCGATGACGACGGCACCGCGTCCCATGCTGATATCCGAATAGCCTTGATACTGGCAGAGTAGCTCTCCGGACAAGGCAACGATTTCATAGTAGAGTGCAAGTCCTTTCATCTTTGTCACTTCGGTATGTA
>URUL01000012.1 GCA_900551005.1 uncultured Ruminococcus sp. | reverse complement strand
ATGCAGAAGTTGTCATACGTTCTCGAGTAATGAGACTTGAGTTCAGTCGTGTGCTCTTCATATCTAGCGGTGGGCGTGCATGAAGTCTGTACGCTGACAGAGCCGAGGCGCTGAGCGCGCTTTGGCAAAGTAGGAAAGGACAGGAATTTTATTAAAATACGATTCTGCGCACAGAGGAGGGCTTCAGAGCGCCGTCCAGCTCCAGTATCATTCCGTGTGCCTCGATCTCTTCCGCGCCGAAATCAAAGCGCGTAGGCGTGCCGTACTTCATATTTTCTATGATCCTTTTGGGGAGAACGCCGAGCACACTGTTCTTGGCACCGCACATGCCGACATCTGTCATATACGCCGTGCCTTGCGGCAAAATCTGCTCATCTGCCGTCGTCACGTGTGTATGCGTGCCGTAAACGCACGTCACTCTGCCATCCATATAAAAACCGAACGCTCTTTTTTCACCGGTACTTTCCGCATGAAAATCAATGATACTGATATCATATTCTCCGGCAGAGGCGAGGACCCTGTCGGCACAGAAAAACGGATTTTCCAATATCGGATGCATAAAAGCTGTACCCAATATATTCATAACAAGTATTTTTACGCCACATAAATTATCTATTATATATCCGTTTCCTGCAACCTCTCCGCTGAAATTTGCAGGGCGTAGGATATTTTTATTCTGCTCAAATATCTCCTTTGCCTCAAAACGGCGAAAGGCATGATTTCCCGTGGTCAGCACATCGGCGCCCGACATGAGCAGGGCATCGGCTCCTTCTGCGTCTATGCCGTTTTTATCCGAGCAATTTTCCGCATTTGCTATCACAAAATCGATTTTTTCATTTTTGCGAACGTTCCACAAGCGCGAAGAAACGTATCTGACAGCCGCTTCGCCGACGATATCTCCAAGTATAAGTATCCTCATAAATGCGCTGAAAACCCCCTTCTGAACCTTTATACGCGATTTTATTTTAATATTACCATCTATTTTAAAAAAATTCAAGCGATTTTACGAATTATTATTGAAAATACCGTTGCAATATTACTTATATTATGGTATAATATATATACCTATTATATGGGCATATTTTTCTTTTGAAGTTTGCCCCGGAAAGGATTTGTTTATGACCTCGTACGGACAGATATGGAATATCGTTCTATCCGAACTTTCAAAAAAATATTCCTCATCCATTATGGATTTGTGGTTCAATAAGCTGGAGCTTGTCCATCTTGATTCCGAAATAGCTGTTATCACTACGCCCAGCGACGCTTTCGTCGATCTGCTCAATACGCGCTATGCCGATCAGATTGCCGCGATTTTTGAGGAAATGCTCGACTTCTATGTGGAGGTGAAAATTTTTCCTTCCAAAAACTTTAACCTTGAAGAGGCAGTTCGCTCCGTCACGCAGAATGCCGACGAAAAGAAAAAAGAAAACGTCCGCACAAGCAGCGACTTTTATCAGGCAGGAGAGGATTCGCCCGAGATCCAGCTGAAAAACGACGGAGAATATACCTTTGAAAACTTCATCGTAGGCAGCTCGAACAAATTTGCCCATGCGGCCTCTCTTGCCGTGGCAAACACGCCCGCCTCCGCTTACAATCCGCTTTTTCTCTACGGCTCAAGCGGCACGGGAAAAACGCACCTGATGAAGGCGATTGCAAACCGTGTAAAGGAAAAAAATCCGAATTTCAACGTTATTTTCGTAAAGGGTGAGATCTTCACAAACGAGCTGATCGAAAGCATCACCAAGAAAACGACCGCAAAATTCAAGGAAAAATACCGCAATGCGGACATGCTTCTCATAGACGATGTACAGTTCATCGCCGGCAAGGTCTCAACTCAGGAGGAATTTTTTCACACCTTCAATGCGCTCTATGATGCGCATAAGCAGATAATCCTCACCTCCGACCGTCCTCCGCGCGATATCCAGCATTTGGAGGACAGGATCCTCACCCGTTTTGAAGGCGGACTGATCGTAGACATACAGCCGCCGGATACAGAGCTGCGCATAGCTATCGCGAAGAGCAAGGCCGAAATCATGAATGTCAAGCTCTCAAACGATGTTTTGACATTCATCGGTGAAAATATAAAGAGCAATGTACGTCAGATAGAGGGTGCCATAAAGAAGCTCGGCGCTTACGGCTTTGTCAATCAGACACCGATAACGGTCGATATGGTCAAGACTCTTCTCAGCGCCGTCATAGACAATACGGAATCACCGGAGCTGATGGCAAACAAAATCATCGAAAGTATTTCCAAGAGATATGATATATCAGTAGATGATATAAAAGGCAAAAAGCGCACGAAGGAGATCGTTTCCGCGCGTCATATCGCCGTTTACGTCGTCCGTGAAGTAACGGGAATGTCTTTTCCCAACATTGCAAAGCTCTTTAACCGCGACCACACGACAATGCTTTCCTCCATCGACGTCGTAGAGGAAGAAATGAACAAAAATTCCGCCTACGAGCACGAGATAGAATCCATCATAAAAGAATTTAAATCGTAATTCGTTTTTCAGATAAAATTCCCTATAAATATGGAAATTTTTTCTGTGTTGAAAAACAAAATAAACTTTTCAACAGCCTGTGGAAAAGTTTGTTGAAAACCTTTATTTTCAAGGCTTTTCGGATTTTTACTTTTCCATATCCGCATAAAATCGGTTTTTCGGTAATTTTTTTAAAAATCTCCGAAAATCAAGCTTTTTTGCTTTTAACGATAAAAAGTCTTATTTTACATAATAGGAAAAAAAAGGAATTTTATAAAACAGTTTTCCACATAACTTTTCTTATTCACAGACGAATTTTCAACAGCGGAATTTTTTCTTTTCTTTTCCACATTTTATCAAAAAGTTTTCCAAAAGAAAAATCACACATCGAAAAAGGAAAAACCTCCGCGCCGCAAGGCTCTCGGAATTTTCCACATTTTACACAGAAACTACTTCTTACTACTTCTGCCTATTCTTTTTATTTTATATTTTTTTAAAGAGCGGTACAGCCGCAAAAAACGAAAAATAATCATCGCAAAGGAGAAAAAAATACATGAAGGTTACATTCAAAAAGGAAGAGCTTCTCACCGCCATCACACGTTCTCTCGGATTTGTCGTAAACGAAAGAACACATTCCGCGGCAGACGGTATTCTGATCAACACTCTGAGCAAGGATACGTGCCAGATAACGGCATATGACTTCGAAAAGGGTATCCGTACGAATATCAGCGCCCATGCGGAAGAGGAAGGCTCCATGGTCGTTGACGGAGCAAGATTTGCCTCTATTGTCAAATTCATGCCCGGAGATGTAACCGTCGAGACCTCGGATAAGAATATCGCCACGATCACGAGCGGCAGATCGAGATTTCAGATCAACGTTTTTCCCGGCGATGAATTTCAGCAGATGCCGATCATCTCGCCGGACAGAAGCTTTGATATCCCGCAAAAGGTTCTGAAAAATCTGATGAATCAGACAGCCTTTGCCATCTCAAGCGATGACAGCCGTCCTGCTCTCACGGGTCTGTGCTTTGAAGTAACCGCAGACAAGCTCAAGGCTGTGGCATGCGATACCTTCTGTCTTGCCGTCCGTGAGCTTTGTATCAATACAAATATTTATTCAAAATCCGGCGAGACGAAGATCAGCTTTATCCTTCCCTTGCGCACGGTAAATGAGCTTCTTCGTCTGCTCGAGGATACGGACGAGCTCGTACATTTCGATCTTACAAGAAAAAATATCATCATAACCTTTGATTTCAGGGTCGGAAAAGACCAGAGAACAAACATTATTCAGTCGCGTCTGATCGATACGCTCTATATAGAGTATGAAAGGATCATACCGAAGGAGAGAAAAACACTCGTTACGCTCTCCAAGATAAATCTGGAAGAGGCTCTCTCCCGCGCTTCTCTGATCACGGAGGATAAGATAGCCGGTCAGGCAAAAAGTATTGTAAAATTCAACTTCCAGGGGCAGATGCTCAATCTGAGCACGACCTCCGTAAACGGAAACGTTTTCGATGAGATACCGATAGAAAAAGAGGGAGCCGATCTGATAATAGGCTTCTCCTGCAAATATCTTCTGAAGCTCCTGCGCGGCACGGATGACGAATATCTGAAGCTTTCGCTGACCTCCGCCCTCATGAGCATGGTCATAGAGGGTGCAAGCGAAAATGAAAACAGCAGATTTCTCTATCTTGCCATGCCGATAAAAATGAGAGAATGAAATCATATCTCGAAGCGGTAATACTCGAAAATTTCCGCAATATAGATTTTGCCATGCTGACCTTTGACCGCGGACTTTCCATCATATACGGAAACAACGCGCAGGGAAAAACAAATGTAATAGAGGCGATATATCTTTTTGCCGTGGGTAAGAGCTTCCGCGGAGCAAGGGATAAGGATATGCTCCGCTTCGGAACAGACAGGGCACAGGCAAATATCTGTTTCCATGACGGCATGCGTTTGAATGAGATGTGCTACCGGTTTTATGCCGAGGAGACAAGGAGAAAAAGAGAGCTTTTTCTCAACCGTGTGAAAAAAAAGAGCATAAACGAAATGCTGGGCACTTTTCATGCGGCGCTGTTCTGTCCCGAGCATCTCTCCATCGTCAAGGATGAGCCGGCGCTTCGGCGGAACTTTCTCGATAATGCCATATGTCAGTTAAAGCCCACATATGTCCGTGCGCTCTATGAATACGGAAAGGTACTGGAGCAAAGAAATTCTCTGCTGAAAAGCTTTGAGGAATACAGCCCCGAGCAATTTTTCTCCATGATGGAGATACTTAATGAAAAATTTGCGGACAGTGCCTCTTTTATAACCGTTACGAGAGCAAAATATCTGAAAAAGCTTTTTGAATATGCAGACAGATATATGAAGGATATGACGTTGGGAGCTGAAAATCTCACGCATGAGTATCTTTGCAGTATAACAGGCTACGGAGAGGATGAATTTTTTGATTTTGCCTCCGTAAAGAAAAGATATTTTATCCGTCTCGCGGAAAAAGCCGAGAGGGAAAAGCTTGCGGGCATGTCTCTCTCGGGCGCACACAGGGACGATTTCACGATATATCTGAATGGGAAGAATGCGAAGCTTTTCTGTTCGCAGGGACAACAGCGCAGCATCGCTCTCGCGCTCAAGCTTGCCGAGGGAGAATTATCCCGTGAATGTACCGGAGAATATCCCGTCTTTCTGCTTGACGATGTTTTTTCCGAGCTGGATAAAAAGCGCAAGGAATATATCATGTCCGGCTTCGGGGACAGGCAGATAATTCTCACGACATGCGAAAAAAATGATTTTGCCGATATTCATGACGCTCTGAAAATTGAAACGGAGGACGGAAAATTTCGCTTCACGGAGGGGCTTGAGCGGCAATTTGAATATGACCTTACCGAAGAAGAAAAGGAATTTCGAAAATCTTATGTTTATTCACGCAGGAAAGAATAAAAATCTGCGCGCCGCCTCGATCATCGGTATTTTTGATGCGGACAGCGCCACCGTCGGAAAGGATACGAAAAGATTCCTCTCCGAAAAACAGAGACTGGGCGAGCTGATAACGATATCTGAAGATCTGCCGAAGGCTTTTGTCCTCTGTGATGACGGAAAGGTATATTTTACTCAGCTTTCCGTGAAAACATTGACGGACAGAAGCGAAAACATTTATTGACCGTATATAAAGAAATTTAACCGAAAGGATTCATAATAAAATGACCGAAGATAAGATACTGAAAGAAGCCTCCGCCTATAATGACAGTCAGATACAGGTTCTTGAGGGACTTGAGGCTGTCCGCGTTCGTCCCGGCATGTATATCGGAACGACATCGGCAAGAGGTCTCCACCATCTGATAAACGAGATCGTGGACAACTCCATAGATGAGGCGATGGCGGGCTTCTGTGACAAAATAGAGGTGACGCTCCATAAGGACGGTTCATGCTCCGTACGCGACGACGGACGAGGCATACCCGCAGGCATCAACGCGAAGGTGGGCAAGCCTACGCTGGAGGTCGTTTTTACCGTGCTTCATGCGGGCGGAAAATTCGGCGGAGGCGGCTATAAGATATCCGGAGGTCTGCACGGCGTCGGCGCCAGTGTCGTAAACGCGCTCTCCGAGTGGCTGGAGGTAGAAAACTGCCACGACGGAAGAATGTATACCGAACGCTTTGAAAAGGGCCACGTGGTCCGTGAATTTCGCGAGATGGGCTCAAGCGAAGGCAGACACGGTCTGTATGTTCGCTTCAAGCCCGATGCGACGATATTTGAGGAGACGGATTTCAGCTACGATACCGTTTTTGCGCGCATGAGAGAGCAGGCATTTCTCAATGCGGGGGTGAAGATCATCCTCACGGACGAGCGCGAGGAGGAGCCGAGGACGGCAACGCTTCATTACGAGGGCGGCATCAGGAGCTTCGTGGAATATCTCAATTCCGTCAAGCACTGCAATATGATCCATCCCGACGTTATCTATATCCGCGGAGAAAAGGGCGACCTTACTGCCGAGATAGCGCTCCAGTATAATGATACCTATGCCGATACTCTTGTCACCTTTGCAAACAATATGGCGACGATAGAGGGCGGCACGCATGAGGTCGGCTTCAAAACGGCGCTGACAAAAGTGCTCAATAATTATGCACGAAAGATCAAGGCGATGAAGCAGGAGGATAAGGATCTGACAGGCGACGATGTCCGCGAGGGACTTTGCGCCGTCATTTCCGTCAAGCTTCCCGATGCGCAGTTTGAGAGCCAGACGAAAGCCAAGCTCGGAAACAGCGAGATAAGAAGCTTTGTGTATGCGCTTGTTTCAGAGAAGCTGGACGAATATTTAGAGGAAAATCCCGCCGTCGGCAAGGCGATAATAGAAAAGGCTATCGCTGCCTCAAATGCGAGAGAGGCCGCGAGAAAGGCAAGAGAAGCGACCCGCAGAAAGGGTGCGCTCGAGGGCTTTTCGCTTCCCGGCAAGCTTGCCGACTGCCATGAGAAGAGCACGGAGCTGACCGAGATATTTCTCGTAGAGGGAGATTCCGCAGGCGGCAGTGCAAAGGACGGGCGAGACAGCCGTTATCAGGCGATATTGCCGCTTCGAGGCAAGGTACTGAATGTAGAAAAGAGCCGCCTCGACAAGGTTTATTCAAATCAGTCACTGATACCGATCATTCAGGCGTTGGGCTGCGGCATAGGCGATGAATTCGATATGGCGAAGCTGCGCTACGGCAAGATCATCATCATGGCGGATGCCGATGTTGACGGCTCTCATATAAGAATACTTCTGCTCACTTTCTTCTTCCGCCATATGAGAAAGCTCATAGAAGAGGGGCATGTTTATGCGGCACAGCCGCCGCTTTATAAGGTGATAAAGGGCAAGCAGGAAAAATACGCCTTCTCCGATGACGAGCGCGACAGGATCATTGCCGAAATGGGCGGAAATGCACGCGCAGAGAGATACAAGGGTCTCGGTGAAATGGACAAGGAGCAGCTCTGGGAAACGACGATGGATCCGGAAAAAAGAACGCTTCTGCGCGTCACGATAGAAGACGCGATAGCCTGTGACGAGATATTCTCCGTGCTTATGGGCGATGATGTTGTTCCCCGCCGCCGCTTCATAGAGGACAATGCAAAGCTTGTCGAAAACCTTGATATTTAAGCGAGAGGAGCAGAAAAAGTGGATAAGCATCAAGAAAACAATATAGAGTTCAAGGACCAGAAGATAGTCGATATCAAAATGGAGAAGGAAGTAAAAAAATCCTTCATGGAATATGCGATGTCGGTCATCATATCCCGTGCGCTCCCCGATGCGAGGGATGGTCTCAAGCCCGTACACCGCCGCATACTTTACGCGATGTACGAGGACAAGCTGACATATGAAAACCCCTTCCGCAAATCGGCGACGACTGTCGGCAATGTGCTGGGCAGATATCATCCGCACGGCGATAAGGCCGTTTACGATTCGATGGTGCGTCTGGCACAGCCCTTTTCCCTGCGCTATCCCCTCATCGAGGGGCACGGCAACTTCGGCAATATCGACGGCGACGGCGCCGCCGCTTACCGTTATACCGAGGCGAGGATGGCAAAGCTGGCAAATCTCATGCTTGCCGATATCGAAAAGGATGTCGTAAACTTCACGCCCAACTTTGATAATACGAGAAAAGAGCCGGAGGTGCTTCCCTCCCGCTTCCCGAATCTGCTCGTGAACGGCTCTGTCGGCATTGCCGTCGGCATGGCGACAAATGTTCCCCCGCATAATCTCGGGGAGGTCATAGACGGTACGATCTATCTCATGGAGCATCCGGAGGCGGATGTCCGTGAGCTGATGACCTTCATAAAGGGGCCTGACTTCCCTACCTATGCCACGATTCACGGCACGGCGGGCATCTATGAGGCGTATGCTACGGGCAAAGGAAAAATAACCGTACGCGCACGCGCCGAGGTATTTGAGGACAAGAGAAGAATAGAAATATATGAGATACCGTATCAGGTAAATAAATCCATGCTTGTGGAGAGCATCGCCAACCTTGTCAAGGAAAAGCGCGTGGACGGAATAACGGCACTGCGCGACGAATCGGGCAGACACGGCATGAAGATCGTCATTGAATATCGCCGCGATGCAAACGGGCAGGTAATTCTCAATCAGCTCTACAAATACACCCAGCTTCAGGATACGTGTGCTGTCAATATGCTGGCGCTCGTTGACGGGGAACCGAAGGTGCTCGGGCTGAAGGAGCTGCTCTCCGTCTATATCAGGCATCAGGAGGAGGTAGTGCGTCGCAGGACGCAGTTTGAGCTCGAAAAGGCGACAAAGCGCGCTCATATCCTCGAGGGACTCAAGATCGCGATAGAAAATATCGATGAGGTTATCGCCATAATCCGCGGCTCGAAATCCATTCCCGATGCGAAGGAACAGCTCACACTGCGTTTCGGACTTGACGATGCGCAGACACAGGCTATCGTGGAAATGCAGCTCGGAAAGCTCTCAAATCTCGAGACAGTAAAGATCGAGGATGAGCTGGACAGACTCTGCGCCCTGATAGAGGAACTTCGCTCCATCCTTGCGGACGAGAGCAAGCTGATCGGCATAATCAAGAGCGAAATGCTTGAAATAAAAGAGAAATTCGGCGACGAACGCCGCACGAGGATCGAGGAAGCCGAAAACGAGATCGTTCTCGAGGATCTCATCGAGCGCCACAGCTGTGTGATAACGGCGACACGCGGCGGTTACTTTAAGCGCATGCCTGCCCGCGAATATACGGCACAGCGCCGCGGCGGTAAGGGCATCATCGGCATGAAGACGAAGGAAGAGGACGACGTCGTCGACGTTATGGTCGTAAACAGCCATTCGTTCTTACTCATGTTTACAAACAAGGGAAAGGTCTTTGCCAAGAAGGCATATATGATTCCCGAGGCAGGCAGAACGGCAAAGGGTACGAATATCGTCAATCTCCTGGAGCTTTCCGAGGGCGAGGTGGTGACCTCTGTCATCTCGATAGAGGGCTTCAGCGAAAATGAATATTTCGTCATGGTCACGAAACACGGCGTCATCAAGCGTGCCAACGTGATGGATTTCGAATACATGCGCCGTGGCGGCAAGATAGCCATGAATCTCGATGAGGGCGATGAGCTTCTCTATGTCCGCAAGACGGCAGGCGAGAGCGATATCATCATCGCCACAAGAGAGGGCAAGGCTGTCCGCTTCAATGAAAACGAAGCCCGCGTCATGGGCAGAACGGCACGCGGTGTTCGCGGTATACGTCTGCGCGGGGAGGACTATGTTGTCGGCGCAGAGGTCATAGACGAGGAAAAGAAGCTCATCACCATAACCGAAAAGGGCTACGGCAAGAAATCCGATTTTTCCTCCTTTACGGCTCACAGCAGAGGCACGATGGGTGTTATCTGCCATAAGATCTCCGAAAAAACAGGCTTGCTTGCAGGCATTGCCGCCGTTTCCGAGACAGATGATATCATGATCATCACCGACGAGGGCGTCATTATCCGTACGCCTGCCGCCGATATTCCGACCTACGGCAATAATACCGCAGGCGTTATCGTCATGCGTCTATCCGAGGGCGCAAGTGTCGTGAACTTCACCTGCGTTCATGCCGAGGAGGAGAAAAAGGCAGAGGAAGCCGCCGAGGAAGACGAAAAAAACGAAGCTTTGGAAGCACAGCTTTTCTCCGATGACGATTCTGACGGGGAAAGCACGGGCGAAGAAGCCGAAAATGCCGATTCCGATGCGGACGATATTTGATTTTTGTAAAGGAGAAGAGTGAAAATGGCAGTAGCAAAGAAGAAAACAGCGGCGGCAAGACCTGTTGCCGATGCCGATAAGAAAAAGGCGCTTGAGACAGCGCTTGCCCAGATAGAAAAGGATTTTGGCAAAGGCACGATCATGAAGCTCGGCGAAAATACGCATATGCAGGTGGATTCCATTCCCACAGGCTCGCTCACGCTCGATCTTGCTCTCGGCATAGGGGGCGTTCCGCGCGGCAGAATCATAGAAATATTCGGGCCCGAATCCTCCGGCAAAACGACGGTTGCCCTCCATGTGGTAGCCGAGGTGCAGAGAATGGGCGGCGAGGCGGCATTTATCGATGCGGAGCATGCGCTCGACCCCGTGTATGCCAAGGCGCTCGGCGTGGATATAGACAGTCTTCTCGTTTCCCAGCCGGACAGCGGCGAGCAGGCACTCGAAATAACGGAAGCGCTTGTGCGCTCGGGTGCCATCGATGTTATCGTAGTGGACAGCGTCGCCGCGCTCGTTCCTCAGCAGGAGATAGACGGCGTGATGGGCGCTTCCCATGTGGGACTCCAGGCGCGTCTCATGTCGCAGGCACTGCGCAAGCTCTCGGGAGCGATCGCCAAGACAGGCTGTGCGGTTATCTTTATCAATCAGCTCCGCGAAAAGGTCAACGTGATGTACGGTAATCCCGAAACGACGACGGGCGGCAGAGCGCTCAAGTTCTATGCCTCCGTGCGCATAGATGTCCGCAAAACGGAAAATCTCAAGCAGGGCAGCGAGGTTTACGGCAGCAGAGTCAAATGCAAGGTCGTCAAAAACAAGGTCGCGCCTCCCTTCAAGATAGCGGAATTTGATATTCTCTACGGCAAGGGAATCTCGAAATCGAGCGAGATACTCGATATCGGCACAGAGCTGGGGATCATCGCAAAGAGCGGCTCATGGTTCAGCTATAACGGCGAAAGGATCGGTCAGGGCAAGGAAAATGCGCGCAAGACCATAGAAGAGAACCGCGCGCTCATGGAAGAAATAGAAAAGAAGATCAAAGCACAGAGCGATCAGATAGAAATAGCCGAAGAAGCATATTCCCTCGATGAGGATGGCGAAGAGGAAGGCGATAATTTCGACATCAAGCTGCTCGACGTCAGCGTTGACGAATAATGGAAGCGGTCATAACGAAAATCTCTCCCGCAAACGGGGGAGAAGAAGTTGCGCTTTCTCTTGAGATAACCGATGAAAACGGACTGCGCCGCGAAAATTACCGGATAGCGGCGCAGTATTTCGGTGAAACGGCACTTCCCTCTTTTTCCAAGGAAAGGCTTGCGGCAGACAAAGAACTGCTTGCGCTCATCCGCTATCTCTCCCTGCGCACGGAAGCCATCCGCGCGGGTCTGCGCCTGCTGGAATTTTCCTTCCATACGAAGAAAAATCTGAAAAGCAAGCTCATTTCCCGCGGCTTTCCCGCCGAAACAGCCGAGGAAGCCGTTGCCTTTTTCGCGGAAAATGGCTATATAGACGAGGCGGGACAGGCAGAAATGCTCGTTTCGGAGCTTGCCGAAAAGAAAAAATACGGCAAAAACCGCATAAAAACAGAGCTTTTCCGGAAGGGCTTTATGTCCGACGTCATCCGCGAGGCTCTGGAAAATACCGAAGCGGATTTCGTGCAGGCGTGCACCGAGCGCATATCAATGATGGGTGGAAAAGAAATTTTCGCCGAGCCGAGGCAGAAGCAGAAGGCGATCTCCGCCCTGCTTCGCTATGGCTACAGCTACGACGATATCCGCGAGGCATTGAGAAAAATACAGCTTATTTTTTAAAGAAGTATGAAAAAGCTCGCGCTTTTGCGAAAAAAGCTTGTCGGCGCTTGCTTTTTTGCTTTTTAGAAATATCTTTTACAATTCAAATTCAAAAGGACGCAAAAATGATACAGGAGTTTTTTGTTTCAGATGCTGATGTAGCCGTTATCGGCGCGGGACATGCCGGCATAGAAGCCGCCCTTGCCTCCGCGAGACTCGGCTGCCGCACGCTCCTTTTTACCATTTCGCTCGACGCGGTGGGCAATATGCCCTGTAATCCTTCCATAGGCGGCACGGGAAAAGGTCAGCTTGTTTTTGAAATAGATGCGCTCGGCGGGGAGATGGGTAGAGCAGCGGACAAGGTCATGCTGCAGGACCGTATTCTCAATTCCAGCAAGGGTGCCGCCGTTCAATCCAAACGTATTCAGGCGGACAGGCGGCTCTACCAGGATATCATGAAAAAAACGATAGAGCATACCGAAAATCTCCGTCTCATTCAGGCGGAGATATGTGAAATCAGGCGTGAAAACGGCGGCTTTGCCCTGGTAACGGCGCTCGGTGCGATATATATTGTCCGTGCGGCGATCATCTGCTCGGGCACTTATCTCGATTCGCGCGTGATAATCGGCGATTTTCGAAAAAGCTCCGGTCCCGACGGCATGCACGCGGCGGTCGGGCTGACGGAAAGCCTGCGCGCACTCGGTATCCGCATCATGCGCTTCAAAACCGGCACTCCGCCGAGAATCGATGCGCGATCCGTCGATCTCTCAAAGCTGGAGAGGCAGGAGGGGGAAGCATTTCCCACGCCGTACAGCGCGGATACCGATATATCGGCGCTATATGCGCGTCCCAAGCTTCCCTGCTATATCGCGTACACAAACGAAAAAACGCATGAGATAATCAGGAGAAATATTCACCGCTCGCCGCTTTATTCCGGCGAAATAAAGGGTATCGGGCCGCGATACTGCCCGAGCATAGAGGATAAGGTGGTTCGCTTCCCCGACAAGATCAGGCATCAGCTCTTTCTCGAGCCTACGGGCTACGGGACGAACGAGCTGTATCTGCAGGGCTTTTCTTCCTCCATGCCGGCAGATGTCCAGCTCGAAATGCTCCGCAGTATGGTCGGTTTTGAGCATGCCGTGACTATGCGCACGGCTTATGCCATAGAATACGATTGCTCCGATCCCACGCAGCTTTCCGCCGCCCTTGAGTTTAAGGATATTCCGAATCTCTACGGCGCGGGACAGTTCAACGGAACCTCGGGCTATGAGGAAGCGGCGGCACAGGGCCTTATCGCCGGAATGAATGCCGCGCTGAAATTGCAGGGCAAAAAACAGCTCATTTTGACGCGGAACAGCTCTTATATCGGTACACTTATCGATGATCTGGTTACAAAAGGCACGAACGAACCTTACAGAATGATGACTTCGCGTTCCGAGTACAGATTGCTCTTGCGGCAGGATAACGCCGATGCGCGCCTGACGGAAACAGGACACGAGGCAGGACTTATCAGGGAGGAACGGTACGCACGTTTTCTCAGAAAGCAGGAGCACATCTCCGCAGAAAAGGCACGCCTGCACAGTACCGTTTTCCCACCGAATGAAAGGGTAAATTCCCTCCTCGAATCGCTTGGAGAACCGCCGATAGAAACAGGCGTTCGCGCAGACGAGCTGCTCCGCAGACCGTGCGTGACATATGCGACGGTGCTCTCTCTCATGAATGAGGCAGACGATCCTCACCTCTCCCGCGCAGAGATGCTCACGCTGGAAACAGATATAAAATACGAGGGCTATATCAAGAAGCAGCTCGCGGAGGCGGCGCGCTTCGAAAAGCTGGAAAAGCGTCTCCTGCCGGAAGAAATCGACTATTCGTCCATACGAGGAATATCGCTCGAGGCGGCACAGAAGCTGGAAAAATTCCGTCCGCACAGCATCGGCGCGGCGAGCAGAATAAGCGGGATCTCTCCCGCGGACATCTCTGTTCTCCTGATATATCTCGATATTGTAAATCGTGGAAAAGACAGACCCGCATCGGAGGCAGACGATGGAAAAGAGTGAATTTTTCAGCATTTGTGAACAAATGTTCGCAGAGAACGGCTTGCGGAAATATACGGGCAGAGAGACGATGGAGCGCTTCTTTTCTCTGACCGGGATCATGCGCGAAACAAACGAAAAAATGAATATAACCGCGATAACCGGCGAGCAAGAAATAATAGCACGTCACTATATCGACTGCCTTTTTGCGGCGGACTTTCTGCCCGACGGCGCAAATGTTCTCGATGTGGGGAGCGGCGGCGGTATGCCGACACTTCCCTTCGCGATCGTCCGCCCGGATATCACCGTTACCGCATTGGATGCCACGGCGAAGAAAACGGCGTATATTGCCGATACGGCGAAAGCGCTCGGGCTTGCCAATGTTAAGATCCTGTGCGGCCGCGCAGAGGAGCTGGGCAGAGACGGTGCATACCGTGAGAAATATGATGTTGTATGTGCCAGAGCCGTTGCACAGCTCAATATTCTGCTCGAATGGTGTATTCCGTTCGTTCGGAGGGGCGGACTTTTCATCGCGATGAAAGGGAAAAACGCCGAAGAAGAACTGGTAAATGCACAAAACGCTGTAGAAAAGCTCGGAGTTTCTCTTGCTGAGAGAAAAAGTGTCGTCCTGCGCGAGGAAAAGGAAATCTCATCGCGTGAGAATTTAATTTTCATAAAGAATGAAAAGACGGCACCGCTCTATCCGCGCTCCAACGCACAGATAAAGAAAAAACCTCTTTAAAAGTTATTTTGCAGATAAAAATATCGCAAAAGTCGCGAGAAAATCCGCGGCTTTTTCTTTTTTCTTCCTATTTATTATATATATGAGAGAAAAAAATCCTTTTCGACCTACAGATTGCGCGCGTATTTGCAAACCGGATGATGTATCATATAGCCGAGGTGGTTATTTTGGAAAAAGCGAAGCTGACAACGGAGCTTACGGACAGAATAGCGGCTCTGAGCGATGGCATGCATCTTACCGAGGTAAAATTGATAGAGACGGCGGCGATCTGCCCAAATCCGTATGAGTCGCCGAGGAAGTTCTCGCCTGCCGAGGTGCGCGCTCTCGCCGCAGAGCTTCAGCAAAAAGGTATGAGCAGTCCGCTTCTCATACAGAATGTGGGAACGTCAGCCTCTCCTCTCTATCAGCTTATATGCGGCGAAAAGCGATTCCGTGCCGCGCTGATGGCAGATATGCTATATGTCCCTTGTGCCGTCATAGAGAGAAATGCACCCGCCGATATAAGCGCATGCGACATCCCCCTGCCGCGCGACTGCTTTGAAGAGGCGGACGTGCTGTCCGACATTCTGCAAAAAAAGCGCTATACGAAGTCGGAGCTTGCGGCAAAGCTCGGCATAAGCGTGGCGGCGCTCGAAAATAAGCTCTGCCTTTGCAAAGTTGCTGCGGAGCAACGGCAACTTCTGCTCGCAGCAGAGATCTCTCCTCGCCATTGTATTCTTTTTTCAAAACAAAGTCAGGAGACACAGAATAAGATCATGACAGAGCTGCAGACCGAAAAGGCACGCGGCGAGCGCGCGCAGGCGATCGTCGAGAGCTATTGCACCGAGACAAGCAAAAACCGCAAGTTTGCCCTGCATGACACGTTGCCGTTTTTCAATACCATCGAAAAGGCGGTATCGACGATGCGCAAGGCGGGCGTAGAGGTACGCTATGAGCGCACGGAGCGGCAAGCCGACGTTTTTCTTGCCATTTCTGTGCCACGCTGACGCCTCAGCCTTTCATGTTCCACGTGGAACAACAGATATTGTTTTTCCCCCCATATTCCTCCATAATTTCAAAGCAAAGCTCCCGATCGGCAAAAAAGTTCCACGAGGAACAAAAGCCACGGGAGTTTTGCTTTTTCCATTGACTTTATGATAGAAAAATGATATACTGATAAAAACAGAATGTGAAAAATCAATTTTGGCGGATTGCGCCCCGTTTTTCGGGCAATAATCCGATTAAGTTAAGGGGTAAAATATGGCGAAAATAATAGCTTTTGCCAATCAGAAAGGCGGCGTAGGCAAGACCACTTCGGCGATAAACGTGGCGGCGGCGCTCGGTCTCAAAAGGAAAAACACGTTGCTTGTCGATTTTGACCCACAGGGAAATGCGACCAGCGGCGTCGGAATTCGCAAATCTCAAGTGAAAAGCACTGTTTATGACGCGATTATCGGAAAAGTATCCTCGCGTGACTGCATTATCAAGACGGAATACAAGAACCTCTCGGTGATGCCCTCGGAGCTTTCGCTCGCGGCGGCGGAGCTGGAGCTGGCGGATTCGGAAAAACGCGAAGCGCGGTTAAAGGCGGTGCTCGATCCCGTGAGGGACGATTTTGACTATATAATCATAGATTGCCCACCGTCGCTGGGGCTTCTGACCGTCAATGCGCTTACGGCGAGTGACGGCGTCGTGATTCCGATGCAATGCGAATATTTTTCGCTCGAGGGACTTTCGCAGATCATGATGAGCATAAAACAGGTGAAAAAGCTCTATAATCCCTCGCTTACGGTCAGCGGAATACTGATAACCATGTACAACGGCAGGCTGAATCTCTCCGTTCAGGTGGTTGATGAGCTGAAGAAGTATTATGCGGACAAGCTTTTTAAGGCGACGATCTCGCGAAGCGTGCGCCTGAGCGAAGCGCCGAGCTACGGTGCGCCGATACAGTATTATGACAAATATTCGCCCGGAAGCCTCGCCTATGACGAGGTGGCAAGGGAACTGATGACGCGAATCTGATGAGAGAGAGGAAAATTTATGGCAGCAATGAAAAAAGGCGGTCTCGGCAGGGGAATAGACACGATATTTTCCGATAATGAAAAGAAAAACGAGGAGACTACCGGCACAACGATGGTACGCATAGCACTGGTGGAGCCGAAGGTAGGACAGCCGAGAAAATATTTTGATCCGGAAGAACTGCAGAATCTTGCGCTTTCCATCGCGCAATACGGCGTTATACAGCCGATAACGGTGCGCCGCACGGGCGACATGTACCGCATAATCGCGGGGGAACGCCGCTGGAGAGCCGCAAGAATGGCGGGACTCTCGGAAATTCCTGTCGTGATCATGGATGCTGACGAGCAGAAATCGGCAGAAATGGCGCTTGTAGAGAATATTCAGCGCGAAAATCTGAACCCCATCGAGGAAGCGGAGGCCATCGAAGCGTTGATGGACGATTTCGGTCTGACGCAGGACGAGGCATCCAAGCGTATCGGCAGAAGCCGCAGTACGGTTGCCAATCTGCTGAGACTTCTCGATCTGCCGGACAGCGTGCGCGAATTTATTATTTCGGGGGCACTTTCTGCAGGTCATGCCAAGGCGATCCTCTCTCTGAACGACAGAAATCGTGCGGAAGAGGCGGCAAAAGCCGTCATTGCGGCGGAAATGTCGGTCCGCGATACGGAAAAGCTTATCAAAAAGATGAACGCGGAAGCAAAGGACATCGATGCGCCGATAAAAGAAAAGCCGGAGATCAATTATACCCGTGAGCTGGAGCGAAAAATAGAAAAAGCACTCGGCAGACGTGTAAAAATAAAAGAAAACGGAAATCTGAGCAGCATTTCGATAGGATATACGGACCATGAGGACCTCGAAAAGGTACTTACGGCACTTTGCGGCAAGGATTTCGTGGATTCTATATAAAAAAGGAGCGTTATTTATGGATTGGCTGAAGAAAATCGACTTTGCCATGACGACCGATAAAGGTGAATTGACATTTACATTCGCTTTGTTTGCAATAATTCTCGGATTTATCATCTCGTGGATCCTGATTTACTGCAACAAAAAGATATTCGGCGCATTCACACGCTCGCTCATAAGCCTCGGCGCGACGGATGAAGAAAGCGCGAAAACACTTGCAGAGCTGGGGCAGGAGGACAATGTTTCCGCCGTAAACGCCCTGCGCCGCGGCGGAGCGCTTTCCAAGATGGTCACGGCGGTAGGCGTGGAGCGCGATGAAAAAGGGAAGCTTGAAATTGACGAAAGCACGCGCTTTTATATTTCAGAGGAAGCGATGCCGCGCGTGATCAGACAGTACGGCGACAAAGAAGTCAAGGTGCTGACGCTCATCCTCGGCATAGTGGCGATACTTGCCGTCGGCATATTGCTGTTCCTCTTCGTCAGCCCCCTCGTGGATGCACTGATGAAATAATGGTAAAAAGCCTCCGCAAGGGGGCTTTTTTCTTGACATTGTATTTAATACCTTGATTGAATACAAAAAATGAATAAATTTAAACATTATCCGTGAAAAGAGGCGAAATCGGGCGAAAAGCGGCAACAAAAGAGAAAATCTTCCTTTTTATTATATATAGTAATGTTACAGCTTTGTAACAGGCAGATTACAGCTATATTACAAAAACCGAAAAGGCATTGACAGCAGTGACTTTTATGAATAAAATGGAAGCATACGAAAATCAACACAAGGTAATGTTACAGCTTTGTTACAAAAAAAGAAAAAGTATTGCAATTTCTTTTCGCTTGTTGTAATATTACAATAGGTCGACAGGTCTGCTTTTCTCAGCAGACTTGCCCAAAAATATTCAGGAGGAATACTATGAAAAACTTCAAGAGAATTCTTGCACTTGTTCTTACACTGATGTTCATTGTAGGTTCTTGTGCAAGTCTGTCTGCTTACTCAGCAGGTGGCAAGTGGTATTCGACGGCTGTTAACTGGATAGAAGCTAACGGCATCGATACTGTCGGCTCCACTGCAGATAGTGAGATAGACAGAAACACATTCGCTATGTGGATCGCAAAGATTGAGTCAACATTCGTTGATGACAAGCTTTGGGACGACAAAGTTGATTCCACTTCCTTCGCCGATGTTAAACCCGGCGACCACTACTATGCGGCTATCGCATATGCAGAGGAAAGCGGATTCATTCAGGGTGATGGCGACGGTAACTTCTATCCCGATAGAGTTATCACATTTGCAGAAGCATGCGCTATCATCACTCGTGTAATGGGCTACGAAGAGTTCTTCGAGGCTTACTACACAGCAGATCACACCAAGTACAGCACGTATGACGAGTGGTACAAGGCTAACTGGCAGATCAACTACATGAGAGTTGCTAACCTTCGTTGCAAGGCTATCGACGCTACATGGGTTGCAAAGGTTGGCGAGTATGTACCTCAGCACAAGCTCACAAAGGGCGAAGCTGCATATCTGCTTTACACACTTTCCCAGACAGGTGCTAATGTAAGACACAACGGCTACGATATGGGCTACAGACTCGGCGCTGAATTCAACGCGAATTTCGGTACAGCCAACGTACTCGCAGTTGTTAAGACTCTTGCAAGAAAGCCCCTTAACAGCAGCAAGCTTCTCGGTTATGCAAGCGGTGGCACCGGCAGTCCTATGAACAGCCATGTTACAGCTTCTCTTGATCTGCAGGTTATGGCAAGCTACTGGGCAGAGCGCAACTACGATCAGGAAAGCCAGGTCGTTACACCTTACTCAAAGCAGCTCGACACCTCCAAGGCAGTTGAACTTCAGCTTTTCGATGGTGACGACTTCACAAGCACGATCGTTACGCTCTCCGGCAACACATTCCAGGGTCTCGTAAGAAAGTCTCTCGGACTTCCCGCAGCTGTTGATACGGCAAACGAAGAGGTATTCTATCTCTTTGACTATGTACGTGAAGGCACTGTTCTTAACCTCTCCGTAAAAGACGGCACAGTTAAGGCTCTTTCCGTCGTAAGCAACCATGTTGTTGATACATACCGTGTTCTCACAAGCACGGCAAACCTCAACTACTATCTCAACGGTCTTGCTAATTCTTACGGCACAAATAACCCCACGGCCGCACTTCCTTCTTCCTACAACGCAGAGAAGGACGTAACCTCTTGGAACGGCAACAAGCTTACATTCCAGGGCGTTGAATACGTTCTCCGCGCCGGCACAGCAAACTACACCGGTGTTGACAATGAGATCAAGGTATACGGCTACAGCAAGGTTCAGGCTACAGAGCTTAGTGCTGACGGCTCTACTCTCCTCTACAAGTATTATGTGAAGAACGCCGGCACGCAGTATCTCGGTGCTGCAGGTTGCGAATATCTCTATGACGGCGGATGCATTACAGCCGCAAAGCGCGCTGAACTCATCGCAGGCGGCGCTACAGAGGATCAGTTCGCAGCACTTTATCCTTACATGGTAAGAGGCAACCTCGTTCAGCTCACAGCTGCAGAGGCTAAGGCTCAGCTTATCAATGCCGCACAGGGCGAAGTTACTGCTGTATTCTCCGATATGGACGGCGACGGCAAGTATGACGTTGCAGTTGTAACAGATTACGATGCATTCTTCATTGCAGACGGCTGTGAAAACATTGCCGGTGCAGGCGCTGAAAATCTTGACAACGGTTCTCCGGCGCAGTATGCAAAGGGTGTTCCGAGTGCCGGTGCTGTTATCATCAATGCTACCGTAACAGCTTCTGCAAGCATGTCTACGGACGCTTGGACGATCGACACGACCAAGGCTACCAACAAGGTTCAGCTTATATTCCAGGTTTCTGACCGCCGCGGTGCTAACGGTATCAATCTCAACCAGTGGTACGCAGGCTTCAGAAGCACAATGCCTAAGGGCACAGGTACGATCGATGTATTCAACTATGCAAGCGGCTACATTCAGAACGTAGTTGCAGAAGCAAACGGCGGTTACTACACCGTTCAGATCCCTGTATCCAAGACAGATGCAGAGACAGGCGCTACGACTGTTGAATATGTTATCGCTCACCTCCCGGCATTCGGCAACGTTCCTACTTCTCAGACAGTTTCTTATACACATGCAGGTGCTACTGGTGAGATCGAAGTAAATGCAAAGACATGGATGACATTCATCACAGACTTCTACAAGAAGAACTTTGCATATGCTTACAAGTCCGCAGGCAAATATGTATATGTTGACGAAGCTACAGGCACAGAGTACTATGATGCAGCTCTTGACAAGGCATTCATCGATATTGCTACAGGCAAACTGATCACAGCTGAAGAAAAAGCAGCTCTCATGGCTCTTGTAACCTACTCCAAGACAGCAGATAAGTTCGGTACTATCGCAGGCACAGCTACATATGCTCCGACGACAGATACAGCACTTGACACAACTAAGACCTACTACACATTGGCAGGCGGTGTTTATACCGCAGTTGCTACTCCCGATGTTGCCGATATCGCAACATACTATGAAGTTGTTACTCCCGATGTTGTAAGCGCCTTCGCACTTACAGCAGATACAGAGCTTGACGCAAGCAAGACCTACTACACAGTGTCCGGTACTGTATTTACAGCTGTTGCTACTCCCGATGTTGCCGCTATCGCAACATACTATGAGCAGACAGGCAAGACATACTATGTTCTTGCAGACGCTGAAACAAATACCTACAACGCTGTAACAGAGCTTGTTCTTGCAGACGCAAGCACATACTATCAGCAGAATGTAAAGGTTGACGCTGACTTCACACCCATCGCACTGCTGGTTCTCAAGAACGTTGAAGGCTTCACGACCGATACAAAGGTTATCACAGATGCCGGTTACGACTACGAAGTAGTTGTACTCGATCCCAACGATGCAGGTATCTACAAGGCAGCTGATAAGGCTTCCATTGCCGCAATGGTATCCGCATGGGTAAACAACAAGTACATCAACTACGTTCTCGATGCAGACAGCAATATCATCCTTGCTAAGGCTTCCGCATCCAGCGACGGCAGAGGCTTCGTTGTTAACGTAACAAAGGCTGATGAAGGCAACACCTATAAGGTAAATGTTGCCGTTACAGGCACATATAAGACTATAGACCAGATTTACTATTCTTCTTATACAAGCATTTCTGACCTTGCCACAAGTATTAACAACAGTGGCATTACCCGTCCGAGTGTTGCTCAGGTTAAGGCAAAGTTCTTGGCTAATCCCAGAACAGCGAACATTTGGATTAACCGTGGATGGAATGGTTTGGCCACCACAGAAGGTCTTACTCTTGAACAGCGTCTTATAAAGACACTTACAAATAACAAGGGTACCCTCCAGGATGCTCTCGCAAATATTATAACCGGTAAGGATAGCCAGAAATATGAAGGTTCCGTAGGTCTCAAGACTTACAACGTAAGAGCTTCCGCTTCTACGATCTGGGATGTCGCTAACGCAGCTACATACCGCGATATCTATAGCGGTAACGTAGTTCACGACCTCACAAAAGACGAAAAGGTTACTGCCGCTGACAACTTCTACTATGTCACAATGACAAAGGAAGCAGGCTCTTATCACGTAATGAGAGTTTCCAATCCTCAGACAAGTGGCAGCGAAAGCGAAGGTAGAGGGCTTCAGTACATTCAGTATTTCTCATATACGAACCCTGGCCACTATCTTAATGCTGACCATCGTGCCGGTAGCTTCTATTACACTCATTCTGTATCCGCTCAGGAAGCCTCCGAACTCTCATGGCCGAATGCAGGCATCGTTACAGTACTTGACGCCGGCAAGGCAGAGTCTCTCTACCTCGTTCCGACAACAAATACTGAAATAATTGCAGGCAAGACATACTATGTATATGACGCAGCGAAGGGTGGCTTCGTCGTAGTTGCTGAGCCGAACGCAAACGACCTCGGCGCAGGACTCTACTTCGAGCGCGATCTCACCAGAACCAGCGTTGTTACATCTCTCGATGCAGCTAAGAAGGTTGCTGTTGCAGACGCAGAAAGATTTGTAAATGCCTATACATACGTATCTGTTGCAGAAAAAGTTCTCGGATACAATCCTTCTTACTATGTAACAGGCCGCGCAGGCAGCAAGTATGTATTCGATGTAATATTCGATACAGTCGCTACAACAGCTATCACAACAACTTACAAGCCGTATCCTGTAAGTGCTGACGGCGGTTACTATGTAACAGCTAAGGACAATGCAGGCAACGATGTTAAGGGTACTCCCGCAGATGCAGATCGCATGACAGCTGAAAGCGCTGCAAGCTTCGCTGCAGGCACAAGCACCAGAGCTTGGAAGTACTATTCATTCGGCGGCAAGATCTATGCAGAGCTTGAGCCCGCTAAGACATTCAACTATGTTGGCGCAAACGGCAAGATCAACTTTGTAACTGTAGAAGTTAAGGTAGATACAGCTGAAGCAGAATCTGTGGCACTCTCTGAGTATGATGATGTAGATGTTTCTTCTATGAACCTCTTCTCTTCTGCAAGAGCTATGGTTCCTCAGGATTCCGGCTTCGTTCCCGGCTACTACCTCGTTAAACTCGGCGCAAGCAACACAGAATACAAGGTTCCCGGTTCTACACAGGTTATCGTTATGAACCCGAGCAATGACGCCGGCACAGTTGTTGGTAAGACAACAACCGTTAAGGCTCTCCTTGAAAGCAAGGATTCGATCCTCTTTGCTACAGAGGCTCAGATCGCTCTCAGCGCAGATCTTAAGACTATCACATGCATCACAGTTATCGGTGAATTCATAGGCACACAGCCTACTGAAACACCTTCTGATGAGTCTGTAATAGTATTCGTTGGCTCTGACGTAACAACAATACTCAATGCTGACGAAACAGGCACATCTTACATCGTAAAGACAGATAAGCCAGTATATGCACTTGACGGATCTGAATTCGGCGAAATCTACTACGAGTATGATACAACATCTTCTTCCTTCAACCCGACAGACCTCAAGTTTGTAATCGAGGCAGGTTCCTTCTACAAGGTAGACAAGAACGGCAAGATCATTGCAAACATGGGCACAATGTTCGGCACGAGAAAGGTATCTAAGAGCAATGTTCTCGTAGGCACGAAGACATATAACTACACATATGACCTCGTTACCTTCGAAAACAACCTCGACCCGAACTACTGTGGCACAGCTGTTATCACAAGCGCAACAGCCGATAAGCTTGTCGCTACAGTAAACGGCAAGAAGAACGTTGACATTTCCAACTGGAATGTTAAGTTCATCTACACAGATATGGATGCTACGAAGCTCTATGTTGCAGGCAACAATACCAATGTTTCCATCGCTGCATTCAACGAAATCGTAAGCGGTCTTGAATCTAAGTACAACGCAGTAGCGCTTGCTAAGAAGGTTTATGAGACTGCAAGAGACGGCGGCGAACTCTCCGCAGCAGTTGTAGCTAAGTACAAGACAGCATATGAAGAGGCAGTTACAGAACTTGAAGAAGCCAAGGTAGCATCTCTTGCTAAGATGGACGGTCAGTTCTGGAGCGCATCTACAATCGCATCTTCCGCTATCAGACGTTATATCGAAAGCGCGAAGTACACATACGGCGTAGATGCAACCCTCACATTCACATATCTGTACGTTGACGGAACATACTATGTAATCGTTCCTTCATTCACAAAGTAATAGTATTCCCTGATTAACTGAATACCGAAACAGGCCACCCTCGGGTGGTCTGTTTCTTTTTGCCTTATTTTTTGCAAAAAAATACCCCACCTTTTTCAAAGGCAGGGTATTTGTGTTTATCTTCATCTTATAACGGTACCGAACGCAAACTGAGTATTCGCGCAGGCTACCGATATCAGCTTATTCCTCTATTTCGGGAGCGAGGTAATTTACATCGCCGGAAAAAAGTCCGAGCATACCGCGATAAATAAATTCGGCATTATCGTCAAAGTTATATTTCATGCGCTCAGCCTGACGGAGCACATCGAAAACAAAGGAAGTTTCCATATAAGCGCCGCCGGCATCGGATATGGTACAGATAAGGCAGAAGCGCCCATCCTCCCTTTTTTCTATCCGAGAAGAAGCCTTGCTCCCCCGACGCTTAAAGCTCAGGAGCTGAATGGCGCTGCGGAAGCTCTTCTCTCTGATTTGCGGCAGAAGGGTACTTTGCAGTGTGCGGGCGGCGATCACGCCATCATGCGTGATATTGTAGAGATTCCTCTCGCCGATCGTTATTTTATCGACGGCACCTGCCTCCACAAGCTCGCATATGCAATCCATGAAATCAAACTGATTTACAAATTCATCCTGAACGACAATATCATTCAGTGTGACAAGATCGATCGGCTTGCCTATATTCATGAGAAGATAAAGTATAAAAATCTTAACGTCGGTTTTTTCTTTCAGCTGTAACGCCATTTTTACACACCTCCCTCGGTTCTTTTTCATTTTACCACAAAAGTGGGAAAAAGTATATAGCCGCGCCGAAAAATTTATATATATTTCATTTCTCCGCAAAGAAGAAGCTCATGGATCTTTCTTCTGACAAAGCGCGATCATGCAGCGGTGCGATGACAGAGAAGATAAAAAAATCCCGAATTGTGAAATTCGGGATCTGGTGATCCATCGGAGAGTCGAACTCCGGACACCATGATTAAAAGTCATGTGCTCTACCTTCTGAGCTAATGGATCATATGAGTATTTTTACATTCGCGCCTAAATATTATATCACAAAATTTCCATTTGTCAATACATTTCCCTCTGATTTCAGAGATATTTTTTATTTTGCGCTTTTTTATGAAATAATATCGTTATTTTTTTTGTTTCTTTTTATTGATAAATCTTGAAAACGGTAGTATAATTATACATAAAGCAATAAGAAAGATAGCTTTTATATCCGACAGGGGGAAAATATGAAAAATATTCGGGAAATAAAATCGGGAGAAGATACAATCCTGATCAAAGAGATCGAATCAAGAGCCGATCTTCGCAAATTTATCCGTTTTCCTGATAGACTTTATAAGGGAAACAAGAGCTATTGTCCGAGTCTCATGCTCGATGAAGAGGAGAATCTGAGAAAGGACAAAAATCCCGCCTTTGAATATTGCGAGGCAAGATATTTCATGGCATATAAAAACGGCAAGCCCGCAGGCAGAATAGCGGCGATACTCAATAAGCGCTTCAACGAAGTATGGAATCAGAAATGCGTGCGCTTTTCCCGCTATGACGTGATCGATGATATCGAGGTTTCTCGCGCGCTTATTTCCGAGGTGGAGAACTGGGCGAGAGAGAAGGGTATGGAGAATATCCAGGGCCCTATGGGCTTTTGTGATCTTGACCATCAGGGACTTCTCGTCGATGGTTTTAATGAGCGCGGCATGTTTATCACCACTTATAATCATGAATATTATAAGGAGCATCTTGAGGCGCTCGGCTATGGGAAGAGAGTAGACTGGGTGGAGCGCGAGATCAAGGCACCGGAAGCACTGGATCCCAGAATAGAAAAAATAGCGAATTATTCTCTTACGCGCGACGGCTTGCGCATTCTCGAGTTGAAGAAAACAAAAGATGTACTGCCCTATATTCCGGGAATTTTCGAGTTGCTTTTTGATGCATATAAGCATTTGTACGGCGTCATTCCTCTGACGGAAAAACAGGTAGAACTTTATAAAAATCAGTTTATCGCCATGGTAAAGCCTGATTTTTTACTCGTTGTGCTCGATAAAAACGACAAGCCGATATGCTTCGGTGTCGTTATGCCGAGTATGCTGGAGGCTGTGCAGAAAGCCAAGGGAAGTCTTTTTCCCTTCGGATGGGTGCCTCTGCTCCATTATTTTACACAGAAGAAATTTGACGTTTTGGAAATGATGCTCATCGGCACGGCGCCCGAATATATGGGCAAGGCTGTCAATGCAAATCTGATAACGCACATGTTCCGCGGCGCAAAGAAATACGGCATCAAATATGCCGAGACAGGCCCTATGCTTGAGGACAACTATAAGATCCAATCCATGTGGGAAAAGAATTTTGAATCGCGCTGTCATAAGCGCCGCCGTTGCTACATAAAGCACCTTTCCGCAGAAGCATGAAGATATTCGGTATAGTAATGGCTTGCTTGCTTCTTCTCGCGCTTTTGTATATGGTGATTGCATATTTCTGCTTTCGCACCGCGGCAAGAAGAGGAAAAGCGGCCAATATAGATAAATTGATTGCATCGCCCAAGTATGAAAAATACCGCGATGAGCTGACTGCAGGCGTCAATTATGCGCGCTCACTCCCGTATGAGGATGTCTATATAACCTCCTCGGATGGGCTATGCCTGCATGCAAAAGTTTTTCGCGCGGAAAACGCACACGGTGCCGCGGTGCTCTTTCACGGATACCGCTCGGACTACGGATATTTTGATTTTTCCCTGATCATCCGAAAATATATCGAGAAGGGGATAAATCTGCTTCTCACAGACCAGCGCGCTCACGGCGAAAGCGAAGGAAAATACATAGGCTTCGGCGTCAAAGAGCGCGGCGATTGTCTGCTGTGGGCAAAAGAAGCGACGCGCATTTTCGAAGGACAGCCGCTCATTTTGGAGGGGCTTTCCATGGGTGCGACGACGGTGCTCATGGCATCGGGCGATGACCTGCCGCCGCAGGTAAAGGGGATAATTGCCGACTGCGGCTTTACTTCGCCCGCGGCGATACTTTCCGAGGTGATACGAAAGGACTATCATGTTCCGCCTGCTCTCATCCTTCCCGCGATGAATATATGGTTTCGACTGCTCGCGGGATATGATATAAGCGAATATTCCACTGCGCAGGCGCTCGCAAAATGCCGCCTGCCGGTGCTTTTTATCCATGGCATGGCGGATGATTTCGTGCCGTATCGCATGGGAGAGGAAAATGCCGCGGCTTTTTCGGGAGATAAGACTTTTATTTCCGTGGAGGGAGCGGGGCATGGCTTGAGCTATCTCGTCGATCGGGACAGATGCGACGACGCACTCAATGCTTTCCTTGCAAAAACGCTCGGCGCTTAGTATGAATAAATTTACGGAGAAAAAATATGAGAATCGTAATAAAAGTAGGGACATCGACACTTGCCTATGGCACAGGCATGCTGAATATACGCCGTGTGGAGGAGCTTTGCCGTGTGATGAGCGACTTGAAAAACGCGGGAAACGAGATCATACTCATTTCCTCGGGTGCTATCGGTATGGGTGTCGGCAAGCTGGGACTGAAAAAACGGCCGACAGATATCCCCTCAAAGCAGGCGGCGGCGGCAGTCGGTCAGTGCGAACTGATGTATACATATGATAAGCTCTTTGGAGAATACAATCATACCGTCGCGCAGATCCTTCTGACAAAAGAGGATGTGGAGAACGATACGCGCAGGGAAAATTTCAAAAATACCATGTTCCGCCTCTTGGAGCTCGGCGCTCTTCCCGTCATCAATGAGAACGATACCGTAGCCACGGACGAGATCGTAATAGGTGATAACGATACGCTCGGCGCCATAGTTGCCGCCAATATCGGAGCAGATCTGCTTGTTCTGCTTTCCGATATCGATGGGCTCTATACGAGCGATCCGCGTAAATGTCCCGATGCGAAGCTCATTCCCGTCATCGAGGAGCTCACACCCGAGGTCATGACTCTGGGCGAGGGAAAAGGCTCAGAGCTCGGCACGGGCGGCATGAAAACGAAGCTGCATGCCGCAGAGATCGCGACGAATGCGGGTATTGATATGATAATAGCGAACGGAGCCAATCCCGCCGCACTCTATAATATCGTTGACGGAAAGGCGCTCGGCACGCGTTTTCTGGGAAAGAGGACATAAAAATCATGATGACGGCTGACATACTGAAAAATGCCAAAGCGGCAAAGACGGCACTTGCCGCGCTGTCTGCAGAGGAAAAAAATAAGGCACTTTATGCCATGGCGGATGCGCTCGAGGAGGATTCTCAAGCGATCCTCACGGCAAATGCTTCGGATATGGAAAAAGCAGAGGCGGAGGGACGTTTCTCCCGCGTGATGCTGGACAGGCTTGCGCTGAATGAAGCGAGAATTGCCGCGATGGCGGAGGGCATACGCGCTGTTGCCGCTTTGCCCGACCCCGTGGGACGGCTTCTCTCGCATACCGTACGCCCGAATGGGCTGGAAATCGATAAAATATCCGTTCCGCTCGGTGTCATCGCAATCATATACGAAAGCCGACCGAATGTCACCTCGGATGCCGCGGCACTTTGTATAAAGAGCGGCAATGTTTGCATTCTTCGCGGAGGCAAGGAGGCATATGATTCCTCTCATGCCATCGCCTCCTCCATGCGCAGGGGACTTGCGGAATGCGGACTTCCCGAGGATTTTGTCAATATCATAGACGACATGAGCAGAGCGAGCGCGGAAGAGCTGATGCTTGCACGCGGCTATGTTGACCTTCTTATCCCCCGCGGTGGCGCGGGGCTTATCCGCGCATGCGTCGAAAAGGCGATCGTCCCCTGCATAGAAACAGGTACGGGCATTTGCCATATCTATGTGGACAAGAGCGCCGATACCGACAAGGCACTGGATATCATCGCCAATGCCAAGACGAGCCGTCCCTCTGTCTGCAATGCGGCGGAGGTCTGCCTGGTTCATCGCGATATAGCGGCGCAGTTTCTGCCGAAGCTGAAGGCGGTGCTTGTCGAAAAGAGAAGAGAAGCGGGGCTTGTTCCCGTCGAGCTGCGCCTTGATTCGCGCGCCGCTGAGCTCATCGGCGGCACACCTGCCTCAGAGAAGGATTTTGATACGGAATTTCTCGATTATATCATGGCTGTCGGCGTAGCAGACGATGTTTATGATGCGGTGAAGCATATCGCGCTCCATTCCACAGGGCATAGCGATGCCATTATCGCCGAGGACAGTGCGGCACAGGCGGCTTTTGCTTCGCTGGTCGACAGCGCCGCGGTCTATATCAACGCTTCGACGCGATTTACCGACGGCGGCGAGTTCGGTCTCGGCTGTGAAATGGGTATTTCGACACAAAAGCTTCACGCACGAGGTCCGATGGGACTCGAAGAGCTAACTTCATATAAATATATTATAAGAGGAAAAGGTCAGATCCGTTGATCGGCGGCAAAAAGGAGATATGAAAATGCAATATAAATTTGGTTTCATCGGAACGGGAAATATGGGAGGAGCACTCGCCCGTGCCGTTTCGGAAAAGACAGAGCCCGAGGAGATGCTTCTCTCAAACAGGTCGGCGGAAAAGGCGCGCGCGCTTGCCGAGGAGCTTGGATGTGAGGCAGGGACCAATGCCGAGGTGGCAAGCTCCTGCAGATATATTTTTCTCGGAGTGAAGCCGCAGGGCATGGCAGCGCTTGCCGAGGAGATCGCACCTGTCCTTGGCGCGCGCGAGGATCGTTTTATCCTCGTGACCATGGCGGCAGGGCTTTCTTCGGAAACGATATCTTCGCTTTTCGGCGGGAATATTCCCGTTATCCGTATCATGCCAAATACGCCTGTGGCGATAGGAGAGGGCATGATCCTCTGCACGGCTAATTCGCTCGTGGCTGAGGCGGAGCTTTCCGAATTCAAGGAGGCTCTGGAACATGCCGGCATCTGCGATATGATCTCCGAGGAAAAAATAGACGCGGCAAGCGTGATATCAGGCTGCGGACCCGCGTTTATGTTTATGTTTATCAGCGCATTTGAGGAGGCAGGGAAAGAGCTGGGCTTGGATGCGGAAAAAGCGCGTCTCTATGCCGAGCAGACCATGCTCGGCGCGGCGGGGCTGGCACTTTCCTCAGCGGAAGCTCCCGAGGAGTTAAAGATAAAGGTTTGCAGTCCCGGCGGAACGACGATAGAGGGAGTTCGCAGCTTTGAAAAAAACGGGCTTGACAAGCTCGTGCGCGAAGCGGTACAGGCATCCTATAAGCGCACGCTTGAGCTGGCGGGAAAATAAGAGAACAAGATGAGTACAGCCGCATTTTTGCGGCTGTTATTTTTTTGAAAAGTAAGAATAAGTAAGGGGTACTTTTCGCTTGTCCGGAAAGTAACAAAAAAGCATCATGTACTTTTCGCTTGTCTGGAAAGGAACAATAGGTAAGGGGTACTTTTCGCCTGTCCGAAAAGTACGAAAAGGACAAAAAGAGGAAGGGCTTCCTCTTTTTAACTCCTTCCGCATACGCGACTGAGTCGCAGGGAGTACTGCGTGGCAAGTGAGTGCGGGCGGCAGGCAAAGCAAAAAAAATACACTC
>URUL01000011.1 GCA_900551005.1 uncultured Ruminococcus sp. | reverse complement strand
ACGCGCTGCGACAAGGGCCACGGCGTCGACAAAGAACCCTACCATCTCGTCCTCCTGTGTGAATACGAGACCGGCTACCGCAATCTCAGCTATATGGTCTCGCTCGGCTTCACGGAGGGCTTTTATAACCGCCCGCGCGTGGATATGGAGCTGCTGCGCGAGCATTCCGAGGGGCTTATCGCACTTTCTGCCTGCCTTGCCGGAGTAATACCGCGGCACATAATGGCAGGAGATTTCGATGGTGCGCGTGAACGTGCGCTCGAATTTGATCGCATATTCGGGCACGGAAATTTCTATCTCGAGCTTCAGGACCACGGCTTAGCCGAGCAAAAAGAGGTAAACGAGGCACTCATCGCCATGTCGCGCGAAACGGGCATACCTCTCGTTGCTACAAACGACGTGCATTATATGCGCCGTGCCGATGCCGATACGCAGGCTGTTCTCCTCTGCATACAGACAAACAGCCGCATCGCCGACGGCAGACCGATCGGCTTTGAAACAGACGAGTTTTACTATAAATCCACGGAGGAAATGGAGCGCCTCTTCTCTTCCGTACCCGAGGCGCTGGAAAATACGCAGAAAATCGCGGACAGATGCCATTATGATTTTGATTTCTCGCATATTTATCTGCCGCGTTTCACTCCGGAAACGGGAGAAAGCCCCGAGGACTTTCTCTGCCACCTCGCATATGAGGGCTTTGAGCGCAAAAAGGCGGCGGGGTATTTCGTTTTCACCGTATTAATTTCTGAAAAGTATTAACGCGACCGCATAGAATATGAGCTTTCCGTCATAAACAAGATGGGCTACGCGCAGTATTACCTCATCGTATGGGATTTTATTGCCTATGCGAGACGTGAGAAAATACCCGTCGGACCGGGGCGAGGCTCGGGTGCGGGGAGCCTTGTTGCCTACCTTTGCGGCATCACCGATGTAGACTCGATAAAATATGACCTCATGTTTGAGCGTTTTCTCAATCCCGAGCGTGTCTCCATGCCGGATTTCGATACGGATTTCTGCTACGACAGACGCGGTGAGGTCATCGAATACGTTTCGCGCAAATACGGCGCCGACCACGTCTGCGGCATATCCACCTTCGGCACGCTCGCGGCAAAGGCAGTCGTCCGAGATGTCGGCAGAGCGCTCGGTATGAGCTATGCCGATGTCGATATCGTTGCAAAAGCCATTCCGAATGATCTGCATATTACCTTAAAAGAAGCGCTGACGGGCAAGCTAAAGCGCATGTATGACGAAAACGAGCAGATACGCCGCCTCATCGACATATCCATGGCTCTCGAAGGTATGCCGCGCCATGCTTCGGCTCACGCCGCAGGCATCGTGATCACAGACAAGCCCGCCTATGAGCATGTGCCGCTCGCCGTCAATAACGAAATGGTGCTTACCCAGTTCACGATGGACGTCATAGAAAAGCTGGGACTACTGAAATTTGATTTTCTCGGCCTGCGGTATCTCACTATCATTTCCGATACGGAAAAGCAGATAAGAAAGACAGAGCCTGATTTCGATATCACCAAAGTCACGCTCGATGACGAAAAGACATATGAGCTTATCTCGCAAGGCAAAACAAGCGGCGTTTTCCAGCTCGAATCAACGGGCATGCGCCGCCTGCTCGGCAATATGCAGCCGAGAAACATAGAGGATATCACCCTTGCCATTTCTCTCTATCGCCCGGGGCCCATGGAATCCATTCCGCAGTTTCTGAAAAACCGAATGGGGGAAACGACTCCCGAATATAAAATTCCCGCCCTGCGCAAGATCCTCGAAAAAACCTCGGGCTGCATCATATATCAGGAGCAGGTAATGCAGATATGCCGCGAGGTAGCAGGATTTTCCTTCGGCCGCGCCGATATCGTCCGCCGCGCCATGGCAAAAAAGAAGACCGCAGAAATGGAAAAGGCACGCACGGCTTTTGTCTACGGCGAAAAGGATGACGCCGGCAATATCACCTGCGAGGGCGCGATAGCCCGCGGGACAAGCGAGGCAGATGCAAATGAGATATTCGACACGATGTCGTCATTTGCAAAATATGCCTTTAACAAAAGCCATGCCACGGCATATGCCTATACCGCATATCGTACGGCATATCTGAAATGCCACTATCCGAGCGAATATCTCGCATCGCTTCTCACATCGGTGCTCGGCAATGTCACAAAGACGGTTGAATATATCGACGAAGCGAAAAGCTATAAGATTCCGGTCCTCTCACCCGATATAAACGAAAGTGAAAAGCTCTACAGCGTCGTGACGGACGAAAAAGGAGCAAAAGCCATACGCTATGGGCTTCTCGGCATAAAAAACGTAGGCGGAAATATTCTCGATGCCGCCATAGAAGAGCGAAAAAGCGGCAGATTCGTTTCGTTTATCGATTTTGTCTCCCGTATGTCCTCGCATGAGCTGAATAAACGGCAGATAGAGGGACTTATCAAAAGCGGCGCTTTTGATTCTCTCGGCACGAGGCGCAGTATGCTGCTCGCGGAATATGAGAATGTGCTCGATATTTTTGCAAAAAGGAAGAATACGCAGGCAGAAGGTCAACTCGATCTCTTTTCCGCAGGGCTCTTCGGGGGTGTCGAGATAGAGCCGCCAAGCGTGGAATATCAATTCTCGGAACGTGCGGAGTTGCCCGTCCGAGAACGCCTGAAGCAGGAAAAGGAAAGCACGGGCATGTATTTCTCCGGGCATCCGCTCGATGAATATACATCGCATATCGAAGCGCTCGGCGCGGAATCTTGAATAGCCGATATTCTGCTGTCATTTGATGAAGAAGCGGAAGCTGAGCCTGAGCGCAGATATGCGGATAATGAGCGTGTCGCCATAGCGGGAATTATCACCTCCCGCACGAATAAGCAGACCAAAAACGGCGGCTCCATCGCCTTTGCCACGCTCGAAGATAAAACAGGTGAAATCGAGCATGTATTTTTCAGCAAGGTGTTGGAATCGGTCTCCTATATGATAAATCCCGATGCGGCGGTCGCTGTCGCGGGAAGAATTTCGGCAAAAGAGGATACCGCGCCCAAGCTCATCGTTTCGGATATCGTTCTTCTCCGCCCCGCCTTCAACGGCTATGCCACGCCCAATCTGGAAAGCGCGGAGTAGCCTGCTCCCGAGAATCCTAACCGACAATAAGAAAAAAGAAGCAGCCGCACGCCGGTCGAGCTCTCCTCTGAGCATAAAACGGGAGAAGCCGCGCCGAAAAAGCTCTACTTGAAGGTTCCCGATATGAGCGGCGAGCTTTTTTCGAGAGTATCGACTCTTCTCCGGATCTTCGACGGCGACTGTGAGGTCATATTCTATGATATTTCGCAGAGTAAATATATAAAACCGGTCGGCATGGGTGTTTCTCCCGAAAAAAATATGCTTGCGCTTCTTCGCGAGCTGCTCGGTGCCGATGCCGTAGTGACAAAATAAAACTGCTCAAAAGACAAATGAACGGAAACAGAGATCATGAAAAAAATTGAATTTTCAGATGTAGAGATCACAGGAGGCTATTGGAGGGCAAGACAGGAGATAAACAGAAAGGTTACTCTCATGTCTGTCTATGAGCGCTTTCATGAAACCCACAGATTCGACGCGCTCAAATGCGAGTGGAAGGACGGCGATCCCGATATGCCGCACATTTATTGGGATTCCGATGTCGCAAAATGGATCGAGGGTGCGGCGTATATACTAAGCTCCGAGGATGATGAGACAATAGCGGAAATAATCGAAAATGCTATAGACTGTATCATAAAAAACAGCGATGAAAACGGATATTTCAACAGCCATTATCTCGTGACCGAGCAAGATAACAGATTCCGCAAAAGGAGCTGTCACGAGCTTTACTGCGCCGGTCATCTTTTTGAAGCTGCAGTCGCTTACTATGAGGTTACGGGTAAGGACAGATTTTTAAGGGCAATGTGCAAATTTGCCGATTATATCGAAAAGATCTTCAAAACCGACAAAAGCGCCGCATTTGCTACGCCCGGACATCCGGAAATCGAACTTGCCTTAATGCGACTTTATAGGGCGACGGGCGAAAAGCGTTACGCCGAACTTGCGAAATACTTTATCGATAAGCACGGCAATTCTCCGGAGGACTCTTTCGACTGGGACAGTGAATATTACAATCAGGATGAAGTACCGATCAGAGAACGCAGAACCGCCGAGGGACATTGCGTCCGTGCGCTGTATCTTATGTGCGGAGCGGCGGATGTTGCGGCGGAATACGGCGATGATGAGCTTAAAAAAGCCTGCGAGCGCTTCTTTGATAATATTGTAAATAAGCGTATGTATATCACCGGTGGTGTAGGCTCTACAAATATCGGAGAGGCATTTACCATTGACTACGATCTGCCGAACAGAACGGCATATTGCGAAACATGTGCGGCAATCGCTCTTGCGATGTTTGCAAACCGTATGCTTACTTTCGGTGCCGATTCAAAATATGCCGATATTGTCGAAAAAGCGATCTATAACGGCGTAATGTCGGGCGTTTCATCAGACGGAAAATCATTTTTCTATGAAAATCCGCTTGAGATCGATCCCGATTTTAATCATGTAAATACTTCAACTAAACGAAAAGAACGTTTTCCGATCACGCAACGCCTGCAAGTGTTCGGTTGCTCCTGCTGTCCGCCTAATATACTGCGCTTCGTAGCTTCCGTGGCGGGATTTTTATACAGCATTGACGATGAGACGGTTTATGTTCATCAATATATGAATTCGAAGACCGATACAGACAGAATAATGATCGAGCAGGAAACCGAGTATCCGAAAAACGGCAAGATCATCGTAAAATGCAATACAGATAAGAAATTTATCGCCTTCCGTATTCCCGGCTGGTGCAAATCATTCCGCATAAACCGCAATTATATTACGAAAAACGGATATGCTTATGTCGCCCTAAACGGAGCCGACGAAATAGCAATCGAGCTTGACATGCCTGTAAAACTCATCGCCGCCAACCGCCGTGTACATTCAGACGCGGGAAGAGTGGCGGTAATGCGCGGTCCTGTGGTTTACTGTGCCGAAGGAATTGATAACGGCGCGGATATAAAGAGCGTCGCAATCGACATAAACGCGGAATTTGAAATGCAGGACAGCGAATTTTTACTGCCAAGCCTTAAAACCAAGGCTTACCGCCAAAAGGAAAACGAAAGCCTTTACTTCGAAGCCGGCGATGATTATGAGGAAATCCCTCTTACTCTCATTCCGTATTACGCTTTTGCCAACCGCGGCGAAACAGAAATGCAAATATGGCTCTTGAGAAAGCAGTAATATCGCTAAAACAAAAATACCGAGGCGTTCACTTGCCTCGGTATTTTTACCACTGATTTTGATCTGAAAAGCAGTGGGAATGAACTTTGTCTTTGCACAAATCCAAATATCCGCTTTTGTACAAAAATTTTTATCCTCATATAACAGCAAAAATCAAACAAAAAAATCTGCTTTTCAAGGATTATTTTTCACGATAAAAATTTCCTTAAGATAAATCATAAAAGGCTCAAAATATTTGACTGTATAAAGAAAAAACTGTTTTTTGCTTTCTTATAAAAACACTTTTAATGCCACAAAATTGCAAACAAAAAAGCCCTTTTGTAAGGGCTTTTGTCTTTTGTAAAACAGAATAATTTTCTTTGTACAAAATTGATTATTTTTGAGTGTGATGACTCAAACTTATTATCAGTCGCTGATAAAGGGGAGAAGAGCAACGTGACGGGCTCTCTTGATAGCCTCTGTGAGCTCTCTCTGATGCTTTGCGCATGTGCCTGTGATTCTGCGGGGCAGAATTTTAGCTCTCTCGGAAGTAAACTTTCTGAGTCTTGCAACATCCTTATAATCGATGCTTTCTACCTTCTCGGCACAGAAAACGCAAACTTTTTTCTTCTTTCTGTTCACACGAACAGGCTGCTTCTGCATTTCCTTTTCCATTATACGAAACCTCCTATATTATTTTGTCTGCCGCAATCAGAACGGCAAATCGTCGTCGCCGGAAACTTCTTCAAATTTAGGAGCTTCGACCTCACCTGTAGAGAAAGCGGGTGCAGGATACTCTTCAGCTCTGCCGTCGCTCTTTCTCTCCACAAAGCTTGCCTCATCGGCTACGACCTCCGTGGTATAGCGCTTGGAACCGTCATTTGCCGTCCAGCTTCTTGTCTGGATCGAGCCGCAAATGCATATGGCGCTGCCTTTTCTGAAATATTTCGTTATAAACTCGGCTGTATTTCTCCAAGCGACAATATTGATGAAATCGCTCTGAGGCTGCTCACCCTGACGCTGGAATCTTCTCGTAACGCCGATTGAAAACGAAGTGACACTAACACCTGAAGGTGTCTGCTTAAGCTCCGGATCAGCCGTAAGATGACCGATAAGAATAACCTTATTAAGACTTGCCATATTTCACGCCTCCCTGCTATTTACGCTTTGATTGTCATGGAACGCATAACGCCTTCCGTGATATTGAAGATACGCTCGAGTTCTGATACAAAGCTCGGCTCTGCCTCAAATTTAACGAGAACATAATAGCCGTCATTCATATCATTGATGGGATATGCAAGTCTGCGCTTGCCCCATTCGTCGAAGCTTTCCACCGTTCCGTTCGCCTCTATAAGTTTTTTGAACTTTTCGACAACAGCGGCTGTAGCTTCTTCTCCGCCCGAAACATCAACAATAAACATAGTTTCGTACTTAGAAAGAATCTTTTCCATTACCGTACACCTCCTTTTGGACATAAGGCCGCGAACATATAAAATTTACCCGCGGCAAGGAGAAAAGACATTTTCAGCCTTCTTCCGATGTAGTATTATACCATCAGATTTCCGTTTTGTCAATCGATTTTTCGCTTTTCATTGAAATTTTTTACTTATTTTTTTGTATTTTCAATGAAATTTTCGAAAAAAGTCTTGCATTTGTTTTTATTTTATGGTATGATAATAAACACTATGGGCATTGTCTTTTGGATACGCCTTATTTTGAAATTTTTATTCCGCTGCGATATAGAGACGGTAAGCGCGGAAAATTCAAATAAATCCGTCGGATTGGAGATTTTTTGAAATGAGCCCCATATCTATTGTTTTCGGTTCCATTCTTATTGCATGTGCGCTTTTCCTTATCGTAGCCGTTCTTATGCAGAATTCGCAGAAGGGTCTTTCCGGTGCCATCGCAGGCGGTGCAGACACGTTCTACGGCAAGAATAAGGGCAAATCAAAACAGAAAAAGCTCTCTAAGCTCACAGCAATCGCTTCTATCGTATTCGTTGTTGTTGCACTTGCTACATTTGTCGTAGGCAAATAAGAGAACTTTTGCTCTGACAATTGATAGCTTGACCATATAAAGATATTGCACGCAAACGTATTTACAGCAGTGGGCGGCAGAAGCTTTTTGCCTCTGCCGCTCTTTGATTTTTAATTGATATTTTCAGGAGAATAAATGAAAAACAAAGAAAAAAAAGCACCTAAATATGCCAATGTAGGCGGTCAGGCTGTGCTGGACGGCATCATGATGAAAAGCGGTGAGAGAGTCAGTATTTCCGTGCGCCGCGAAGATGGCACGATAAAAACAAAGAATACCGAATTTGTATCGGCTCGCAAGAAGTGTGCCTTTTTCCGTCTGCCGATAATCCGCGGCGTTGTCAATTTTGTGGAAATGATGATTCTTTCCTTCAAAACACTTGACAGCTCCGCTTCCCTGCTCGGCATAGAAGAAGAGGAAACCAAATTTGAAAAATGGCTGAAAAAGAAGTTCGGCAAAAGCATACTCGACATTCTCATGCCGATATCCGCAATACTCGGCGTTGCGCTCGCGCTGGTCATTTTCATGTATCTTCCTGCTCTTGCAACATCGGGAATAGAAAAGCTCATAGGCAAAGACCTCGGCATCTTCAAGAGCGTAATAGAGGGCATAATGAAAATAGCCATTTTCATCGCCTATATATCTCTGGTGGCTCTGATGCCCGATATACGCCGTACCTTTGAATACCACGGTGCCGAGCACAAATCCATATTCTGCTATGAGAAAAAGCTTCCGCTTACGGTCGAAAACGTAAAAATGCAGCGTCGCTTTCATCCGAGGTGCGGCACAAGCTTCATGTTTGTCATGATTATCCTCGGAATCGTCATCGGTCTTTTCATCACGTGGGATAACAGGCTCGTTCGTGTGCTCTGCAAGATTCTGACCCTGCCGCTCGTCGTCGGAATAGGATATGAATTTCTCATGTTTTCCGCCAAGCACGACAATATTGTCACGAGAATACTTACTGCTCCGGGACTTTGGATCCAGCGCATAACGACGCGTGAACCCAATGACTCTCAGATAGAGGTAGCCATCCGCTCGCTCAAATGTGCTCTTCCCGAGGAATTTCCCGAAGAGATAGCCAAAGTGGATGCGGAAAATGCCGCTGAAGAAACAGAAACAAACGCAACGCCTGCATCTGAAAGCATGTCAGATACGGATGCGTGCACCGCTTCGACACCTGTCGGTGAGGAAGCCGAAACAGAGGCTCAAAAGGGCGATGCCGGCACGACGACCGATTCCGCCCCGACCGATTCCGCCCAAGCAAACTGACCGAATACCATGACATGTTTCGAGCTGAAAAAATATATATCGGAGAAACTCGCCGCCGCAAGCGGCGAGCTTTCCGATTATGAGACTTCTCTTTTCATGGAAAAGCTATGCGGCTTTTCGCGCGCGGAGCTTCTGATGCATATGCATGAAGAGGCACATTTTGATGCCGAACTTCTCGAAAATATGATCTCGCGACGCACAAAAGGCGAGCCTGCGGAATATATTCTTGGAGAGACGGTGTTTTTTGATATGCTCATCAAGCTCTCGCCCGATTGCCTGATTCCGCGTGCAGATACGGAATTTGTATGTGAAAAGGCACTTTCTCTCATGCCCGAAAACGCCCGTGTAGCAGATCTCTGCACGGGAAGCGGCTGCATTGCCATAGCACTCGCAGGACATGGGCATGCGCGGGTAAAAGCATATGACATTTCTGCCGGAGCCATAAAACAAGCCAAGGAAAATGCTATACGGAACGATGTTTCAGAGCATGTCAGTTTCTTTGTTGCCGACGTGAAAAATGACATACTTGAAGGCGAATACGATATCATCATATCCAATCCGCCGTATATAAAAACCGCTGAGATTGCAAGTCTCGGCGCAGGCATAAGCTATGAGCCGTATGCGGCGCTCGACGGAGGAAGCGACGGAATGGATTTCTACCGTGCCATACTCTCCTATGCGCCGAAGCATCTGAAAAAGGGCGGAAAGATCGTTTTTGAGATAGGATATGACGAAGAAAACGATATCAAAAAACTTGCCGCGGAGCACGGGCTTTGCCATGATGTTTTCCGCGATTACGGCGGAAATCCGCGTGCGGCAGTAATATATCGAAAAGGGGAATGATTTATGGACAGGCGACCGATAGGCGTTTTTGACAGCGGTCTCGGCGGGCTTTGCGCCGTTGCCGAGCTTACACGGATACTTCCGGGAGAAGACATCATCTATTTTGGGGATACAGGCAGAGTTCCCTATGGCTCGCGTTCCATCGAAACTCTGCGCAAATATGCCTCCGAGGACATTGCCTTTCTTCGCGAACACGATGTGAAAATGATTCTTGCCGCCTGCGGTACGGTCAGTTCAACAGTCCTTGAGGCACTGGAGAGCGATTGCTGCTCCGTTCCTCTGCTCGGAGTCGTGGACGGTGCCGTAAAAAAAGCCGTTTCCCTTTGCAAAAACGGCAAAATCGGTATCATTGGAACGGAAGCCACCGTAAAAAGCGGAATCTTTGAGCGAAAAATTCGAGGAATCGCAGATAATACCGAGATAAAAAGCATTGCCTGCCCGCTTTTCGTGCCCCTCGTGGAGAACGGCTTTATTTCACGTGATTGTGAAATAACGCGCCTGATGTGTCGACATTATCTTGAGGAAATGAGGCGCTTCGCACCCGACGTTCTGATTTTGGGATGTACACACTTCCCCATTATATCCGAAATAATATCGGATTTCCTGCCTGATTCGGCATTGGTAGACCCTGCCAAAGAAGCGGCACATGAGCTTCGCGATACACTTGAAGCCTTGGCGCTTGCCTCGGATAATGAAAAAGGAGAGGTGCGGTATTTTGTTTCGGATGCACCCGAGCGCTTCTCCGCCAATGCATGGATCTTTCTCGGCGGACAGAAAAAAATCAGCGCAAGCAAAATAGATCTATAACTGAGAATAAATACAAGCACAGGGCGCGGTTTTTCCGCTCCCTGTCTTTCTTTTCGCGATTATTTTACCACCTTGTCTTTTGCTTCTTTTTCCTCAGGCAAAGTCAAGTCGCTCTCGCCGCGCAAGGCTTCTTTTGCCACAAGCGCGCTGAGAGCAAAAAGTGCGATTACGTTCGGTATGACGATGAGAAGATCAAAAACATCCTGCAGGTTCCATACGAGATCATTATACAGCATAGAGCCCACGAAAACACAGGCAAGCGACATCAGATTGTATATGATGCATGCCGATTTTTTGTTTCCGAAGAGCGATACCATATTCAGTCTGCCGAAGTAATTCCAACTGAGTATGGTTGAAAATGCGAAGAAAAGCAGGCAGATCGCCACGAAAGCACTGCCGAGCTTTGCTCCGAATACGGAAGAAAATGCCGCCTGTGCGAGATTCGTCTTTTCATATCCGGCAACACCCGAAAGCCCTTCATGACCGGCATACATGGTTGAAATGACAACGAGTGCCGTCAGCGTCAAAACGATAAAAGTATCGATAAATACGCCTATCATGGCAACAACACCCTGCTCATGCGGAGTTTTCACCTTTGCAACGGCGTGAGCATGGGGCGTGGAGCCCATACCTGCTTCATTGGAGAAAAGTCCTCTCTTTGCGCCCTGAGAGATTGCGGTTTTCAAAGCATAGCCTATGCCGCCGCCCATGATCGCATTCGGCTGAAAAGCATATTTGAATATCATGCCGAAGGTTTCGGGAATATATTTTATCCTGACGGCGATGATGATAAGCGAGCCTATTATGTAGATAAAAGCCATGATGGGAACCATCTTTTCCGTAACGGAGGCAAGCCTCTTTGAACCGCCGAAAAATACCAGCGCCGCAAGCAGAGTTACCATCAAGCCGACAACCCCTGCCGGGATGCCGAATGCACTGTTCATCGATTCGCCTATGGAATTTGACTGAACCATGGCACCCATGAGACCGAGCGCCAGTATAGCCGCTACTGAGAAAAATATCGCAAGTGCTTTTCCGAATTTCCCCTTGAAAGCTTCCTTAATATAATATACGGGACCGCCGACTACCTCACCGGAAGCATCGGTCTTTTTCGTTTTCTGCGCGAGAGTTGCCTCGGCATATATCGTCGCCATGCCGAGAAAAGCGATGATCCACATCCAAAAGATAGCACCCGGGCCGCCTATGAGAATAGCACCGCATGCGCCGACGATATTGCCTGTTCCGACCTGCGCGGCAATTGCCGTCGCAAGAGCCTGAAAAGAGCTCATGCCCGATTTATCGGCCTTTTTGCCGTTCATGCTGAAGTTACCGAACAGCCTCTTCCAGCCCTCACCGAAGCAACGTATCTGGACGAACCGCGTGCGGAATGTAAAAAACAAACCGCATGCGATAAGAAGAATCGTGATGGCGTAATCGGCAAGCACATTATCGATTGCCACTACCACATCATTGAGCGCGGATAAAAAAGCATTCATAAAAGTTTCCTCCAAAATATAAAAATGGGAGCCGCCCGTGCCTCGGACAGCTCCACATGAAAAAAACAAAGGCAATATTTCCGCGATATATCTCCGCCTGACGAAAGCGGGATGCTGCGCGGTAAAATCATGCTCTGTCCTTTTGCCTGAGAGATTCGGTTTTCACCTTGCACCTTCGGCACCCGAACGGGTTTCTCCAGAGTTCTCTGTATTTTCCGGTCCTATCCTTTTTTATTCAGATGCCTGAGAGTATTACTCCTTCGGCGGGCTTTGCCACTTTCCCGAAAAACTTCAAAGAGAGATATGCATCGGCTTATATTTTCAAATAAATGGGCCGATGATTTAGTATATTATAACACTGCCGATAAAAGAAGTCAACAGCTCAAAAAAAATAATGAAATTTCGTTAAAATTATCCAAATCCAATCTTTCAAATATGTGAAAAACTTTCAAGCTTCAGCATTTCCGCTGTACAGACGATACAAAAAGGGAGCTTTCGCTCCCTTTTTTGTCATATAGGCAATCAGTGATCAGTCACCGCTGGTGAAGAAGCCCTTCTTATAGAGGAAGAAGCCTCCGACACCTGCTATCGCAACAACCGATACGATTCCGATTACAATTGCAACGGCAGGATTGGATTTCTTTGCGGATTTCAAGGAAATCACAAAGAAATCACCTGTGCTGTCTTCAAGGCTCTCGCCCGAAACGGTAATCGTATTTCCGTCGCGCTTTAATTCTGTGATCTCCACAGGAGCATTGCCCTTGACCGTATACAGCTTTACAGCGGTTTTCTTGTTCTCTTCGGGAATAGATATGGTAGCAGTCATCTCTTTGCCGATGCTGACCTTATTGCCATCATTGGTAACCTCAACAAGATATGCCGTGAGAAGCGCCGCATCGGAGGTAACATCGCCCTTATCCTTTAAGAAGGTCATCCAAGAATCAAGCCAATCGTAATCTTCTGTTTTCTTTTCCGTTACCTGATAGAAATACTTGTCGGCAGTACTTCCGGTAACAGTAAGTGCCACACCGTTCTCCTCAAACTTCATCTGCTTCTTGTTTCCGTCGATTACCGTCTCATATCGGAAACCGCAAACTACACATTTCTTGGCATTATCGCCGTCATCCACAAAGCTGTGTACGCCTGTAGCAGGTGTCGTCTTTTCGTCGCGTATCTTGCATACGCTGCATTCCTTGATCGTGACACCGTCAGAAATACAGGTTGCTTCATTGCTGGAAACAAGAACCATATCATGATCTGCAAGCGGAAGAGTTACTCGATCCTCTTTGCCGCACACGGAACACGTACGTTCCTTATAGCCTGCTTCCTTGCAGGTGGAGTTTTTCAAGGTAACATAGTTGCCGTAAGAATGTCCCGTAGCGGGTATTGTCTGTGTTTGAATATCATTGCATACAGAGCACGTTCTCGTCTGTTCGCCTGCAGTGGTACATGTAGCTTTCGTTGTGGTTATCCATGCACCATACGTATGACCGTTTACGCATGCGCCGCCGAGAGCAGGTATCGATTCTGTCTTTGTCTTGTTGCATACCATGCATGTATACGTCTTTACACCGGGTGTCGTCTGTGTCGGTGCTGTCGTCACAACGCCCGAATTAAAAGCATGTGAGCCGGCAGCAACAGTCTTTTTCATAATGTAGCCACAGCCGGGATATGTACACTTATAAGTCCATGTACCGCCGACCGTGCAATCGGTAGCGCTTGTAATCTCAAGCCTGAAGTACATAGTAAAGTTATGACCGCAGCTCTGGTCCTCGCAGATCTTGAGATCGCCGCACATCGTACATTTCTGTACCCATGTGCCGATGCTCAGCTGTTCTCTCTTACCGTATGTATGATTGGAAGCGGGAACGGCTTTTGTTTCTTCCTTGCCGCACTTGCTGCATTTGAATGTGCCGCTTCCGTAGCCGCCCCATACAGTCTTTGCTTCTTCCGAGCAGGGATAAACTTCATATTTTACGGCTACCCAGGTGTGTGCGCATGTCGACTGGTCGGGTTTATTATTGCATGTCGTCACTGTGCATCCCTTATAGAGAGGGCAGGATGTAACGAGACAGGAACCGCATATGGAGCATGTCTGATGAGTGGACAGGTGATTAGAGCCTGTTCCTCCCTGATTCTTGCAACCGGTTGCTGTTCCGTCACAGCCTCGGTAGTTTTTGCATATGGAATAAGTACAACTGCCGCATTTCGGGCATGTTTGGTGCAATATATTGCCCGGTTTATGGTCCTCAGTGCCGCCGTAAGGATTATCTGCGCATTTTGACGTGGTGCATCCTTTATACTTTTCACAGTCGGCAAGAAGACATCCGCCGCAACTGGAGCAAACGGCATGCCCTGCAGTGTGCGGAATCTTGCCGGAAGCATTGCCGCCCTTACAGCCGGCTGCTGTTCCGTCACAGCCCTTATAAAGTCTGCAATTCGGATTTGTGCAGTTAAACGATGTGCAGTAAGGGCATGTGGCATGATCACCATTGTAATTGGTAGAATCATGGGCTATCAGGTCAGTTCTGCCGCAGCGAGAGCAATAATAGTACTTTGTTCCGTTCACTTGTGTTGTGGAGTGCCCGAGAGCCGCGCCTTCTTTTGCGCCGCAGACACTGCATGTCTTCGGTGATGTACACGTAGCAGGAGTCCATGTGTGTCCGGTAGCCGCGATTACGATACCACACTTCGTGCAAGTCTTACTTTGCTCACAGGTGGGATTGGCGGGCGACCAGACATGCTGGCAAAAAGTCGTATTGCAACGGTCGCATATGCCGTTTCCGTCTGCATCTATGTGCCCGAGAGGCTTTCCGTTTGTCGCACCGCAGGAGCAAGTTGCAGGCTCTGTACATGTGGCAGGTGCATAACTATGCGTATGAGCGAGAGGCGCGTCTGTCGCCTCGAAGAGAGTGTAATCCGCGCCGAGTACTGTCGCGCTCCATTTTAACGAATACTTCAGATTCAGAGCGCTTGCGGGGATATTCTTGATGGTTATCGTGTATCCCAGTGAACCATTACCGGAAACAAGACTCTGATGTGTCTCTTCCGAGAAAGGCACGGAAACGGTAGCGCCGTTGTTTGTATAACCTAAAGTTCCGCTGTATTTGATATCGCTTACCGTGAAGGTTCCGGGCTTGATAGTAAACGAAAGGTCGAGCTCGCCGTTGGTACCAATGGTATTTTCTATAACCGGACCGGTACATGAAGGCAGAGTTATCGTCTGTCTATACACATCTCCGGCGGCACTGTTCTCAGCCGCATTCGCTGCATATCGGGCATAGATAGTATAAGCCTGACCGGGTACAATACCGGTGAATCTACCGCTTGTCTGATATGTATTGCCGTCAAGGCTGTATTCCACGCCCGCCACAGCGCTTATGGTAAAGCTGCTGCTGTCTACGGTAGCAAAGTTGACGACTGTCGGAACATGGACGGTGGTAAGTGGAAGCGGATCGCTCTTATCGCTGGGCATAGTCGTCGTTGTCTCTTTTACACGCGTCACGATGCTGTAGGAAGTTCCGGGCTTTATGCTGACTCTGTCTGCCGGCAACGCCTGATTTTCATAATAAAACGAAGTGGTATAACCGGAAGAAGCAGGCTGCCACGTTGTACCGCCGTCAAGGCTGTATTCCTGCGTCGACACGGTATCGAGCGTGATATTCGTGGAGCCGTAGCCCTTTACCGTAGGCGCAGAAGGCGTAGCGGGAGCAGATGCCTTTGTCTTTTGCGTCTTTTGTTCTACCTGTGTATCATCAGTTTTAAAAAGCGTCAAAGTATATACAGTTTCCGGTGCCATACCTTTGAATGTTATATTGCTTGTACCAATATCAACATTACCCGAAGAAGCACTTGTGCTTTCATTATAATCGTTCGGTCCCGTAACCGTTATATAATAGTCTGATGTAGGGGCATAAACTGTTATAGACGTATCAGTCCAATCAAAAATACTGAGCGTCGTATACTGCCCTGCATGAACATGAGAATGCTCATCGTGCAAATCGACCGTGCCTATCAAGCTGAAGCAAAACATAAGCACGAGTGCAAATGATAAAATCCTTTTTTTCATATTTCCTCCGATTTTGCAAAAAATTCCGGCAAAAGACATGCCCCGTTTTCCAAGCGATGACGTAATATCCGCTTCCCCGCGCCGATAATAAGACATCGCCCATACAAAAAAGACGGCTTTTTTCTGCCGTTTGCAGTTTATAAAAGCCGGGGAGAAGCGCGCTCGCCCCCGCCCGTCTTTACAGCTCTTATTATATACAAATATATAAGATTTGTCAAGTCATTTGAGATATGTTTAAAATAAATTCTTATCTTTTTTCGGACATCAAAAAGCTTCCATGACGGCAATTGCATATATTGTTTTCAAATATATTTCTTATTAGAATCAACAGTGCATCTTTATACTCTATTTTATGAAATTAAAAATGGGCTTTGACGTCAGACATATGCCAATCCGTCCTTACCACTCACCCAATAAAATACGGCGCGATTTATTTCCCATATGCATAAATCGTGCCGTTATTATCGTTTATAAATATACATAATTATTATGTATTTATATCATAAAATATTTCAGAAAATCATCCAATATAAGTAAATCTTTTCTCTTCCTTACCGTCGCGAACGACCGTCTCATTCCACATGGAAAGCGGGCGAACCCATATGCCTCCTTCTCCATAGAGAGCGCGGTATACGACCATCGGCTCCAATGTTTCCGAGTGCTTTGCAATGAAAAGGACCTCGTATTCATTTCCCTTGAAATGTCTGTATCTTCCCGTTTTTATCTCTTCCATATTTTTTCTCCCATCAAAATTTCGCGTTAATTCTGTCCGCCCGTCTCATCGCCGCGTATATCTGCCTTTTTCTTCTCTCTTGAATCAAGAAAACGCCGGAGTAACACATACAGGATCGTACATAACGGCACTGCAAAAAGCATGCCGAGAACGCCAAAAGCGTTTCCGCCGACGGTAACCGCAACAAAAACCAGCATGCTCGGAAGTCCCACAGACTTTCCGACCACCCTCGGATATATGATATTGCCGTCTACCTGCTGCATCACTATGATAAATATGACAAACCATATCGCCTTGACGGGATCTACGAGCAGTATGAGAAGTGCACCGACACCCGAGCCGATAAAAGCCCCGAATACAGGTATCAGAGCTGTCATACCGACGAGCACGGAAATCATCCAGGCATACGGCATCCGCAGTATCAGCATGCCGACAAGACAAAGCAACGTATTTATGACAACCTCAGCAAGCTGTCCTGTCACAAAATTCGAGAATGATTCATTGCAGAGGGCAAAAAAGTCATAAAGCTTGCGGCGCATGCCGTCGGAAAAAATCCCTTGCATGAGTTTGCTTACCTGCGCGCCGAGCTTTTCCTTCTGCAGAAGCCCACAAACGGAAACCGACAAAGCAACGATGACAGTGACAAGCGCACTGCCGGTTTTTAGGGTGATATCGATTGCCTTGTCCACGATCATATTGCCGTTTTCGGACAAAAAGCTCATGATGGCTTCGATTATTTTATCCTGTTCATATGGCATTTCCGGGATGGAAACGGAAAAGCGCGCCAAAAATTCTCTGATCTTCTCCCAGTAACCCCTGAGATTTTCGGCATAGACGGAAAGATTTGCCACAAAAGACGATATCGCAGATGCGAGATGCGGAATAACGACGAAAATGATCAGCAAAAAAGAGCCGAATATAATAGCTTCGCTCAGCAAAAGACAGATACCGCGCCTTAAGCGAAAGGATGTGCGTCTGTTTTTCCATATCTTATCCCAAAGCGCCTCCAGCTTTTTCAGAACGATATTGGAGACAAAGGCAATACAAAAGCCAATCAGAAGCGGAGAAAAAGCTCTTAATGATTTTGATAAAAATCCGCCGACGCTCTCTGCATTCGTGAGAAGTGCAACACCGATAAAAGCAAGACAAACAATGGGAGCGATCAGCTTCCTTATAACTTTCAATATTGCACCTCCTCACAAATGATATAAAATCACAAAAAGGGCTGACTTTTGCGGTGCAGTCCTTTTTGCCTTCTCTAAATTGTAACCTGAATCAGTCAGCCTTCAGCTCATCTACGAAATAAGCTCTCGTATGAGCGGTTCTTCCCTCTTTATCCTGAACGGTTATGCGGAAATAGGGCTTGAAGGGGAGTCCTTTTTTCGTGGCATCTCGGCTGAGCTCGAGATATTTATTGATATCGAAAGCGGCGCTTGTGACGGTCTTATCGAAATTATCTCCCCGAACGGAAGCAAAGCGGCACTCCGTGGTAAGCGAAACAAGTCTCGCCTCCGAGCAGGAAAGGTGAACGATGCCGTCCTCAATATAGAGCTCGTCTATGGACGGACCGAGCGAGGCATAGAAATCGCCGCGTTCAAGAGCCCCCATAACCGTATGATATTCGAGCTTGTCTGCCTTGACTACGACGAAACCGCCGAAGCAATCGGGCGGATTGTGCGCATCGTCGGTCGCAAGCGGGAATACCCGCTTATCTTTTTTCAGCAGGTCATCTATCGGCTGCATGCTGTTATCAAGCTGATATCCCAAGCGGAAGCAGCCATAGTTCGCCAGCTCCACTCCCCATACACCCTCAAGACCGATGTAATCTTCATAATTCTGAATCGACCAGAAGGGATGGTTGTAGGAAACGAGGAAGCCCGCCTTATTTGCCGTGGCTATCATCTCGTTTATCGCCTCTATGCTGTAGTGACGCTCATAGTGAACCTTTCTCATCTCATCTGTCACCAGCTCGCGTGACTTCGGGAAAACCTTTTCCTCCGTGAAAAGCGGATTTATTTTTTCATGCGGGTCCTTGGCATATATATTGATATGATAGGTAGGAACATACCAAAAGCCCTTTTCGCTCCAAGGTGCGTTTACGGCTATTTCCGTAGAAAGGATGGTAAGAAAATCCTCGTCATTGAGGTCATCGTGCGGTATCATTACCTCATGATCTGTATACGCCAATATGGAATATCCGCGCTTTTTGTATTCCTCTTTTGCCTGCTCGGGTGTCCAACAACCGTCCGAAACCGTCGTATGCATGTGCAAATTTGCCTTGTAGAAGTTTCCTTTTTCGGGAAGAAGATATTGTCTCATAATTTTTGCCTCACTTTATTTAAATGCAATTCTTCATATATTGGATTATATTACAAAACAGAAAAAAAGTAAAGCCTTTTTACGAAAAAATACCAAATTACAATTAATTATCATTGACGACAGCAGAGGAATTTATGTCTTGACAGCAAAAAGCAATTGTGATATAATGGTTTCAAAAAAGCTTGCGGGCAAAAAAACAAGGAGAAAAACAGAAAATGAAGAATTTCAGAAGAATTTCGGTGCTTATTCTCGCTCTTATGATGCTTGCTCTCGCCTGCCTCTTCGCGGCATGCGGCAGTAAAGAAGCCGAGAAAAAATATACGATTACGGTTATCGTCGTAAACGACAAGGCGGAAGAAAAGACTTTCACCGTAAAAACAGACCGTGAGAATCTCGCGGATGCACTTCTCGATGAGAAGCTCGTTTCGGGCTCTGACAGCGAATGGGGTCTGGTGATCGATACGGTTGACGGGCTGAGAGCCGATTACAGCGTAGACCAATCATGGTGGGCACTCTATGAAGACGACAAAATGAGCGAGGTAGGTGCAAGCTCCCTTCAGCTCAAAGACGGCGGTGTCTATAAACTCGTTTATACAGTAGGCTGATATAAGACATACGAAAGGCGGAGCATGAAAGCTCCGCTTTTTTCTTTATTTATTCTTACTTTTCAGGATCAATTTCAGAACAGCTGCCACCGCCGCATCATACAGTATATCGGAAGTGCAAACGATTCTTCCGCACTCCAAAGCGAAATGAAAAGCTGCCTGTCAAGCTTTCTTTTCGGCATGGCGCGTGACCTCTGCCGCCGATTTTCCCTTGCGTGAAGCGCGGACGATGCGCGGCGCAAGGAAAACAGAGGTCTCGAGAGCCACCTCTTTCCAAAGCATCATGACGCTTGCAAGATTGATTGAGGTCATGACTGCGACGGCAAGATCAGCCAACTCCCAGATCAATCCTTGACGCATTACCGAGCCTGCGACCACGCACAGGCAGTACAGCGCGAGATAAATCGTGACAGGTGCTTTTTTCGAGGTAAAATATTCGATAAAGCACCGCCCGTAATAAGACCAGCATATCACCGTGGAAAAGGCGAAGATTGCCATGGAAAAGGTAAATATGTACCCGCTGAAAGTACCGTAATACTTCTCAAAGGCGGATATCACGATATCCATGCTTCCCGCATTGCTTTCCGCGAAACCCGCTATTATGATCACGAGCGCCGTCATCGTGCATATAACTATGGTATCAAAGAAAACCTCGAATATCCCGTAGAGTCCTTGCTTTGCAGCACTCTTCTCCGAGCTTTGCGCATGTGACATCGGAGCAGTGCCCGAGCCTGCCTCATGTGAAAAAGTTCCCTTCGCCGTTCCGTGGCGCATAGCGGAGGAGATCAGATAGCCGAATATACCTCCGACACCGCTTTCGGGCGTGAAGGCCTCCCTCATGATATCCGCAAAAATGCGCGGCAAGCTTCCGATATTCATCAGTATTATCCGCATGGCAAGAACAATATACAGCAAGCATACGATCGGCATTACAACGACGGTAAAGGAAGATATCTTCCGAAAACCGCCGAAAATGACAAGCGCACAAAGCAGTGCAAAAACTATGCCGTATATTATCTTCGGCAATCCGAAGGTGCGCTCCGCAGCATCGGAAGCGGCACTCACCTGAACGATATTTCCGAGGCAAAACGAAGCAAGCGCACCGACTCCGCAAAAGATCGCGGCCAGCGCTATTCCGAGCTTTCCGCCGATACCGCGCGTCAAATAATACATCGGAACGCAGCGGCAGCATCCGTCGGCAGAGAACGTACGATCACTCATGGCAAGCACTATTTCCGCATATTTCAGCACCATCGAGGCGAAAGCGCTTATCCACATCCAGAAAACCGATCCGATGCCTCCGAGCGAAATGGCAACCGCTACACCGACTATATTTCCCACACCTATCGTCCCGGCGAGGGAAACGCTGAGAACGCGCAGCGGCGAATTTTCGCCTGTTCCTCCCGAGAGCATTCCGCGAAAAGTTGATTTCGGCCGTACAATAAAGAAGCCTTTCAGCCGAAAAAGCATAAAAATCCCCGCCGCCAATATAATAATCGGCAATATTGTCAGCAGGCACGCATTCAAATTTGAAAGAAAAACCATATTATTCCCCTTTTTCCGAGTCTCTGAATTATGTATATGGCGAGGGGGACAAAGACTTGACGCAAAAGCATATTTTTTTATTAAAATCCGTCTTTTCGGTTCATTTATGAATATTTTGTTAATAATTGAAAAAACACTTGATTTTTTTTCTTTTATATGTAAAATATACTATGTTGGCACTCAGGTGATTTGAGTGCCAAATCGATTGAAAATTATTTTTTAAATACATGGAGGTTTTAATTATGAAGCTTAAACCACTTTATGACAGAGTCATCGTAAAAATGGCTGAAGTTGAAGAAACGACAAAAAGCGGCATCATTCTGACAGCCGCATCAAAAGAAAAGCCGCAGGTAGCCGAGGTTATCGCCGTCGGAGACGGCAATTCCCGCGATGGAAAAGAGCCCGTTACCATGAAGGTAAAGGTAGGCGACAAGGTCATCGTTTCCAAGTACGCAGGCACCGAAGTAAAAGTAGACGGCGAAGAAGTCATCATCGTCAATATGGGCGATATACTCGCCGTAGTTGAATAATAAGCAGTAATAAATAAGGAGTGATACATTATGGCAAAAGAAATAGCATACGGCGCAGAAGCGAGAAACGCTCTTCAGAGAGGCGTTGATAAGCTTGCCGATACAGTAAAGATTACACTTGGACCGAAAGGCAGAAACGTAGTTCTCGATAAGAAATACGGTGCTCCCCTCATTACAAATGACGGCGTTACGATAGCTAAGGAAATAGAGCTGGAGGACGCTATGGAAAATATGGGCGCTCAGCTCGTAAAAGAAGTTGCCACAAAGACAAACGATGCCGCAGGCGACGGTACCACAACTGCTACCCTGCTCGCTCAGGCTTTCATCCGCGAGGGTATGAAGAATGTTGCCGCAGGCGCTAACCCCATGGTCATCCGCAAGGGTATCCAGAAGGCCACAGATAAGGCGGTCGAGAGCCTTGTTGCTCACTCGAAGAAAGTAAACGGCACAGACGATATCGCACGCGTAGGCACGATATCCGCAGGCGACGAGGTCATCGGTACTCTTATCGCCGACGCCATGAAAAAGGTTACAAGCGACGGTGTTATCACTGTTGAAGAATCCAAATCCGCAGAAACATACTGCGAGGTTGTCGAAGGCATGCAGTTTGACCGCGGCTATATCTCTCCCTATATGGTAACCGATACGGATAAGATGGAAGCTGTCATCGACGATGCCCTGCTCCTCATTACGGACAAGAAGATCTCCAATATTCAGGAGCTCCTGCCCCTTCTCGAGCAGATAGTACAGGCAGGTAAGAAGCTTGTTATCGTAGCGGAGGATGTTGAGGGCGAAGCGCTCACGACTCTTATCCTCAATAAGCTCCGCGGCACATTCACATGCGTAGCAGTCAAAGCTCCCGGCTTCGGCGACAGACGCAAGGATATGCTCCGCGATATCGCCATACTCACAGGCGGTGAGGTCATCACCTCCGACCTCGGTCTTGAGCTCAAGGATACGACGGTAGCTCAGCTCGGTCATGCAAGCCAGGTTAAGATCAATAAGGATAATACTATCATCGTCGGCGGCAAGGGCAATCCCGAAGAGATTAAGAACAGAGTTGCCCAGATCCGTGCCGGCATCGAAAGCACAACGAGCGAATTTGACCGTGAAAAGCTCCAGGAGCGTCTTGCTAAGCTCGCGGGCGGCGTTGCGGTTATCAAGGTCGGTGCCGCTACCGAGATCGAAATGAAGGAAAAGAAGCTCCGCATAGAGGATGCTCTCAACGCTACGAAGGCTGCTGTTGAAGAAGGCATCGTTTGCGGCGGCGGCATCGCATTCCTCAATGCCATAGCCGATGTAAAGACACTCCTTCCTACTGTCGAGGGCGATGAAAAGACCGGCGTTCAGATCGTTGTGAAAGCTCTCGAAGAGCCTGTTCGTCAGATCGCACTCAATGCAGGCTTTGAAGGTGCTGTCGTTATAGACAAGATCCTCTCCGAGAATAAACCCGGATTCGGCTTCGATGCTTACAGCGAGAAGTATGTTGATATGTTTGAGACAGGCATCATAGACCCGACCAAGGTTTCCAGATGCGCTCTCCAGAATGCAGCTTCCGTTGCTTCTACGGTACTCACCACAGAAGCGCTCGTTGCGGATAAGAAAGAGCCGGAGCCTGCTGCCCCCGCTAACCCCGGTATGGGCGGCATGGGCGGCATGTATTGATAAAGCACCGCAAGATAAAAGAAGAAAAATGAGATCAGCGTAAAGCGTGACGAGATAGCGGCAAAAAAGATGAGATTGCAGCAGTAAGGGAGAATTTAAAAAAGTAATCGATTCTGCCTATTTACAGAAATCAGGCTTTCACAGAAATTGCAAACTGTGAAAGCCTGATTTTCTTCTTTTATCATTCACGTCAGTCCATGTAATTTTCTATCACGGCATAAAGCTGTTCGCTCGAATAGACCGCTATACCGAGCTTCAGCATTTCCCTTTCGTTTTCGGGGAGGAATTCAGCCTTTGCCTCCAGCTCGCGCACGATATCTCCATCGGGCGTGCTCACGACGATCTTTTCATCATGCAGCCCCACATAATATATCGGCGAAACAGGCTTTCCCGTGGTGATATCTGTATTATCTGCATTTTCCGAGGAAATGTTTTCCGCGGATGCCGGCATATCCGCGCGCATGCTCAGACAAACGATCATCGTGATAACCGAAATAATGAGCGAAACCGTACAGATAAGCGCCGTGATACCTATTGAGATCCTTGATCTTTCCTCCATCATCATATACCTCCTGCCTCTTTTTTCCATCATCTCTGCGATACATATTATTGACTCGGTAAAACATAATATTCATGTAAAGAGGTGATAATTTTGACAAAAACTCATAAATTTCGTAATTTTATCTTAGCTTTTCTGCTCATCGTGCTGTTCACCGCGCTCATCTGCGTCGGTGCTTTTCTTCTTTATATGAAATACGGTATTTCCGATGAGCTTGATATAGAATCGCTTGCGCTGGGACAGAATCTCACTACAAAAATATATGCCGTTTCTGCAGATGGAACGCCTGTTGAGCTCGAGGAAGAGCGCCTTTTCGGAACGGAAAACAGAATATGGATATCGGGTGATGAGATACCCGAGCAGGTGAAAAATGCTTTCATCGCAATAGAGGATCATCGCTTTTATTCACATAACGGCATAGACCCGAAGCGCACCGCAGGTGCTGTGATAAATTTCTTCGGACATCAGAATTACGGCGGCTCGACCATAACACAGCAGCTCATCAAAAATCTGACCGGTGAAAATTCCGTCACGGTGAAAAGAAAGCTCACCGAGATAAAACGTGCTGTCACGCTCGAAAAAACCATGTCAAAGGACCGCATACTCGAGCTCTATCTCAATACCGTCTACCTCTCCCGCAGCTGCTACGGAATAAGGACTGCCGCGGAAAAATATTTTTCCTGCGAGGTGAGTGATTTGACGCTTGCGCAGGCTGCTACGCTCGCGGGCATCATACAGTATCCCTCGCATTATGACCCGATCTCCCATCCCGATGACTGCCTTGAGCGGCGGAATACCGTTCTCTCGCGCATGCACGAGCTGGGAATGATAGATGAGACCGAATATAGAAGCGCCGTCTCTTCCCCGCTTTCGCTGAATATATCCGAGCCGAAAAAGGAAGGTGCGCATAATTCGTGGTTTACCGACGCCGTGATAGAAGATGTCATAGCTGACCTCTGCAATAAAAAAGGCTATAGCAGAGCCGCTGCTTCCTCACTGATATATGGCGGCGGGCTCTCCATATATACGACTATGCGTCCGGAAATACAGGAGGAGCTTGAAAAGATCTATCTTCACGATGAAAACTTTCCGAAAAATACTAGTGGCTACTCTGCTGATTCCTCCTGCGTCATCGTGGACAGCGAAAACGGAAATGTCGTGGCGCTCGTCGGCGGCAGAGGAGAAAAGAAATCGGACAGGCTCTTCTGTCTTGCCACGCAGATGCTGCGCTCCCCCGGCTCCGTGATAAAGCCTGTCAGCGTCTATGCTCCCGCGCTGGAAGCGGGCATTATAACCTGGTCAAGCGTATTTGACGATGTGCCTTGCTCATTTGCCAAATCCGGCAGCAAATATATTCCATGGCCCAAAAACAATCCCCGCGTTTATTCCGGCATTACCAATGTAAAAACGGCAGTGGAAAAGTCGATCAATACCGTCTCCGTCAAGGTGCTGGAGCAGGTGGGCATAGCAAAATCATTCTATTTCTGCAAAAAAGCCGGGCTTTCGACGCTCACGGAACGCAAAAAACTCCCTTCCGGAGGCACACTTACTGATATGGCAGAAGCCCCCCTTGCACTCGGGGCAACAAGCGTAGGTGTTTCCGTAAAGGAAATGACGGCGGCATATACCATGTTTGCGGCAGGCGGAAAAGGCTCCCTTGCTCGGACATATACAAAAGTACTCGACAAAAACGGTGATATACTGCTCGAAAATGAGCAAAGCTCCGCGCAGATCATCTCCCCCGAAAATGCGGAAATCATGACGCGCCTGATGGAAAACGTTGTTTTACGCGGTACGGCAAACAATATCTCACTTGCCAAATCGCTCCCGATTGCGGGCAAAACGGGAACATCGGGTGCCAATACCGACCGTTGGTTTATCGGATATACACGCGGCGGACTTATTTGCGGCGTCTGGTGCGGATATAAAGAAGCGCGCGATATCGGCACATATAATACCAATCCCGCAAGCGCTGTTTTTGATAAGGTGATGACATCACTCTATCAGAATGACCTGCTGAAAACAACTGCCGCAGCTGTTTCGGCGGAAACGGAAAAAAATATCGTCTCCGTATTGTACTGCCGCGACTCCGGAAAGCTTCCCTGTGCCGCATGCGCTCTCGACCCGCGCGGCAACAGAATCGAACTCGGCTATTTTGTCAAAGGTACCGAGCCAAAGGAAAAATGCGATGCGCATGTGCTCGTGGACTATGATTTCAAAACGCATGCCATCGCCTGCGAAAAATGTCCTGCGGAAAATATAAAACAGATCGCGCTGGTAAAAAATTATTCGCGTTCTTTTCCCTGTCAGGTGTCGGTCACAGACGCACAGTATATGTATAGGCAGCTACCCTGCGGCATGATACCCTCCTGCACCGCAAGCGAAGCCTTCTACGCAAGCCTTGCGGCAAGCGGCGAATTTTTCGGAACATCAAGACGCGCTCTTGCCTTTAACCGCATATGTACCGAACACTATCTGATGCCCGATGAGCCAGAAGAGCCGGAGGAAACGACGGGGACAGATAATCTCCAAGAAACAACGGGAACAACGGGAACGACAGCTATTACAAAGCCGCCCGTGACATCGGATATGAAAGTCCCCGAAACGAAAACGACGGCTCCCGCCGAGACAACAGCACCCGAAACCACCGAAAAGAAAAAATCATGGTGGCAGAAAAAACACGATAAGGCGACGGAGTCTGCCGAAACCGCAAAAACAACAGAAACCTCCAAAGCTGTCGAAACGACGGAAAGTGTCTCCACGAGAAGAAACAAATATAAAAGACAAAAATAGCTCATCGCATAAAAAACCGCTTGCCCGAGGCAAGCGGTTCTTTTTCATATTATCCATATCAGATATAGATTTTTGAAACAAGATACATCGGTATCATCCAGAAAAGCTGATAGAGAGCGGGATAGAACGAAAGCATCTTATCATAATTTCCGGTGACGGTGAGAAGCACCGTGAGTGCCGTTCCGACAAGCATGGAAATAATCTTTATCGCAAGATTCGTCTTGCCTATATTTCTCGTCTTTTCACATGCGATGAGCGTCTTGATCAGTCCCTTGGCATCGTGATTGGAAACGATACCGGCATCATATGCCGAGATTCTGTCCATTTCCTCTGCGGGCATCATGGGCTTTATGATCTTGATGGGATACGCATCGGGGCTCAGCTTATTATTATTCAGAAGCGCGCTGTCAAGTCCCGGATCGGCCGTTGTCACAGCCGTGCAGATTCCCTGCTCCGCGAGATGTCTCACTATATAGATGAAATCGGAAGAAGCACTGTACTGGAGATAGAACTTGGCGATCACGAGATTATCCTTTGCAAGATAAAGGATACGCTTGTTTGTATCTCCCTCATAGAGCTCGTCGCCGGCTTCGTACGTCGTATTGTAGCACTGATTATCCATATAGGCAGGCTGACCGACGACGATCGTTTTGCCGTCCACTGTCGCCTCGGCACCGTTTTCCGTGAGAGAGACGATCTCTACGTTTTCGGAAACGCAACCGTTGAGAGCCGCCTTGCGGAATACTGTCGCAAGCGGTCCTCCAAGCTTGGAATATATGCTGGAGGCAAGATAGATAACATCCTCTATACTGTTGTTTTCAAAAACCTTGACGCTTCTTATTCTGATCTTGTCAGCCGGGAAAGCGATATCGTCACCGAAGGAGATAACGCCTGCTTTTTCATATTCTTCGGGTGTTGTATCTCCGACGATCGCCGCACCGTAGGAATAAGCGCGTATGGAAGCCAGATATGCCGCATAAGCATATGAGATAAATACGGAGGCAGGCGTGCACATCAACATGGCAATATACATATTCGTCATGCTCTCATAGAACGATGCTTTTGCAACGGCAAGAGAAAGAATGAATACGATAAGCGAAACAGCGGCGCTCGCGATGAGAAGTATGCCTATGGTCTTCTTTACCTTCGGGTAATCTTTTCTTCTCGCATAGAAATCGTCTATGAATTTCGCTTCTCTCGTCTTGTATACTTCGGTATCTTCCTCGATATTTCTTGCAAACTGCGTACGCTCTTCCACGCCGCTTTCTCTGTCCAGTCTGGCAAGAACGAGCTTTTTCTTCTTGGAGGAGATGACGTTGAACGTATATATCTCCTTGCGTATATCGATAAACAAAGCTATCGCGCCAAAAAGGACGCAGAGCGCAAAGGTGAAGTTATAGAAATGCAGTTTGGCATATGTATCCACGAAAAGCGCCGAAAGCGTTGTGATAAACGATATGAGGAACATCACCGGTATAAAGGCATCGCTATTCGGCTTGCCCGAAACGATGGAACGTATACCGCTTACGATCCTGTCAAAAGCAAAGAATGCGCAAAGGAAGGTAAGGGCAAAATCAAGCAGGATAAAGCCCGTCATTCCGAGAGCCGTGCCGATGGCAGGGATACCTTCAATGATGAGAAGCGCTGCCGCGAAGAATGCGGCTATGCCTATACGTATCTTCGCCATGGAATATTTTTGCTTGTACTTGTCGAATACCTCTTTCGTCTGGTCATAAGACTTATATTCGTAGGATACTGCAGGCTTCTTTTCGTCAGCATCATCGCCTTCTTCAAAAGCCCCGTCATCCGCATCGGCATTTTCATCAACCTTCGGAATATCGGTAACCGTCGTCTGTACCGTCGTGGTGAAAGAATATTCATCGAAAATTTTCTTCGGCGTCTCGTCACCGCTCGGTTTTCTCGGATCAAGTCCAAAAGCCATCATGATCTCGGTGTCCCTATCGGGATCGTCCGAGTCCTTCTCTTCCTCGTCGGACTCTTCTTTTGCGGGCTCCGTATTCGGCTGATAAGGCTCGAGCATTTCCGTATCGTTATAGCGCTCTATGATCTCTTCCGTGTAGGCGTTTTCGTCATCTGCCGTATCGGTATCAGTATCGGCATCGGCATCAATAACCGCATCTTCCTCTTCCGCATATGTATCGGGTTCTTCCACCGTATCTTCCTCGGACAGTGCATCTGACTTTTCGGCTGACTCAATATCTTCAGAGACAACATCATCCGCCTGCTCTTTTGCATCTTCAGGCTCTTCCGGCGTAGCATCGTCGAGCTTCATCTTTATGATGTCGCCTACGGCTGTCTCATGATCGTCAGAATCTTTGACGGGAGCTTTCCAGATCTCATTTTCATCGCGACTCGAGAAAACAGAGAGGTCAAGATCGTTCTCCATCTCGGAAATAGGCGACTTCCGATCGTCCTGTGCGTCGGAAGATGCCTTGCCCTCAAAATCGGGAACGAGCGAAGCAAGCTTGTCAAGAAGCGTGCGCTTCTGTGTGCCTTTGGCAGAGGCGTTTTTCTCTTGTCCGTCAGCCTCGCTATCGCCGTCTGCAGTTTCTGTCTCGGTAATATCTGCCTCGACCACTTCTTCCTCTTCTTCCGTGACTGCTTCTCCTGCGTCGGCTTCATCGCCCGCCGGCTCGCTTTCCGCTTCGGTCTTTATGTCTGCGGATTGTCTGTCATTCTTTCCGAGGTATTTTTCATAAAGGCTCTTGAACTCGTCGCTCTCCGCCTTTTCCTCGTCGGTCATAGAAGTTCCGTCGAAAATATAATCGTTATCGCCGCCTTCGTCAACAGAACTGCTGTTTTTTCCCAGATTATCGGCTCTGCGCTTTTCGGCAGCAATCTTCTCCGCATCAAACTGAGAGTTCAGTCTGTGAAGCAAATCTGTTGTTGAGTGGTCCCGCCCGAAGCCGTTGTTCTTACCGGTATCAACGCTATTTGCCATGGTGTACCTCCGTTTACTTAATTATTTGTTCTGAAAATCAAATCTTATCTGCATTCCGCCGCTTTGAAAATAAGCACTGCGGCGGCAGCCGAGACATTCAGAGAATTTATCTTTCCCCGCATCGGTATCGATACGGTAAAATCACATTTATCACGTACGAGACGGGAAACGCCGTTTCCCTCGCTTCCGAGTACGATAGCGCAGGGGCAGTCAAAGTCTGTCTTGGTGTAAGCCTCCCCGTCCATATCGGCGGCAAACGTCCATATACCAAGCTCCTTCAGCTCGTCTATCGCCGAAGCAATGTTGTTTACCTTGGCAATCGGCAGAAACGTGACGGCACCCGCCGATGATTTATGCACGGTCTGCCCGATGGCGGCGCTGCGATGCTTGCTTATGACAAGCCCGTGTGCGCCCGCGCATTCCGCACTTCTTATCACGGCACCGAGATTATGCGGGTCTTCCACTCCGTCGCAAACGACGATGAGCGGCTTTTCTCCTTTTTCTCTCGCCGCCGAGACGATTTCCGATATGCTCGAATATTCTTTTCCGCCGGCTATGGCGGCAACACCCTGATGGGCATTCCCTGCGGCAAGCATATCCAGTCTATACTTGTCCGCCTCGGAAACAGGGATTCCGCGTGCCTTTGCCTCGGCAAATATCTTCTTCACCGAGCCCTCGCGTTCCCCTCGCTGTATATATATTTTTTCTATCTGCACGCCGCTTTTGAGAAGCTCGAGTACAGGATTTCTGCCTACAATGACGGAGGAATTCTCTCCTTCGGTCTCGCGCTCTGCGCGGTAATCTCTTTTTCTGTCCATACTGTCTCTTTCCGGTTTTTACTTTGCAAGAAGATTTATCATCTGTGAAAGCCCCAGCGCTTCTATCAGTCCGCTGTTTTCCGCTGAATCGAAAGGAAACTGGATAGTCCCTTCATCGGAAATAAACTTCACCTTTATCTCATACGTTTTGCCGTATGAGAGAGATACCTTGCCCCCTGCAACGAGAGAGGTAAGCAATTCCGCTTTTCCTGTGCCGATACCGAGAGCATATGAATCCGAAATATAGCGAGAAAGCAAATCAAAATCTAAAGAAATCGATTCTGCCGTTCTGTATTTTTTGAATACATAAGGGATATAGACTATTAAAATATCAAAATCCGCTCGATTTAAAGCAAATTTATCGATTTCACGTTTAAGAAAATTTACAAAATCTTTTGCGGGCAGTTTCAATACATCATCTTGATTATACTGTACGCAAAAATTGGTATCACTCTTTATCGGTACCATTAATGCTCTTTTATAAATATCCGAAAAGCCCTCATAATCAGGCAAGAATTTATCTTTGCTATTATTTTGCACTTTGGAATTCATTAAATTCAAATGCAACAATAATGTATCCACAGCTTTATCTGGTACTATAATACCCAATTTAATAGGCGGTCTATTTGATACACCACGCGAAAAGGATTGGTCTATAGGTCCATATTTAAGTAATCCCTTCAGTTGATTAATAGACCTTCTACTTCCATCATCATTTGAAAATACCATAAAGGGTTCATCTATATTAAATGCATCAAATTTATCCCAATAAGACTCGCGCTTAACCCCGCCACAACTTACAGCCGGAACATTAAACATAATAGAAAACCCATTATATTCAAAAGACAATTCTTTATTAGTGAGCAATCTTTTTTGCCACTTTTTGAGTTTTTCATCGTACTGTTTATTATATATATTAGATTTGTAATTAATTTGCTTTTGATATGTAAATTTGTCGGGGACTATACCATTTAAGTTTGTAATGTGAATTGTGGGACAAATATTTAAATAATATTTACCGTCAACAAACTCTAAACAAATATCTATGGCATCATAATATATAAATCCATTTACTTTTACGGCAGAAGATAAATCATAGAATTTTGCTTTCTTATATTTTGCCAATCCCCCTTGCTCTAAAACTCTACCGATTAAGTCATAGAGCATACCAGTATATATGGAGTCATTTTTATAGAGAATATGCGGCGCAACTTCTTGCAATATGATTTCAGACTTAATATGTTCTTTAAACTTTTCTTTAAGCTGTTCTGCAGTAGCAAAACTATATATGCATCCATTAAATAGCGATGCGATAAGATCTCCTCTATATTGTTTTAATGTCGCCCAATCTTTTATATCAGTTTCAAAAACATTACATAAAGGATGTTCATTAGCTTTAAACGCGTTCAATTTTATAAAATTTTTACTTTCTTTGAGATTGAATAGTAATTTCCCTTTTTGTTCTCTTAACGAGATGCGTTTATCTATTATTTCAATTCTATTTCTTAATGCATAATACA
>URUL01000010.1 GCA_900551005.1 uncultured Ruminococcus sp. | reverse complement strand
GGCGATGATGCATTCCATGCCGATGAAAATATCAGCATTTCGGGCGGCGAGATCGATATACAGAAGAGCTACGAGTGTATCGAAGGCGCGACGGTCAATATCTCCGGCGGAAATATATACATTGCTTCGAGCGATGACGGTATCAATGCCGCAGGCGGTACGGATTCCAGCGGCATGGGCGGTATCTTCGGCAAGGATAATTTCGGTTTCGGTGGCTTCGGCGGAGGCGGCTTCGGCGGAGGCGGCACGAGCGGCGGAAGCTCCGATTACTATATCAACATATCGGACGGTACGGTCAAAATAAAAGCCTCGGGCGACGGAATCGATGCTAACGGAAGCCTTTTCGTTTCGGGCGGTGAGATCTATGTCAGCGGTTCGCAGAGCAGCGGAAACGGCGCGCTCGACTATGACGGTACGGCATCGATAACCGGCGGTACTCTGATTGCGGTCGGCTCGAGCGGCATGTCGCAGAATTTCGGAAGCAGCTCCACGCAGGGAAGCATCATGGTCACCTTCTCTCAGTATACGACGGGCACCGTTACGCTCAAGGATTCCTCGGGGAACGTGATCGCAAGCTTTGCCCCGGAAAGCACCTATAACAATGTCGTCGTAAGCTCGCCTTCGCTTGTCTTGGGCGGCACGTATACCGTGACGGCGGGTACACAGTCACAGGAGATGACGCTGAGCAGTCTTATTTACGGAAGCTCGGGCATGGGCGGCGGAATGGGAGGCATGGGCGGCGGCATCCGTCCCAGTGGGAAAGGCGGTTTCGGCGGTTGAGACGTTCATGGCAGCAGCTCCTGAAAAGAAAAACGCATGATTCCGCAGAAATAATAACGGGAAAACAGGAACAAAAGCAAAATAAATTTCGAAAAATCGGCAAAAGGGAAGAAATTTTCTTCCTCTTTGATTTTTTTAATAATTTTTTGCGAAACTATTGACAAGATAAAAAAACTGTGATAAAATAGCACCAATCTATTTTGAAAAAAGAGATTCACTCAGGGAGAAAAGGAGAAAAACCATGAAAAAGACAGCTTCCATGATGATGTCTATGATGATGTCTATGATGATGTGCATGCGTATGTGCATGTGCAGTTTTTCCGCGTCTTTTTCCGATAATTCTCAGCTCGCAGAGTGAAAGCAAACTGCTTTTAATTTGTTTTCAAGCCGGGAAGCTTATCGGAGCTTCCCGGTTATTTTATTTTCAAAAAGGAGCAGGCTATGAAAGATTATCTTAAAAAGCTTACAAAAGCCAATTTGCATTCGGTTCGAATGTGCCGATATCCGGCATATCGTTTTTTATCAATCTCATAATCCAATTAAAAATAATAAAAAATAAATTTTTCATGTACGAAAGGAATTTATAAAAATGAAAAGAATTATTTCGGCTATCCTCTTACTCGCGCTCTTCGCCACAGCGCTCCTCGCTTTCTCCGCTTGCGGAAAGAAAAGTATCACAATAGCGATCCCCAATGACCCGACAAACGAAGCGCGTGCGCTCAGAGTTCTTGAAGCAAACGGCATCATAAAGCTCAAAGACAACGCGGGTATCACCGCGACCGTCAAGGATATTGCGGAAAATCCCTACAATGTGAAGTTCAGCGAGATAGAAGCTGCTCAGCTTCCCAATATTCTCCGCGATGTTGACTATGCCGTGATCAATTCCAATTACGCCATCTCCGCCGGTCTCAATCCTTCCAAGGATTCCGTGGCGATAGAGGGCTCGTATTCCGCATATGCCAATATACTCGCCGTTAAAGAAGGAAATGAAAACAAGCCCGAGATAAAGGCGCTCATCGCGGCACTTGAGAGCAAGCAGGTAAAGGACTTCATCGCGGAAACATATGAAGGCAATGTTGTCAGCACGGTAGACAATCCCACAGACGGCTATGATGCAACGGTCGACTATGCGGCACTTGCCGGCAAGCAGATCAGCGTAGCCGCTTCTCCTACACCGCATGCCGAGATCCTCGCAAAGGTAAAGGAGATACTCGCCGAGAAGGACATCACTCTCGAGATCAATGTTCTCTCCGATTATGTTGTTCCGAATACGGTCGTTGAGAGCGGCGAATGCGATGCAAACTACTTCCAGCATGTACCTTATCTCGATAACTTCAATGCTGAAAACGGCACGCACATCGTATCCGTTTCCGCCGTTCACGTAGAGCCGATGGGCGTATACTCCTCCAATCACACAACGCTTGACGATATAACGAAATAATTTTCCGAGAAGGAATATTCACATAATGATACAGGTCGAAAATTTAAGCAAGACGTTTGAAGGTGCAGGCGGCAAGGTTGCCGCCCTGCACGATATAAATCTCACGATCAATGACGGCGATATCTATGGCATCATCGGGATGAGCGGCGCGGGCAAAAGCACGCTTGTACGTTGCATCAATATGCTGGAGAGGCCGACAGAGGGCAGAGTGATCATAGACGGCGTCGATATGACGGCGCTTTCTGCCGCAGAGCTGCGCAATGCGAGAAGGAACATAACGATGATCTTTCAAGGCTTTAATCTGCTGATGCAGAAGAACTGCCTGAAAAATATATGCTTCCCGATGGAGCTGGCAGGCATTCCGAAGAAGCAGGCGGTGGAGCGGGCGCATGAGCTTCTCTCCATAGTCGGACTTCCCGATAAGGCAAAGGCTTATCCGGCGCAACTTTCGGGCGGTCAGCAGCACCGCGTTGCGATAGCGAGAGCACTCGCAACGGAGCCGAAGGTGCTTCTCTGCGATGAGGCGACGAGCGCGCTCGATCCGAATACCACGCACTCGATACTCGGACTCATACGTGAGATAAATAAGCGCCTCGGCATAACGGTCATCGTCATCACCCATCAGATGAGCGTTGTCGAGGAGATATGCTCGCATGTCGCCATACTCGATAACGGCGAAGTCGTTGAAAGCGGTGCCGTTGGCACGGTATTTGCCAGCCCGAAATCGGCGGCGGCAAGACGCCTCGTCTTTCCGAACGGTGCCGATGAGAGCGTATCGAATCCTCTGCATGAGACACGTCTGCGTATAATTTTCAACGGGGCGGCAGCGGCGAGCACGCCCTGGATAGCAAAGATGGCACAGGAAAAGAATGTCCTTGTCAATATCGTTTCCGCCGCTACACGCGCTATAGACGATAAGACCTACGGCTCCATGCTGATAGGTGTCCCGGGCGGTGCGGACAATACGGAGACGGTAAAAGAATATCTCGGTGCAATTGAGAACGTCACGGTCGAGGAGGTGTGAGTATATGGGAAATATGTTTTCACCCGAAAAGCTTAATGCCGCTCTGGATATACTGAAAAACGATATCCCGTTTGCCATATGGGAGACTTTTTATGTCACGATCGTGGCGACATTGTTTGCTTTTGTCATAGGTCTGCCGCTCGGCGTAATCCTGGTATGCGGCGATAAGGGAGGTATACTCCCGCTTCCGCGTTGGCTGATGAAGATCATCAATGTGATTGTGAATCTTCTGCGCTCAGTGCCCTTCATTATACTTATCGTTGTCGTATTTCCGCTGACGAGACTGATCGTCGGCACTACCATAGGCTCCGTTGCCTCCATAGTTCCTCTTGTAATCGCAGCCTTTCCGTTTGTCGCAAGACTGGTGGAGAGCAGTCTGCGCGAGGTCAATCCGAATATCATAGAGGCGGCGCAGAGCATGGGCGCTACTCCTTTTCAGATCATAACGAAGGTCATGATACCGGAAAGCATTCCGTCTCTTATTTCAAATGCCACGATAGCCATAACCACAATACTCGGATATACGGCGATGAGCGGCGCGATAGGCGGCGGCGGACTCGGCAATATTGCCATTATGTACGGCTACAACAGATATAATTACCTCGTTATCATCATATCGGTCATTCTTCTGATCGTCATGGTCCAGGTTTTTCAGAGCGTAGGCACCTTCCTCTCCGGAAAATCGGACAAAAGACTGAAATAGATCCGAAAAACAAAAAATGCCTATGCAGGCGAACCGCCTGCATAGGCATTTTTACCTTCAATCATTGAAATCGACCTGTACGGTATCGGCGTTTTGCTTCGGAACGAAGATCACGTAGTAATCGGTCGCCATACTGCAGTCAGAGGACTCAACATTCATTTTCATGGAGAAGTTGTATGCGCCGTCCTTTACTCCGTTGTATGAGAGCTTTCTCATATTTCCCGAGCTTGTCTCGCTTATGCGGAGAACGATCATATCGCATTTCGTGAAGTCCGCATTGGCGGCGGCTTCCTGTATCAGCGAAAGAGATTCCGCCCCGCTGCTTTCCATATTGGAAATAAAATAGGAATATTTGGTGAAAGCATCTGCGCTGTGGAGAATGGTATATTCATTTTCGAGTTCGTTGTATGTTTTGATATAGAAGTAAAGACCGCCATTGTAGATCTCTTTTTTTACCTCGGGTGAGAGACTTCCGATCTGAGATACGGTAGTGGTAGTAGTAACCGAAGTCGGCATTGCCCTATTCTGTATTGTCTCAGCCGCGCTTGCTACGCTGTACATGCGTATTTTGTCGTTGCCCGATGCTTCCGGTGGCATTTGTTCCATATCGAAAATGCCGCTCGTGCTCATGAGCGCTACTGTAAAGACGAGAGCGAGGCAACAGGCTATACCCGAGCTGATCCTGCGGTACATGGCGGCTTTTTTCGCCTTGTATTTCTCGGCTTTTTCAAAGACATAATCACTGAATTCTTTATTTGTCTTCATTCGGCTGAATTCCTCCCTTAATGAGAATTGCGGAAAGAGCTTCCTTGGCTCTGTATAATAAATTCGCTATCTGCTTTTTGTTTTTCTTCATGATCCTGCATATGTCGTCGGAGCTTACGTTTTCAAAATAGGTAAGATGCAGGACGGCACGATAATCTTCATTCAGCTGCTTCATGGCATTATGAACCGCCGCCTGACGCTCGTTTTCTATAACGGAGTCCTCGAGCGTTTTCACATCGGGCAGCTCCATTTCCGAGATATCGTTATCTGCCGTCGAATATTTGCTTTCACGTCTGATGAAATCTATGCTCTTGTGACGTGCTATGGAATATAGATACGTTTTAAAAGAGCTTTTGAAATTGTACCTGTGCTTATGCACGATGAGTTCCATGAAAACATCTGCCGCTATATCCTCTGCAACGGTAATGTTCTTGACTGAGCCGTATATGAAGAAAATGAGGTTGTCATGATACTCATTTACGAGGTCGTCAAAAGCGTCGCGATCACCACCGAGAAATCTGCGGTAGCTTTCTTGCCCGTTATCCATAGCCTGCTCCGTTCCGTGAACGTCTCCGTTCACTCATTAGTCGTTCTCAGCCGCTCTTTTTCTCACCGATCTTCGGTAAAAAATCAATTTTTTTAAGAGAGCCGAAAGTATTTATATAAGTATAGCATAATTCGCGCTTTTTTTCAAGGCTTATGAGATAAATTAAAAAATCCGACAGCGGTGCTGTCGGATTTTTTTTCGGATATTTTATTTTTTGGGAATGACGAGCATATTTGCTGTGGCATAATCGCCTGTGATACTGTTTGCTTTACGGATGGCGTCCTCTGTCGTATTATATTTTTTGGCAATGCCCCAGAGCTTCTCGTCCTTGCAAGGATAATAGATCACAACGGCAGAATGTTCGGGTACATATACCGGCTTATCCTTATAAACGGTGCTTTGCATGACGGCGAGCGTCTCATACTCATTGAAGGTGATAAACGATATCGCGATCTCGAGGTCGGTGGCTATCTTTTCGCTGTCGGCACGGCTTGCGGCGAATATAACCGCACTTGTCACGGCATAGGTGAAATTGTCCGATGTCTTGCCCGCGTCCGCTTCCGCACGAATCGGAACGGTATAATTTTTTCCGAGGAAAAGTCCTTCGCCGTTTGTCAGTATGACGGAAACCTCCGCTTTTCCCTCAAAGATGAGCTTGCCTGCGTCCTTTGTGACGCTTTCAATGACGGCAGATGCCACGGTGGATACCGCGGCGGAAAATTCCGGATCGCTGTTTTGCTCGGTGCTGTTCACGGAGAAATTGAAGGTCTGCGCTTTGGCTATATTGCGGAAGCTCAGCGTGGAATATTCGTTCCCGTTTTCGTAGTCGAGTGAGTATATGTCTTTTACGACCTTGCTTTCTTCATTATAATAGCAATCGGCAAAAATATCATAGTCGAAATCTATTTCGATAATGCGGCTTTCACCGAGGCTGTTTTCCTGTGGGCGGTATTCCAGCTTTGTGATATCGGCTCTGCCGAGACAGAAGACGGGCATCTCTTCCATATCCGTGGGAATATCGCCGTATATCGGGATCTTGCGCACGAGCGATGCATAGAGCACACCGCCGTTTTCCGCCGCTTCCTCTTCGTTTTCTGCCGTCGGCTTATGGGCATAGAGAATATTTGCGATCACGTCGCCTTTATAGGAGAGTCCCTGCTCGCCCGGCCGCATCTCGTAAATATATGTATCCGTGTCCACGGAGATGATCTCCGATACGGACGGCATGCCGGACGGGATCTCGATATCCTCGCTCACGGAATTCCCACGCACCTCAAAGCTTTCCTGCATCTCGCCCTCTATGCTCTCATAGAGATACTGCATATTTGAGCGTTCCTCGGAGGAGAGCTTTCCCGCAAAGGCAGGCTCCGTGCATTTTTCACAGTATATCGCGGCACATAGCTTAATTTTTGCCTTGGCGGTCAGCTTTCGCGGACCCTGCAGGCGACAGGTCACATTTTCTGCCGCCGCATCGAAATCGAGCAGGTAGCCGCCCTCATATCCCGAAACAGGCATGCTGCCCGATATGGGAGATTCAAAGGAGGCATTGCATATCTCCCCTTGCGCCGTGGCATAGAGCACGTGATAGAGCAGGCTGCCGTCATATTCGAGTGTATCTCCGTTTACGTATCTGCTTATGCCGCAGAGCTTTGCATCCACGCGCAGCAGCTTGTTGACGTCGGGCAGATAATCAGGCAGATCATATTTTTCTGTATTTTCTTTTTCGGCGCAGCCGTCAAAGACCTTCATCATAATACAGAATTTTTCGTCCTTATTGCCGTTTTGCATATTCATATCGTTACTCGCTTTCTCGGCAAGTGTTTTTGAGAGAAAGCCGCCCTTGCCGCAGACGGTTCTTGAATTATTATCGCTTCATTATATGCGGAAAAGATTCGGCTTATGCTCATAATGCGTCAGAAGCAAGAGTTTTTCAGCCGTGCCTCTATCTTCTCGAGCGCCGCCTTTTCGATGCGCGAAACATAGGAGCGCGATATCTTCAGCTTTTGCGCCACCTCGCGCTGTGTGATGGCGGGTTTTCCCGCGAGACCGTATCGCAGAATAATGATCTTGCGCTCGCGCTCGTCGAGATCGTTTGAGATGATCTGCAGTGCCTTACTTCCCGTTATTTTCGCATCGAGGTCGTCGGCGATGTGGTCATCGATCTTGATGATGTCTATGTAGGTGAGCGGATTGCCGTCCTTATCCGTATCGATGGGGTCGTTTATATAGACCTCACCGGACGTCTTTTTCTGCGCGCGGAAATACATGAGTATCTCATTTTGCAGGCATTTGCCGGCATAGGTGGCAAAGCGAGCGCCGTTTTCGGGATCGAAGGAATCTATTGCCTTGATAAGTCCTATCGTACCGATGGAGATGAGGTCCTCCTGATTCTGTGCCGAAGTATAATATTTTTTGACGATATGCGCGACAAGTCGCATATTGTGTTCTATGAGCATATCGCGGGCATGCCTGTCGCCTGCCTTCATGCGACGAAAGCAAGCGGCTTCTTCCTCCGAAGAGAGCGGCGGCGGAAAATTCTGCGTATACGATACACGCAGAAAAAGCTTTGCCATGCCCGAAAAAAATGCGATTATCCATCCGAACATATTGATATGATCCTCCTCATAAAGAGTCATTCTTTTTTAGATATATTCGCCTGCTTACTAAAATATTGCATATTTTTATTGATATTTCGAGGAAAATGTGATACTATAAAGAAGTAATGTATTTTATGAGAGAGTAGGTATGCAGAATAAGCTTTACAGATGCGCTGTTATCGACATAGGCGCCAACAGCGTCAGAATGAATATATACGACATCAATACGGAGAGCCGTGAATATTCCATCGCGGCATCTGCACGGAATATGCTCGGACTTGCGGCGCTCGTAAACAAGGGAGAGATAACCGAGCGCGGGACCGAAATGCTCATGCAGACGCTCTCCGGTTTCAGCGAAAAGGCGAAGGATTACGGCTGCCTGCGGATCATGGCTTTTGCCACGGCGGGACTTCGTGCCGTTTCAAACGGAGCGGCGATCGCTCGCCGCATTCATGACGAGCTCGGCATGGAAATATCGGTGATAACGGGCGAAAAAGAGGCGCGCTATGATTTTGCCGCCATGCTCGGCAGATTCGGTGATGAGATGGCGGAGCGCGGCGTGGTTTTGGATATGGGCGGCGGAAGCACGGAGATGATAGCCTTTGAAAACATGGAGATAAAGGCGCTCTCCAGCATGAAAATAGGCAGTCTCGCCCTCTATCGCAATTATGTCAGACAGAAAAAATGTCCCCCGTTTCCGACAAGAGCGGAATCGTGGAACATTATCCGATATACGCGCATGGTCATTGGCTCGAAGAAGGAGTTCCGCGGCTTCGGCGGCACGGCGTACCTCACGGGCGGCACGGCTCGCACGATAGCAAAACTTCATAAAGCGGTTTTCGGCACCTCGGGCATGACGGATGGCTATAGCTTCCCCGCCACCGATATACCGATACTCAAAAAGAGCATGATAGCCGATATGAAAAACGGCGGCAAGCTGCTCTCCTCCATTGCGGGAGACAGGCTCAATTCCATTATGCCGGGACTTCTCGCCTATGCCGAGATATTTGCTTTTCTGCGCGTAGAGACGATCGTTTCCTGCGGAAGCGGCGCACGCGACGGCTTCCTTCTCGAGTTTATCGATGAAAATTTCAGGAGAAGATCTCCAGTATCTTAAATTTGATCTTATATTTCGGGCTTTCGCTTTCGGTCAGTATTTTTATCTGGTCGGAGGTGAAGCCTGTTTTTTTCAGCTCCTTTTCGGCACTTGCCGCTCCCGTGCAGAGCTGAGGGAACAGTACGCCCCACCAGTTATGTCCCGAGGCTTCGCCTATCATAATGCGCAGGGAGGTGTATGTTCCCGCAGGCAGAGTGATATCCTCAAAGCTCTTCTCGGGATATTTCTCGCGCGAGACCGTGACCGAAACGGGATCATCACAGCCGTTTGCTCGAAGATAGTTTTCCGCCGTTTCGCGAGCGGCATCCAGCGTAGCCGAGAGAAAAAGCTCGGCTTCTTTTGCATTCTTTGCCTGCTCTGATGCTTCGGCAAGCAGAGGAAGCACCGCGTCGCGCACGCCCTCCTTCAGACGTTGGTCATCATCGCTGTCGGATGCCGCGATGATATGCAGGCGGACGATGTCATCATATATGCGCATATCGCTTTTTGCCGGAAGAAAAGAGCAGAGCATACAGAGAGCGAGTACGAGAGAGGTGAATATGACAAGATAACGCATTTTTTATTTTCTCCTTTGATTTAAGAAAAATTTCCTTGTATGGCTATTATGCGCAAAAGGCGGATGCAATATTCGCAGGATCTGAATTTCCCGGTAAAATTTTCCATATTCGCACGCCGCACCTTTTCTGCATATTATAAGGTATCGGAGGCATATAATTTTATCCGTATGCCGAAGAAAGCTTTTAAAAGAGGAGAATTTGAAAAAATGACAGAAAAACGTATATCCGTGATAGGAGGCGATATGCGTCAGGCGGCACTCACGCGGGAACTTGCGTCAAGAGGCTTTGATGTCCGCTTTTACGGTATAGATATATATAAAGTCGATTTTGGTGATGCAAAAAAGTGTGCTTCGGCAGAGGAGGCTCTCACGGGAGCGGATATTGTGATACTGCCGCTTCCCGCAGATGCAGGCGGCATATACATAAACGCACCCTTTACCAATGAAGAAATAACGATAGACGAAATAGCGGAGGGTATGCCACGGGGAGCCCTTCTTCTCGGAGGTAAGATATCGCCGGAGTTTCTTCTCCGCATAGAGGAGAGAGGAATACGGTGCATTGATTATTATGAGCGCGAGGAGCTGACGGTGATGAATGCTATCCCGACAGCAGAGGGAGCGATTGCCATAGCCATGGAGGAGCTGCCGATAACTCTTCATAATATGAAGGCGGCAGTGCTCGGCTTCGGAAGAGTGGCAAATATTCTGGCTCATAAAGCCGCGGCGCTCGGTGTCGATGTCACTGTTTTTGCACGCAAGAGCCACGCGCGGGCATGGGCAAGAGCATATGGCTATGAGGCGATGGATTTTGATGCTCTCGCGGAGCAAGTTGCGGGATATGACTGTATTTTCAATACCGTGCCGAAGATGGTAATAGACCGCGGAGTGCTCGACGGAATGCGCCGCGATACGCTGATTATAGATCTGGCATCAAAGCCGGGCGGCGTTGACTACGGGTACGCGAACACGCTCGGCATAAAGGCGATACTTGCCCTCTCACTTCCCGGCAGAGTTGCGCCCGATACCGCGGGCGGATATATCGCCGATACGGTCATAAATATAATATATGAAAATCAGAATGAAATGAAATACGGAGGAAAAACATGATTGGATATTGCTTCTGCGGTTCGTTCTGCACGATTGGAAAGTCCATCGGCATACTTCGCTCACTCGTATCGGAGGGGAATGATATTCTTCCCGTGATGAGTGCCAATGTATACGAAACGGATACGCGCTTCGGAAAAGCGGAGGATATCAAAAGGACCGTATCCGAAATATGCGGAAAGGAGATCGTACACACCATCGAGGGCGCGGAGCCGATCGGTCCGAAAACGAAGCTTGACATGCTCGTCATCGCGCCGTGCACGGGAAATACTCTTGCCAAAATGGCGGCGGGAATAACCGACACGCCGGTTACCATGGCGGCAAAAGCACAGCTTCGCTCAAACCGTCCCGTCGTGATAGCACTTGCAACGAACGACGCACTTTCGGCAAATCTGAAAAACATAGGCGCACTTCTCTCACGGAAAAATATTTATTTTGTGCCGATGTTTCAGGATGATCCGGAAGGGAAGCCGAGTTCTCTCATATGCGATTTCACGCGGCTGAAGGAAACGATGGTATCCGCTTTTGCGGGCAGGCAGATACAGCCCGTATTTTTGCAAAAATGAACATTTCAAAGGCTTCGGAGCGGATAGATATCCGCTCCGAAATTTATTTTATTTTTATGTTGACTTTTCCATGACATGATGATACAATGGGGGTGCAAATCGGCAATACCGCCGATATTACGCCTACAGTAATGGGGGAAGCTTTTATGAGAAACCATTTTCAAGCACAGATCAAACTCTTTGAAAAGGAATTTGCCGTTTACTACGAGCGATTCAAAGAGGGCGGTGTAGAGCACTGCGTTGATCTTTTTATGAGCCCGATGCTGGATTACAGTGAGACCGCGCTCGATTCCTGCGTGATCGCTCAGGCGGTACGCGGCTATTATCTGCCGGGTACGCGCTATACTCACGATCCGATGCTCCTTGACTATGCACTCGATTTGTTGGATGCCTATGCCGATAAGGTTCATGAGGATGGCTCGGTAGACCTGCGCCAGACGAATTTTCATGATCCCGCGCAGTGCGGCTTTATTGTTCGCGATTTCTTCTGCGTTATAGAAATCGTATATCGCTGCTCAGAGCACACCGAGAAGGAGGAACTTCTCTATGCAAAGCTTCTCGAAGCGATCAAACGTCACGGAGAGGCAATGATCAATCTCGGTTTCCATACGCCGAATCATCGTTGGATTATCTCCTCAGCGCTCTCCATTATTTATAAGCACACAGGGGACAAGCGTTATCTCGAAACAATAAACCGTTTTCTCATGGAAGGCATTGACTGTGATGAAAACGGAGAATATACCGAGCGTTCGACCGGAGTATATAATTTTATATGTGATAAAGCATTTTCGGTATTGGGAATATTCATGAATGATCCGCAGTTCTTCGAATATCCGAGAAGAAATCTGAATCTCATGTTCAGCTTCTTTGAACCGGATGGCACAATATGTACGCTCAATTCCGCAAGACAGGACAAATATTCCCGTTATAGAGACATCCTCTATTATCCGATATATCTTTTCCTTGCGCTGGAGCAGAGAAATCCCGAGTTTGCCTACTATGCAGACAAGTTTCTTGAAGAAATGGAGCGCAATTCCGCCGAGGGCAGGGGGGGATTTTCTCCTGATGCGATAGATCTGCTCATGGCAAGACCCGAGATCATAGAAAGATATGCTGAAATAGAATCCAAGGCTCCCAAAGCCGATCATACCATATTTCTTCCGAAAAGCGGAATTGCCCGTGTATACAAGCCCGAGAGCAATATGACTGTCACCGTTGTCAAGCAGAGACAGCCCACCTTCCTCCAGTTGCAGTGCGGCTCTCATTTGATCCAATTGCGGTTCGGCGGCTCTTTCTTCGGTGATCCTCATTCTCAGTTCCGCGCCACGGAGATCATACAGACGGAAAAGGGCTACAGGATGGTCGACGACGAATTTGCCGGCTACCGCTCACAGCTGGAAGAAAAGCCCGAAACCTCCGATTGGCACAAAATGGACCATAGCAAGCGCCACTTCATCAATATTCAGGAATTCCGCACGGTAATGGATATAGAGATACTTCCCGACGGCATTGCTTTGGATATTGATTCCGGCGCATGCGAAGGCGTGCTCACGAAATTGGAGATAGTTATGGATCCGGGCGGCAGATATGATACGGACGACACTGCCATGGTCACCTCCGGCGGAGATTATGTTCTTCTCAAAAAGGGCAGAGCACTCTATACTTTCCCCGATCTTTTCTCTTTCTCTATTGACGGCGGCTACTATTCTCATATTTATACCAAGGGTATGCGAGGCACGTCTACACCGGACGGGGGCAGCTTTACCGTTGCCATGACGGGTACAACGCCACATCACAACCGCATAGAAATAAAATGCTTGAAAAACGGATTTAACAGAGAGCGAATGGCAGGCTTGCGCTGAAAGTCAAAAGTGTATATTTTGTAAATTTAGGGAAAAATGCTTGTGCTTTTGATAATTCCGTGATATACTATATAAAATAGCGGTGTATGTACCCGTAATAAAAAACAGGCTTGCACTCCTGCAAAGCCGAAAGGAAATAAAAAATGAAAAAGATTTTATGCCTTGCTTTTGCGGCACTTATCATGATATCGCTCGTGTCATGCGGAAGCTTTGACTACGCGAATGCGGACTATTCCAAATATATAAAGCCCGTTTCGCCTGCAGATATCACTCTCGATATGATAAAGCAGGATTATGAGGCCTCCAAGCTCGAGCTTTCGACAACTTATTCACAGTACAATATTTTTGATTCCTATGCTGTAGATTTCAAGGTTACTGCAAGTATCGTTTCGACGGATGAGGAAGGCAAGGAAGTAAAAAATAAATACAGCGCATGGTGCCTTGATACGGACGAAAATTACGTAAAGGGCTACTATGTCGGAAAAGATGCTGCTAACAGAAGCTTCGATGATGCGCTCATCTATGATATCACAAAGACGGGAGATATTGCACAAGCAAGCTACCGAACGGTAGAATACAAAACGGCATTTACCTTCAATATGGATATTCCCGAGGATTATACCGATGCCGCTGTAGCGGGAAAGACTGTTTCGTTTACGATTACGCCCGTTGCCGTATATCCTTCCATCTATGCCGATTCCGAGATCATATTCGGCGTTGCCGAATCTCTTTCCGCTATAAACGGAGCAGTGATCGAAGAGGGTGATACGGTAAGCCTCGGCGATATCGTCACCATCGATTACACGGGCACACTCAACGGAGAGACTTTCAGCGGCGGCTCCTATGAAAACTATACGATGCACCTCGGCTATGCAAGCTTTGTCAAAGGCTTCGAAACGTCTATCGTAGGTCATAAGGTCGGTGAAACCTTCACGATCGACGTGAAATTCCCCGATAACTACGGAACCTCCGCACTTGCAGGCAAGGACACAAAGTTTGAGATCACGATTCACAAGGGCTACCGATTCAGCGATGAATTCATAAAGAACAATACCGATTATCAGAATACATGGGACTACAAGAATGCAATGCGTCTCCAGTACCATGCGATGTATGTAAGCACAGACCTGCTCTGTTCCAAGACGGAAATCATAAAATACCCCTCATCGCTTCTCAACGACTATAAATATTACTATAAGACTCTCGCGGAGTCACGAGTAAATTATTACTACAAAAACTACTATCAGGGTCAGGGATATTCGCTTAAGAAGACCGAGGAGACACTTTTCCCGGACGGCGGCATAAAGCTCTATGCACAAAAGAACGGTGAAAACATGACTCTCCGCGACCTTGCATGCTCCAAGCTGCTCAGGGATAACAGCGTAGAGATTACGGATGAGAAATTCAATGGGTATCTCGACTATCTTGTTACGACACTCAGTTCTCAGGACGGAACGTCATACACGAGACAGGACCTTCTTGACAGCTACGGCGAATCAAAGCTCATGGTAGATGCAAAGGCATATTTCTCGGCGCAGATCATCTATGATCAGCTGGAGTGCCTGCCCTTTGACATTTCGTATATGATGCTTTATTGATGACAGATCAAAAATATCAGCACGGTGTAAACGCTTTACGCCGTGCTGATTCTTTTTCGTCATCGGCAGGGGCGCGTGTCGGATAAAAAATAAAAAATGTATTGAAAAATTTACCGATATATGGTATTATAAATATAATATTATGCGGGTCTTTGACTTGCGGCGGAGAAAAGGAGTTTTATCATGGACAACAGCACCGAAGTATATTCTGTCAAACTGAGAGAGCTTGCCGAAGAATTCAGACTGGAAGTCATATATGTTCCCGAAAAATATGACGATATACTGATCTACAGCTCCGCCGTAAACCGTCCCGGTCTTGCGCTCAACGGTTTTTACGACTGCTTTGACCACAAGAGAATACAGCTCATCGGTCATGCGGAGCATCAGTTTCTGTCCTCCTTGTCTGCGGAGGAGCGTCAATATAAGCTCGAACGGCTGGCGGCGCATAATCCGCCCGCACTCGTCATAACATCGGGGCTTTCCGCCTTTGACGAGATCATGAACGTATGCCGCAAATACGGACTTCCGCTTTTCAGAACCAATTATACAACATCCGGCTTTCAGTCTGCCGCCATCGCTTCGCTGAATATTCACCTCGCTCCGCGCATACGCCGCCATGGCGTTTTCGTCGAAGTATACGGCGAAGGGATCCTTATTCTCGGAGACAGCGGCATAGGCAAGAGCGAAACGGCAATCGAGCTGGTAAAGCGCGGTCATCGGCTTATCGCGGATGATGCCGTTGAGATAAAGCGTGTCTCGGAGAAAACACTCGTCGGCACGGCGCCGGAGATCATCAAGCATTATGTGGAGCTTCGCGGTATAGGTATAGTGGATATACGCCGTATATTCGGTGTCGGCGCGGTAAAGGAGAGCGAAAAGATCGATTTCATCATCAAGCTCGAGCACTGGAACCAGGATAAGGTTTATGACAGACTCGGACTCGAGCAGGAGACTACCAATATCCTCGGACTTGATATACCTACGAATACGATCCCTGTACAACCCGGCAGAAATCTGGCTATAATAATCGAGATAGCGGCTATGGAAAGCCGTCAGAAGAGAATGGGCTATAATACCGCCGTGGAATTCAATAAGAGTCTGACGGAGCATCTGCGTGCACAGGCGGAAGCAAATAAGAAGAATTAGTATTTTTTGAGGATTTTATAATGGTAAAAAACCGCAACCTGATAAAAACAGTGGCACTTCACCTTGCCATACTGCTGCTCATGCTTCTCAGCGCGCTGAATATGAAGATAGGATCGGCACTGACGGCTTTTCTTTTCACACTGCTTGCCGCCTCGGCTTTTTCCTCCGTTCTGATACTGAACGGCAACAAGCTGAATTATCTTATCACCGTACCTGCTTTTGCCATAGCATATTTTATTTCCGGAAATATGTTCTTTGCTGTTTTTTCTTTCACGGCAGTCATAGCAGGTACGATTATCGCGTACGGATTGCGGCGCGACCTTCCGAGAATCGTCGTCATCATAAGGATATCTGTCTTTTCCGGTGTTTTTGCCGCGTTGCTGATACTCATTTCATACCTCTGTGCAGGCGGCTCTTTTCAGAAGCTGCCCGCCGATATTCTCGGTGTGTTTGAGGGGCTGAAGGCTTCACTTACGGAATATTTTGCTCCGTATCTGGACAGGATGTTTGAGATGCTCTATGAAAGTACAAATGCCATAGGGCAGATAACTTCGGCGGAAGTTATAGAAAGCCTGGTCGAATTGATAAAGGCTATGTCGGTAGCTCTTATTGTAGTATCTGTCAATGTATGCTCATTTATCGCCTTCTATGCGGCGCTGGGATTTACCAAGCTTTTCGGCTTCTATTCTCTGCTACCGCAGAAGAACAGCATTTTCCTGCCGAGCAAGGCAAGCGCGATCATATTGGCTGTCTCGTACCTGCTTCGTGTCATAGCCTCAATGGTGGGGGTACAGAGCGGATTTTTGTATTATGCGGCACTTGTGTGCAACAATCTTTTCATGATCCTGCTCCCGTGTTTTGTCGTGATGGGAATAAAGGGACTTGTACTCAGATACCGCAAGCGCGCAACGCGAAAGTTCGCTGTGCTGATAACGGTATTCTGCGGGATATTCCTTTTTGTCGGGGTTATGAGCTTTGCGCTTTATCTGGTGGCTTTTCTGGGCGCCAGTGATACAATCGGTATATATAATTTCAGAAAATTCCGCGATATGAACAACGGTCAAAACGGCGGAGAAGAGGGAAATTGATCTTCTGCCCGAGCTGACCGAAAGAAAAATAGGTTCGTATAAGGTCTGTGGCTTTTTATTGGGAGATCATCATCTATCGCAGTAAAAGAAAAGCGGCGAAAGGAAGGAAAATATGTCAGAGAAGAAAAAGAGATATGTCGGCAGTATCGGCGTGGGCGGGATAGTATGCGCGGCTTTTGCTGTCATAGCGTTTGCGCTCTGTGTGATACTTATGTCATATACGGATGCGGAGCCTGCAGATATTGTACTGACCGCGCTTGCGATATATGCTGTTGTCGCCATAATCACGATAGTCGTCTGTATTATGTCGGGAGGCAGGGTGAATAACAAGTCGGCGGATATGAAAGGTTCCGTTTTTGGAGCCATAACGCTGGATTTCATACAGAATCTTCATATGCCTACGCTCGTCTGCGATGACAAAGGGAAGATAGTATGGTATAATTCCGCGCTTTCAGCCAATTTCAAATCGCACAGCGTTCTCTATGGAAAATACCTTGACAATATATGCGACGCCACGATAGAGCGCGTTATGAAAAGCGATGAAGCGGGCGGAGTGGAGGTTTCGTTCAGTTCCGCTTCAGATGCCGATGAGAGCGAGCGTCCGATTTTCCGAGTCAAGGGCTATGAGGTCAGCTCCAAGGGAAAAAAATATTATATGACGATTTTCGAGGATATATCGGAGCTGAAAAATATCTACAAACGTCTGGATGATGAGGATACCGTAGTTGCATGCGCGATGATAGATAATATCGATGAGATAATGCGATACGGGCAGGGCGTCGACAACAATGCCGTATTCGAAGTATTTTCGCTCCTGAAACGCGATATGGACGCGGTAGGAGGAGTCATCAAGGAATATAACAGAAATCAGTTTGCCTTATTCTTTGCGGCAAAGCATCTTGAAAGATTCGAGAAAGAGCGTTTTTCCGTGCTCGATGATGTGCGTGAAGTGAATGCCGGTGATTCCACGCTCCCGGTCACTGTTTCCATGGGTATAGGAAAAATTAAGGGAACGCTTGCTGAAAAGGCTCGCTTCACCCAGGAGGCACTTGATCTGGCACTCCAGCGCGGCGGCGACCAGGTCGTAGTAAAAACGCAGGACGGTGTAGAGTTTTACGGTGGCAAGACAAAGACGGTCCAGAAGCGTACAAAGGTCCGCGCAAGAGTGATCGCAAACGAGCTTCTCATGCTCATGAGCGCCAGTGACAATGTCATCGTCATGGGACATAAATATGCGGATTTTGATGCTTTCGGCTCATGTCTTGCGATAGTTCAGCTTGCAAAATTTTGCGGGGTAAAAGCTTATGTGGTGGCGGACCGTACGGATAAGAACCTCACCGGTTGCTTCAAGCTACTCGAGCGCAATTCCGAATACCGCGATATATTTGTGGACAGGGCAGAGGCGCAGGATCTCATAACAAGCACATCTCTTGCTGTAATGGTCGACGTGAACAATATAAATTTCTGCGAAGCACCCGATGTAGTAAACAATGCGAAAAACGTAGTTATAATCGACCATCACAGAAAGACGGCGGAATTTGCCATTCAACCGAATATCGTTTATATAGAGCCCTCGGCTTCATCGGCTTCGGAGCTGGTTTCCGAGCTTCTTGAGCAGGTGCTTCCGCAGGGTGCGCTGTCCAAGGATATAGCCGATCTGCTTTTCGCCGGTATGCTTCTCGATACCAAACAGTTCACGCATAATACCGGTGTCCGTACCTTCGGTTCTGCGCTCTATCTGCGCGGAGAGGGCGCAAGTCCGCTCGATGCGAATGCGCTCTTCAAGACGAGCATCCATGACTTTCTTACAGAGGCTCGGTTTGAGAGCAATGTCGTCATTCACCGCTCGGTTATCGCCATCGCCTTCAATAATGAGCAGAGTCTCTCGAGCGTGTCTCGCGTGAATGCGGCAAAGGCGGCGGACAGATTGCTCCATGTGGAAGGAGTGCTTGCGGCTTTCGCTATATGCAAGATAGGAGAGACGGTGCATATTTCCGCTCGCTCAGAGAGCAGTATCAATGTTCAGCTCATTTTGGAAAAGATGGGCGGCGGCGGTCATTTCGATTCGGCAGGTGCTCAGATGAGCAATGTTTCCATCCAGGATGCGCTCGCCACTCTTCGTGCCTGCATAGACGAATATATGGACGAAAACATGTGATATATTATATAAAATATCCGCTCGTTGTACGGGCGGATATTTTGGTCTATAGAGATAGCCTATTCACTTTATATGAAAAATCGCAATAAGCAAAGAATACTTTTCGCTTGTCCGAAAAGTACGAAAAGGACAAAAAGAGGAAAGGATCCCTCTTTTGAACAAAAGAAGCGGTGGCGTGTATGAAGTCGGTACGCTGATTTTGCCGAGGCTGAACGTATATTGGCAAAGCGTAACCTACGGGGAGATATCAAAATGAAACCTTTCAGATGACGTATGGTACTTTTGGTCACGCAAAAGCCTGATAGACATAAATAACCATTATAGTCTGTTTTTCGACAGGCTGAGAAAAGCGGGCATATGCCCGCCTTTCTGCTTTGCTATAGATGAATGAGGCTTTTTACGCTTTCACTGCGTCAAAGCCGAGGTCATCGAGTGCCTCTATCGCTTTCTTCACACACCCGTCACATCCGTCTATCGTGACGGTCTTTTTCTCGAGCGAAACGGAAAATTTGAGTCCTGCCTCGGAAAGAGCCTTTTCAATTCTTGCTACGCAGTGCGAGCAGTGCATATCCTCCACCTTAAGTACTGTCATGTTTATCTTCCTTTCTGCCTTTTCGGCTTTATATTTTTTTCAGTATATCGATAAGCTCATCTATGCTCTTGTCGTTGCCCTCGCGCAGGTCGTGAGCCACACATGTTTTCATATGGCTCGCTATCATTTCGCGCATAAATGCCTCAAGAGCGCTTTTGGCGGCGCATGCCTGGATCAGGACATCGATGCAGTATGCGTCATTATCTATCATGTTTCGCAGTCCGCGGATCTGTCCCTCTATGCGACTCAGGCGATTCTGCAAAGCGCGATGCTCTTCGGGAGAACGCTCTTTTTTTCGCCTGCAGCAGGGACATATTTCTTTTTCACTCATAATTTCTTACCTCTCAGACGCAAGGCATTGCAGACGACACAAACGGAAGAGAGCGACATCGCCAGTCCCGCTATCATCGGATTGAGCAGCGGTCCGCCGAAAGCATACAGCAATCCTGCCGCCACCGGTATTCCTATCGTATTGTAGCAGAAAGCCCAGAAAAGATTTTCCTTTATATTGGTTATCGTATAACGGCTGAGCTTGATCGCACGCCATACGTCCATAAGGTCGCTCTTCATCAGTGCGATATCGCCCGATTCTATGGCTATATCGCTACCATTTCCGATGGCACAGCCTACATCAGCGCTTGTGAGCGCGGGCGCATCGTTTATGCCGTCGCCTACCATCATGACTGTTTTTCCTTTTTTGCGGTAATCTTCCACTATTTTTGCCTTGTCCTCCGGGAGTGCCTCGGCAATCACCTCGTCCACCCCTGCCTCTTTTCCGATATATTCGGCGGCGGCTCGGTTATCTCCCGTGAGCATGACGGTTTTTATGCCCGATTCATGCAGCTTTGCTATCGCCTCTCTGCTCGTTTCCTTTATCGTATCGGCATCGCTGATGATACCGATGACCTTGCCATCTGCGATAACGCGCATCGGCGTTTGCCCCTTGGCGGCAAGGAAAGCGGCTTCGTCCCGGAGCGGATTTTCGGCGGCTGCTTCTGCGGTCAGTCTGCTGTTGCCTATCTGTATATCCCTGCCGTCAACAGTACAGCGGATTCCTTTTCCCGATATGGCACGAAAAGACGAAACATCTTTTTTGGAAGCGCCCTTGCTCTCGGCGTATTTGACGATTGCCTTTGCCAGAGGATGCTCGGAGAGCGATTCCGCCGATCCTGCAATGGTGAGAATCTCCTCTTCGCTTATTGTCTCTGTACCTATTACCGCGGTGACCTCCGGCTCGCCTTTTGTAATCGTGCCTGTTTTGTCGAGTATGACAACGCTTGTTTTGTGAGTGATCTCGAGCGTTTCCCCGCTTCGTATCAGTATTCCGTGTGAGGCGCCGAGGCCGGTGCCCACCATGATGGCGGTAGGGGTTGCCAAACCGAGCGCACACGGGCAGGCTATGACAAGCACGGATGTGAATACTTTCAGAATAAACGCGATATCCTTTCCCGCGATAGCCCAGATAACAGCCGCTATCACGGCAATGGCAATGACAACGGGGACGAAAACTCCCGCTACCTTATCGGCTGTTTTTGAGATGGGTGCTTTTTTGCCCTGTGCATCCTCTACGAATTTTACGATCTTTGAGAGAACGCTGTCTGGGCCGGTGTTTGTTATCCGCACGGTGAGTGCACCGTCTGTATTGATGCTGCCGCCGATGACCTTGTCGCCGACATTTTTAAAGACGGGCATCGATTCGCCGGTGAGCATCGATTCGTCAACGCCGGAGCTTCCTTCTATTATAATGCCGTCCTGCGGAATTTTTGCACCCGGCTTGACGAGAACGATATCGTCGCGGACAAGCGAGGATGAGGGAACCTCTCGCGTATTGCCCGAAGAATCGCGCAGAAGCGCTGTATCCGGCGCCAGCGAGATCAACTTTTCTATCGCACTCTTTGTTTTCTTTTTACTGCGTGCCTCGAAATATTTGCCGAGCATGACAAGCGTGATGACGATGGCGGCGGATTCAAAATACAGTCCGTGTACGGCGTGCGGATTATCGGAGAGCGTGTATGTTATTACCACACTGTAGATAAATGAGCATGAGCTGCCTATCGCCACGAGCGTATCCATATTCGGCGCCTTGTGAAAGAGAGCACGAAAGCCCGAGACAAAGAATTTCTTTCCCGCTATCATCACGGGCACGGTCAGCAGAAGCTGAGTCAGTGCATAGTTTACCGGGTGGCTGTCCATATCCATGATATCCGGCAAAGGAAGAGAGCTTATCATCATCTTTCCCATGCTGATATACAAAAGTATAACAGAGAAAACCGCAGCTGTGATAAGCCTTTTCAAGCCGTAGTCCTCGTGCTCCTCTTTTTTCGGCTTTGCTTTTTTCTCGGCTTCGGGAGCATCCTTCTCAATGCCGAAGCCGCATTTTGTCACCTTTTCGATGATCATTTCGGGCGTCACCTTTGCCTCGTCATAGCAGATGACGAGCTTACCCGTGGTCAGGTTCACATCGGCGCGAACGACACCGTCCAGTTTTCGCGTGACGCGCTCGACGGCACTGCTGCAGGCGGCGCAAGACATGCCCGAAACGGTGTATTTTTCCTCTCTCATTTCAACCTCCAAATACGGTATAGGGGTATTTCTACGAACATTATAGCATGAAAAATTTTTTTGTCAACAGGAAAGCAAAAAATTTTCATATATTATTCTGCCGCATTTTTTCTTGCGTATTCGCTGCCGAGCTTTAACATTTTGTTCACAAAAACTTGTTCCTGACTTATTGACAAAATCAGAAATACGAGGTATCATATAATTAGTTTTAAAACTAACTATTTTGGAGGAAGATATGCAAGAGAAAAAACATGATCGCAAGTTTTTGCCGAGCATGATGACTCATGAAGTCTCTAAGCTTTTCCGCGATATCATAAACCGCGAGGTCGAAAAGCTGGGAATTCTAAACAGCTACAGGCAGTTGCTCTTTTGTCTCGGAAGGAAAGACGGCGTGAATCAGCTCGAGCTCGTGCGGGAGACGCATCTGAAGGCACCGACGATCTCCGTTACGCTGAAAAGTATGGAGGCAGACGGGCTTGTCGTACGAAAGACAGACGAGAAGGATGCGCGTGTCATCCATGTTTATCTGACGGAGAAGGGCAGACAGACGGATGACAGGATCCGCGAAATCCATCATGAGCTCGACCGCATCATGGCGGCGGGCATACCGCAGGAGGAGCTTGATGCGCTTGTATCCACTCTGAAGAAGATGCGTGACAATATGCTGAAGATCACAGCGGAAGGAAAGACACAATGAGCAAAGGGGAAAGCAAATGAAAAAGGTTTTGTCATACTTAAAGCCATATTGGTTCATTGCCATGTGGTCGCCTATCTTTATGATGGGCGAGGTGCTCATAGATCTCGAGCTGCCTACAATCATGGCGGAAATCGTCAATGAAGGGATTATAAATGGCAGCGGAATGGACGTAATCATTCCGCTCGGCATAAAAATGCTGATATACGTCATTCTCGGCGGTATATTCGGTGTAGGAGCGGCGTTTTTTGCCTCCTATGCCTCGCAGAATTTCGGCAACAGTCTGCGCAAGTCCGCCTTTTCCAAGGTGATGGCGCTCTCCATAGAGCAGACGGATAAATTTACCACAGGCTCGCTTGTCACGCGAATGACAAACGATATTTCAATGGTTCAGCAGTTCGTGGCAACGGCACTGCGCATGTTTTTCCGTTCGCCGATCTTCTTTATCGGCGGCATTATCAAGGCCATTGCGCTCAATGCGAAATTCGGTGTGGTTATCGCGATCACCATACCGATACAGCTTGTCGTGGTGCTTTTCGTCGTATTCAAGGTGCGCCCGATGTTTGATGCGGTGCAAAAGAAGCTGGACAAGGTCAACTCGGTCGTTCAGGAAAACGTAACGGGTGCACGCGTCGTCAAGGCGTATGTCCGCGAGGAGCATGAAAACGAGCGTTTCGACGCGGCAAACAAGGATCTGTCGGGCACCATGTTCAAAATACAGAGACTGATGGCGCTGATGAATCCTGTCATGATGATCGTGTTGAATTTTGCCGTTATCTCCCTGATCGTCGTCGGCGGCAATCATATCTCCACAGTCGGCGGCATACTCGTCGGCGATATCATGGCAGCTGTGACGTATATTTCGCAGATACTGATGAGCATGATGATGATATCCATGCTCTTCCAGAGCTTTTCCCGTGCCTCGGCTTCTTCCAAAAGAATCGAGGAGGTTCTCGATGCCGAGCCTGTCGTTGCAGAAGGCAATATTTCCATCGCTGAAAACGGGGAAAAGGGACATATCGTTTTCGAAAACGTCAGCTTCCGCTATCCGGATTCCCCCGAGGATTCCGCACCGGTACTGTCAAATATCGATCTCGATATCAAACAAGGCGAAAATATAGCGGTGCTCGGTGCTACAGGCTCCGGCAAGACAACACTTGTCAATCTGATACCGCGCTTTTATGATGTGACGGGCGGCAAGATCCTGCTCGATGGAAAAGACGTGCGCGATTATTCATTTGAGGAGCTGAGGAGCAAGGTAGCGCTCGTACTGCAGAAGAGTGAACTGTTTTCGGGGACTGTCGCGGAAAATCTGCGCTGGGGTAATCCCGATGCGACTGACGAGGAGCTGAAAAAAGCCGCGGAGATAGCGCAGGCAGACAGCTTTATAGAATCATTCGGCGAAGGCTATGACACCATGATAGCCGAGAAAGGCGCATCGCTTTCGGGAGGACAGAAGCAGAGGCTTTCCATCGCCCGCGCCATACTGAAAAAGCCGGAGATCATCATTTTCGACGACAGCATGTCGGCGCTTGATCTGAAAACAAGTGCCAAGCTTTCCTCCGCTTTGCGCGCGGAAATGGCGGATACCACGGTGATCACCATCGCCCAGCGTGTGGCAAGCGTTATGAATGCAGACAGGATCATCGTTCTGGATGGCGGCGGCATATCCGCCATCGGCACGCATAAGGAGCTGATGGAAAACAGCGATGTTTACCGCGATATTTACAATTCACAGCTGAAGAGAGGTGAGAGCCTTGAATAATACGCAAAAACAGATGAGTGCTCCTCCTGCGGAAGGCAGAAAGCAGTTTGATATGCGTCCGGGCGGCGGTCCGCACCGCGGTATGAGCATGGTAGCGGAAAAGCCGAAAAATATGAAAAAGACGCTCGGCAGACTTTTTAAATATATCATCACGAATAAATTTATGATCATCATGCTGGTGGCAAGCGGCATCATATCGGCGCTGCTCAATCTCGCAGGGCCTTCCATTCAGGGAGAGGCGCTGAAATTTCTGACCCCGTCAACCGATGAAGGCGGAAAGATGATCGTCTTTGAGGATGGCACGGTGAAGGTCGATTTTGTCGGGATGGCAAAGATTCTGGTATTCCTCGGAGTCATCTATCTGCTCTCTTCACTTTTCACCTATATTCAGGGATACATATCGGCGAAGCTCTCGCAGAGAACGGTTTACCGCATGCGCGGTGACCTCTTCCGGAAAATAGAAAAGCTATCGATCAAGTATATCGATAATCATCCGCACGGCGATATCATGAGCCGCATGACAAACGATATAGAAAATATCTCCAATACGGTCTCAAACTCCATGACTTCGCTTATCTCGAGTATCATCACGATCATCGGTGCTTTTTCGCTGATGCTCTATCACAGCTGGCAGATGACGCTCATCAGCCTCGTCACGATACCGCTTACGATACTTGTTACCACGAAGCTGACAAAATACGTACGCAAGTATTTCATGCGCCAGCAACAGCTTCTCGGTGCCATCAATTCACAGGTGGAGGAGAGCGTGACGGGCTATAAGACGGTCGTTGCCTTCCGTCATGAAAAGAAAATAAAAGAAGAATTTAACGGTACGAGTGACGATCTGCGCACGGCGGGAATAAAATCTGAAATATTCGGTGGTATCATGGGCCCGCTCATGAACATCATCGGTAATGTGGGTTTTCTTCTCATAGTTATCTTCGGAGCCATCTTCACGATGAACGGCATGATCGGCATCACCACGATATATGTCTTTATTCAATATTCCAAGCAGTTCACGCGCCCTATCAACGAGGTCGCAAACCAATATACCTCGATACTTAACGCGATAACGGGCGCAGAACGTGTATTTGAAATAATGGATCAGGACGATGAGATCGATGAGGGCAAAAAGGCGCTTTCTCCCGACGATATACATGGCAATATCTCTTTTAAAAATATCTTCTTCTCCTACGTTCCGAATGAACCGGTGCTGAAGGATTTCAATCTGGAGATATCGAGCGGGCAGAAGATAGCCATCGTCGGCAAGACAGGCTCCGGCAAAACGACGATTATCAATCTGCTCACCCGCTTCTATGAAACGGACAGCGGAAAGATTCTTCTCGACGGCACGGATATACGCGATATCACAAAGGATTCGCTCCGCAAGAATATCGCCATAGTTTTGCAGGATACGGTGCTTTTCTCAGATACCGTAGGCGCCAACATCCGTTATGGCAGACCTGATGCAAGCGAGGCGGAAACAGAGGCTGCTGCCCGTGCGGCAAAGGCACATGACTTTATCACACGCATGCCGGAGGGCTATGAGACGGTGCTTGATGAATCGGGCGGCAATATCAGCCAAGGTCAGAAGCAGCTTCTTACCATAGCCCGCGCGATACTCGCCGATCCGAAGATACTCATTCTCGATGAGGCGACATCAAGCGTCGATACACGTACGGAAATGGATATTCAGAGTGCGATGATCAATCTGATGAAGGGAAGAACAACGCTGATTATTGCACACAGGCTTTCCACCATACGCGATGCGGATAAGATCATCGTACTCGATGACGGCAAAATAGTGGAGGCAGGAAATCATGACGAGCTGATCGCCGCAGGCGGTGTATATAACGGACTCTATATGTCGCAGTTTGAGGGAATAGCAACCTGATATAATGAGAAAACGAAAACTCAAAATCAAGGAAAGGGCGACGCTTTTGCGTCGCCCTTTCAGCTTGCCGAAATGGGCTGAAACATATGATCGTTGACTATAAAAATGCGTTCTGCCGCAATCGGCAGAACGCATTTTATGCTTTTCAGCATGTTATCTTATTTGTAAAGCTCGCCGAGCTTGGTGAGTCTTTCGTACTTAGCCTTGGCATTCTCTTCAGCAGTCTCAAAGAGCTCGTTTGCTCTCTCGGGGAATGACTGAATGAGACGGGCATAACGTGTCTCACTCTTGATAAATTCCATATAATCCGCCGTGGGAGCCTTGCTGTCAAGCGAGAACTTCGGCTCTGCGGTAGGATTGTAACGGAACATATTCCAGTAGCCTGCATCAACGGCTCTCTTCATTTCGGACTGGCAGTTACCCATACCGCCCTTGACACCGTGCATCTCGCAGGGAGCATAGCCGATGATGAGAGAAGGACCGTGGTAAGCTTCCGCTTCCGAGATAGCCTTGATGGTCTGGTTCATATCTGCGCCCATAGCGATCTGAGCAACGTATACGTAACCGTAGGACATGGCGATGCTTGCGAGGTCTTTCTTCTTTGTAGCCTTACCTGCTGCCGCAAACTGAGCAACCTGACCCATTTGGGAAGCCTTGGAAGCCTGACCGCCCGTATTGGAATATACTTCGGTATCGAATACCATGATGTTTACATCTTCGCCGGAAGCGATAACATGGTCGAGACCGCCGAAGCCGATATCATAAGCCCAGCCGTCGCCGCCGAATATCCAGATGGACTTCTTGGAGAGGTAATCCTTCTCTGCGAGGATCTCGGAAGCGAGCGTGCAAGCTTCGCAATCGCAATTCTTGCCTGCCGCCTTAAGAGCCTGCATATGAGCAAGCATTTCCTCTGCCTTGTCACCGAAGTGAGCCTTGCCCTCTTCGGAAGAAAGGAATGCGATGCCTTCGTCTGCCGTGAGTATTCCATCCTCGAGAGCGGTGATGAGCTTATCTGTAGCGGCGCCGTTTGTCTTGCCGTCGTCATAAGTTGCGAGCCATTCAGCGGCTGCAGCCTTGATATCCTCTGTAGCCCAGATGGAAGCAAGCTTTTCAACCTTGGCTTTCAGCTTTTCGCGTATTGCCTTCTGACCGAGAGCAATACCGAGACCATGCTCTGCGTTATCCTCGAAGAGGGAGTTCGCCCAAGCCGGACCCTTGTGGCTGTCTTTATTTACCGTATAAGGTGTAGCAGGTGCGGAGCCGCCCCAAATGGAGGAACAACCTGTAGCATTGGAGATATACATTCTCTCGCCGAAGAGCTGAGTGATGAGACGTGCATAAGATGTTTCGGCACAGCCTGCGCAAGAACCGGAGAACTCAAGCAGCGGCTGATTGAACTGGCTGCCCTTTACAGTCGTTTCTGCGAAGGGAAGTGTCTTCTTGGAAACATTGGCTACAGCATAATCGAATACTGCCTGCTGATCTGCCTGACTTTCCTGAGGAACCATGCGGAGAGCCTTGGTCTTTGCGGGACATACGTTTACGCAGAGTCCGCAACCCATACAGTCAAGCGGGCTGACAGCTACTGTGAATTTATAATCTTCGCAGCCCTTGCCTGTCATCTTTGCGGTAAATTTCGTTGAAGCGGGAGCCTTTGCCGCTTCATCGGCATTCATGGCGAAGGGACGGATCGTAGCATGAGGACATACATAAGAGCACTGGTTACACTGAATGCAGTTTTCGGGGATCCATTCGGGAACATCAACGGCAACGCCGCGCTTCTCATAAGCGGCAGCGCCCTGAGGAAGCGTACCGTCGGCAAGGTCGACGAACTTGGAAACAGGAAGAGAATCGCCCTGCATCTTTGCAACGGGAAGAACGATATCACGAACGAATTTAACGAGCTCGGGACGATCGCCTGTGACTTCCTTTTCAGCGGCTGAGCCGACAGCTGTCTTCCATGATTCGGGAACCTTGATCTCCACGATGGCATCAACACCGGCATCGATAGCCTTGTAGTTCATTTCAACTACGGCTTCGCCCTTCTTGAGATAGGACTTCTTTGCCATATACTTCATGTAATCAACAGCCTCGGAGATGGGCATGATATTTGCCAGAGCGAAGAATGCGGACTGAAGTATCGTGTTTGTACGCTTGCCCATACCGATTTCACGAGCCTTATCGATAGCGTCAACGGTATAGAATTTGATATTGTTATTGGCGATGTAATTCTTGACTTCAGCGGGGAGGTGCTTGTCCAGCTCCTCGGGCGTCCACTGGCAGTTGAGCAGGAATGTACCGCCGGGCTTTACATCGTTTACGATCTTATAGCCCTTGAGCATATAAGAAGGATTGTGGCATGCTACAAAGTCTGCCTTTGTGATGTAGTAGGAAGACTTGATGGGCGAATCACCGAAGCGCAGGTGAGAAATGGTAACACCGCCTGTCTTCTTGGAGTCGTACTGGAAATATGCCTGAATATACTTATTGGTATGGTCGCCGATGATCTTGATGGAGTTCTTATTCGCACCGACAGTACCGTCGCCGCCGAGACCCCAGAACTTGCAGGAGATAGTGCCCTTGGGAGCGGTATCGGGAACAGCTTTTTCGGGGAGAGAATAACCCGTAACATCGTCTACGATGCCGATGGTGAAGTGGTTCTTCGGATTTTTCTTTGCGAGATTGTCAAAAACAGCAAAAACGGAAGCGGGCGTCGTATCCTTGGAGCCGAGACCGTATCTGCCGCCGACAACCTTTGCCTCTACGCCTTCCTGAGCGAGCGCCGTAACAACATCAAGATAGAGCGGTTCGCCGAGAGCGCCGGGCTCTTTGGTTCTGTCAAGAACAGCGATCTTCTTAACCGTCTTGGGGAGAGCCTTGGCAAGCTTGTCTGCGCAGAAAGGACGGTAAAGTCTTACCTTTACGAGACCGACCTTCTTGCCCTTGGCTATGAGGTAATCGATAACCTCTTCCGCAACATCGCAGATGGAGCCCATGGCGATGATGACGTTTTCAGCTTCGGGATGGCCGTAATAGTTGAAGAGCTTATAGTTTGTGCCTATCTTCTTGTTTACTTTCTTCATGTATTCTTCCACGATGGCGGGGAGAGCATTGTAGTAAGAGTTGCAAGCCTCTCTGTGCTGGAAGAAGATATCGCCGTTTTCGGCAGAACCGCGGAGAACGGGATGCTCGGGATTGAGAGCGCGTGCACGGAACTCGGCGACGGCGTCTTTATCGATCATATCCTCGAGATCCTTGTAATCCCACTGCTCGATCTTCTGAATTTCATGAGAAGTACGGAAGCCGTCAAAGAAATGGATGAAAGGAACTCTGCCCTTTATTGTGGAAAGGTGTGCAACCGCACCGAGGTCCATGACTTCCTGCGGGTTAGTGGAAGCGAGCATTGCAAAGCCGGTCTGGCGGCAGGCATAAATGTCGGAATGATCACCGAAAATGTTGAGTGCATGAGAGGCAACACAACGGGCGGAAACATGAATAACGCAGGGGAGAAGCTCGCCCGCGATCTTGTACATATTCGGAATCATCAGGAGCAGACCCTGAGAAGCCGTATATGTTGTTGTAAGCGCACCTGCTGCGAGAGAGCCGTGAACGGTACCTGCGGCACCTGCCTCGGACTGCATCTCGGTAACTCTTACCTTTTCTCCGAAAATGTTCTTAAGTCCTGTAGCAGACCATGAGTCGGTCAGCTCGGCCATAACGCTGGAAGGCGTGATGGGATAGATAGCGGCAACCTCGGTGAACGCATATGAGACATGCGCCGCGGCGGTATTGCCATCCATGGAAATCTTTTTTCTTGCCATGTTTTTTTCCTCCGAAATTTTTAATGGATTATAAATATATATTATCACTTTTAATCGGAAAAGTAAATATATAGTACGAAAAAAGTCGCCGCGAATTGAAAGTTTTTTGCAAAAAAGTCTGCTCTTTTCGGTTAGCGAATAGCAACCGATAGGCGAAAAGCATAGAATTAATATGAAAAATGTCTTGACATACGTCTCTCGTATTGATAAAATAAATACGAAAATTCATATGTTTGAAAGGAACGTGATAAATATGAAGGTATTACTTTCCGGCGGAGCCGGCTATATCGGCTCGCATACGGCGATAGAGTTTCGCGCGTCGGGACATGATGTTGTGATTGTCGACAATTTTTCAAACAGCAAGCCCGAGGTGCTTGCCCGTCTTGAAAAAATAACGGGAGCGCCCTTTGCATTCCACTGTGCGGATGTTTGCGACAAGACGGCAATGGATGCGGTTTTTGCCGAGGAAAAGCCCGATGCAATCATACATTTCGCGGGCTACAAGGCTGTCGGCGAGAGCGTTGAAAAGCCGCTTGAGTATTACAGAAACAATCTTGATTCAACGCTTACCCTGCTTGAGCTGATGAAAAAATACGGTGTGCATAATATCGTATTTTCTTCTTCCGCCACGGTTTACGGAGCGCCTGACACCGTGCCGATAAAAGAGGATGCTGCCGTCGGCAGATGTACGAACCCGTATGGCTGGACGAAATACATGATAGAGCTTATCTTGAAGGATGTATGTAAGGCGGATCCGCAGTTCTCAGCCGTTCTGCTCCGTTATTTCAATCCGATAGGTGCTCATGAAAGCGGTCTTATCGGAGAAGATCCGCAGGGCATACCGAACAATCTTATGCCGTATATCACGCAGGTCGCGAGCGGCAGATTGGAAAAGCTGCATGTTTTCGGAAACGATTACGATACGCCGGACGGCACCGGTGTACGCGATTATATCCATGTCGTAGATCTCGCACGCGGTCATGTATGCGCGATAAAATATGCTGCGCAAAACAAGGGTGCTGATGTCATCAATCTCGGAACAGGCAAGGGCTACAGCGTACTCGAGATGGTCAAGACCTTCAGCGAGGTTTCAGGCGTTGATATCCCGTATGAGATAAACGCACGTCGTCCCGGCGATATAGCGGAATGCTATGCCGACCCTACCAAGGCGAAGGAAAAGCTCGGCTGGACAGCTGAGAAAAATCTCTGCGATATGTGCCGAGATTCATGGCGCTGGCAGAAGAATAATCCGCACGGTTATGATGACTAAATGAAAAGGCGCTCCTCGGCGGAGCGCTTTTTTTCAAAAAAATCAAATTTTTCGGGAACCGAAAGCGAAAATCATACACTTCTTGAGCGAAAGGGGATGAAACAGGATGAAAACAGGTGAAAATCTCGCAGAGCTTCGCATACACGAGTTTGCCTCGGAATATTTCGGGCGGATATATTATTACTGCCTGAAAAAGACGGGCGGAGAGGCGGAAGCCGCCGAGCTTTCGCAGGAGACGGCGCTCGCAGTGATAGAGCAGCTCCGCCGCGGCGCCTGCCCCGAGAGCTTTTCCGGTTGGGTCTGGCAGATAGTGCGCAATATCTACAGCCGCTGGGCAAAGCAGAAGCATGAGCGACGCGAAAAATTCGATGACGGCGATATTTCGGAATATGAGATAGCGGACGAAAGCGATTTCGTTTCCGATATCATAAAAAAAGAAGATATCGCGCTTATCCGCCGCGAGCTGGCTTTCATCCTTTCGGAATACAGAGATATTCTTGTCATGTACTATGTGCATGGCAGGCGTATTTCCGAGATAGCCGATAAAATGAATATCCCCGAAGGCACGGTCAAGACAAGGCTCTTCCGTGCGAGACAAAAACTGAAAGAAGGTATGAATATGGCAAGAGAATTCGGAAAAAGAAGTTATAATCCCGAAGAGCTGAGCTTTGCGTCATCGGGAAATCAGCCGTCGGGTCTTCCGTGGAGCGCGGTGAGGAGAAAGATACCTGTAAATATCCTCTGCGAGGCAAATAACAATCCCTCTACTATCGAAGAACTGGCAATAGAACTCGGCATAGCCGTGCCTTATATGGAGGAAGAGGTTTCGCTTCTCGAAGAAAGCGAGCTTCTCCGCAAGATAGACGGCGATAAGTATATCACGAGCTTTTTCATCGCGCCGAAAGAGTGCAGAGAAGAGATAAACGCACTCTGCGAGGATTTCGCCTATGACAATTATAAGAAATTCTGGCAGATGGCAAGCGATTTCGTAGCGGGGCACTATGCGGAGTTTATCGGCGAAAGCACCATGAGCGAGCAGGATGCGACGATGTTCTTCTTCATGAAGCTTGTAGACAAAGTGAAAGCGACAAGCGACGGCACCGTATGGAACAGATACAAGAGAAAAGACGGCGGCAACTGGGGATTTATCGGATATGAGCAGGGTATAAGACGCGGCAGAATCAACGCGTACAGCTTCAGCGACAGCGGAATGATTACACGCAATGACGGTAATAAGTTGGAATTGCGCGGCTATGTCGATGACAACGGCAGTTTCGGAAAGCAGATTTATAAAAATCACTGTTTTTGTAGTGATTCAAAAGATTTAGCAGTAATCCGCGAGCTTGTGAAAAACGGATACAGCGCAGAGGGCTTCACCGATTCACAAAAGAGTACACTTGATATGTTCTCCGACAACGGCTGCTTTGTAAAGGACGGCGACAGATACAAGCCGACAGTGCTTATTTTTGAGGGAGATAAGCTGAGTGAGCTCATAAATCTTATGATAGGCGAGCACAGGGGAGAATACGACGCTCTTCTGGCGGCGATGAAAAAGCTTCATGACGACGCGGTCGCCGTAATATCGAAATACAGCATGCCTTATTACAAGGACGATTTCGATTATTATGTTTCCATGATGCTTTACAGGATGAGAGGCTGCGTCGCGGCTCTTGTAAAAGACAATGGACTTTACACCGGCGGAAACGGCGATTTCGGCTATTTCAGTTACGCAAAATAAGGTCAGACAGCGTTTTATTCATTTGTATAAAATCGGCAGAGGGCAGTCCCTCTGCCGATTTCTGCTTTCGCGGAGCTTGCGGCAAATTTTTGTTGACAAACAGTCGCGTTTGTGATATCATGATTGAGCATTATTTAAAAAAGAGGGATGAAAATGGGCACGATAGAGCTTATTCTGCTATCGGTCGGACTTGCCATGGACGCATTTGCCGTTGCAATATGCAAAGGGCTTAATATGCGCAGGATCAATTATAAAAATGCGCTGATACTGGCTCTTTTCTTCGGAGGCTTTCAGGCGCTGATGCCTTTTATCGGCTGGCTGCTCGGAAAGCAGTTTGAACAATACATCACCTCCGTGGATCACTGGATCGCTTTTATCCTGCTTTCGATCATCGGCATACAGATGATCGTGGAAGCCTTTAAAAAAGAGGATGAAAAGGAAGAGGATGCGGACA
>URUL01000009.1 GCA_900551005.1 uncultured Ruminococcus sp. | reverse complement strand
GTTGCCCAGCGTCTTGTTGGCTTTGCAGAACTCACGTTCGCCCTGCAAGACGTGAATATCCACGCTCGTCTGATTGTCCGCCGCAGTAGAGAACACCTGGCGCTTTTTGACGGGAATAGTCGTATTTCTGTCGATGATTCTCGTGAACACGCCGCCCAAGGTCTCGATACCGAGGGAAAGCGGAGTGACGTCGAGAAGAAGCACGTCCTTGACCTCGCCTGTCAGAACGCCGCCCTGCACGGCCGCGCCGATCGCGACACATTCATCGGGATTGATTCCTTTGAAAGGCTCTTTGCCCGTGATTTCGCGCACTTTTTCGACGACCGCCGGCATACGGGTGGAACCGCCGACGAGAATGACTTTATCGATATCCTTATAGGTAAGGCCTGCGTCCTTCATGGCGAGACGCATGGGTTCTACCGTACGGTTGAGAAGCTCCGCCGTCATCGCCTCGAATTTCTGTTTGGTCAGGTTGACGTCGAGGTGCTGAGGACCGTCCGCACTCATGGAAATGAAGGGAAGATTGATGTTCGTGGAGCTCATGCCGGAAAGCTCTATCTTTGCCTTTTCTGCGGCTTCCTTCAGTCTCTGAAGCGCCATCTTGTCCTTGCGCAGGTCGATACCGCCGTTTTCCTTCTGGAATTTATCCGCTATCCAATCGATGATTCTGTTATCAAAATCGTCGCCGCCGAGTCTCGTATTGCCGTTTGTGGCAAGAACCTCGAATACGCCGTCGGAAATTTCGAGTATGGATACATCGAAGGTGCCGCCGCCGAGGTCATAGATCATGACCTTCTGCTCCTTCGGGTCTTTATCAACACCATATGCGAGAGCAGCAGCCGTCGGCTCGTTGATGATACGGAGAACCTCAAGCCCCGCTATCTTGCCGGCATCCTTTGTAGCCTGTCTCTGTGCATCGGAAAAATATGCGGGAACCGTAATGACAGCCTGAGTTACGGGTGTGCCGAGATAAGCCTCCGCATCATCCTTGAGCTTCTTCAGGATCATCGCGGAAATTTCCTGAGGCGTATATTTCTTTCCGTCGATCTCGACGGTGTAGTTTGTGCCCATTTCACGCTTGATGCTCATGATCGTTCTGTCAGGATTTGTGATCGCCTGTCTCTTGGCAACCTGACCGATGATCCTTTCGCCTGTTTTTGAAAATGCGACAACGGAAGGAGTCGTTCTCGAGCCCTCGGGGTTCGTGATAACCACGGGTTCGCCACCCTCATAAACCGCCACGCATGAATTTGTAGTACCAAGGTCAATACCGATAATTTTAGCCATAATATGTTACCTCCGAAATATATAAAGTATTTTGTTTTTCTGTTTTCATTTCCGTATAAATCCGCTGATTTATACATTTGCGACTTTAACGACGGCATGCCGCAGTATCTTGTCGCCCTTTTTGTAGCCCTTTTGCAAAACCTCGGCTACCGTATTTTCTCCGAGCTCACCATCCTCTACCTGCATCACGGCGTTATGCATGACCGGGTCAAACGCTTCGCCGCGCTCGCCGTATGCCTCGACACCCAGCTTTCCGAGAGCCTCGGAAAACTGCTTTATGATCATCTTCACTCCGTCTGAGAGGCTCTCGCCGTCGGTGCAAAGCGCTGCTCTCTCGAGATTATCCGCCACAGGAAGTACGGCAGACAGCGCACTTTCATATGCGTCCGCATATATTCCCTCTTTTTCCTTCTGCGTTCTTCTTCGGAAATTATCGTATTCCGCAAGCATGCGCAAATATTTATCGGAAGTCTCGGCAAGCTCATTTTTCAGCTTTTCGTTCTCCGCTGAAAGTGCTTTGTTTTCGCTCTTCAGCTTGGAAGCCTTGTCGGGCTTCGCATCGGGTTCTGTCTCAGCCGCTTCCGTTTTGACTTCTTCAGCCGTCGCCTCCGCCTGTGCTGCCTCTTCTTTTGCTTTTGCCTTTGTTTCTTCTGTCATTTTTTATTTTTTACCTCCGTGAATCCTTCCTATGTGTTCTTGTGCTCCGAGCCGTCAGTCAGGAGTGATTCTCCTGCAAGCGAAGCGATCTCGCTCGCAAGATACTCCATCGCGGAGACCACCTTCGAATAATCCATACGACTCGGTCCGAAAACGCCTATGGCGCCTACCACCTTGCCGCCGACCTTGAATTTCTTGAAAACAAGCGCCGAATTATCCGCGAGACTGTCGTTTTCATCGTCGATGAAAATGTTTACCTTATCGTTATCGGCACGCGAAAGCATACCGACGATATCGTTTTTCTTTTCCAGCATGTCGAATATTTTCTTCATCTGGTCCACATTGGAAAACTCGGGATATTCAAGAAGCTTATCAACGCCTTCGAAATGAACCTCCGTCTCTCCGCCGCCGAGCTCGCTGTATATTGACTTTATCGAGGAGGAAACGATATGTCCGTATTCTCCCATTCCCGTCTCTATGCGCATCATCATGGGAAGCGTTATCATAGTGTAAGGTATACCTGCTATATTTTTATTCAGCAGCATGACGAAATCATTGATTGCCTGCTCGGGTATCCCTTCATCGGAGCGGATGTGGCAGGTCTTGACCTTGCCATCCGGCATGCGCATCACTATCAGATAGTTATGCTCATCCAGATACATCGAGGAAAACTCGGAAACAACCGTATCCGTATCTCCCGCCTTTATTGAAACGGTGGAATAATTCGTAAGCGATGTTAGCAGCTTTGATGCCGAGCGAAGTATCGTATCGAGCTCGCCGACCTTGTTTTTCAGAAGATTGTTGAGCTTCAGTATCTCACTCGCCGTCAGCTTGTAATCGTCCATCAGGCTGTCCACATAGAAGCGGTAGCCGAGCGTAGTCGGTACTCTGCCTGCGGACGTGTGCGGCTGTTCGAGATAGCCGAGGGCTTCCAGCTCCGCCATCTCACTGCGGATCGTCGCAGATGAAAAAGGAAAACCGGCATGTGTCATCAGAGTTTTGGAGCCTACAGGCTCGCCGCTCGTCACATGCGATTCGATCACACTGCGCAGTATCTGCTTCTTGCGGTCGCTCAATTCACCGCCTATCGGAAGATTGCCATCCATAATTTCCGCACCCCCTTCGTCTGATTTTAGCACTCAAAGCGGTCAAGTGCTAATTACAGTATAAATCTACCACTTCTCCTGTGTTTTGTCAAGAGTTTTTTTAAATTTATTTGTGAACTTTTTATTAACAAAGCGCCTTTTTATCACTTTTCATTCTTCGGTGCTAAGGGTGAAGGCGCGTTTCTCTTTCCGGTGTTCTTTGGCGAAAAGTACGGTATTTTTATACCTTTGCGATATTTTTCTCGGAAAAAGGTTGACAAATCGCTTTTTTCATATTATTATATATGCGAACCGCAAAATATATAATCAGGGGCGCTGATATTTATCGGCTGAGATGAGGATGTTATCCGAAAACCCTTTAACCTGATATGGATAATGCCATCGTAGGAAGATTAAGATACTTGCAATATCTCTTTTTATACCGCGATGTATTTCTGCGGTATTTTTATTTTTTAAGGAGGTTTTTCATTATGTCAAATGAAAAGACCAAAACAAGCTTTCAGATCAGAAACGCCAAAACAAGAAAGCTCGTTGTCTGTGCTATGCTGATTGCCATAGCGGTAGCACTCTCATTCGTAGTCATCTACCATTCACCCTTCGGAGGCAGTGTGACGGTGCTCTCCATGCTCCCGATCGTCCTCATCGGCTATCTTTACGGAGTAAGATGGGGCTTCGGTTCCGCGCTCGTATTCGGTATACTGAAGATACTCGTCAGCATGAATACGGTTTCCGCTCTCTTCATGCCGGGTGACAGCCAGCAGATCTGGTGGAAGGCGATCATCATATGTCTGCTCGATTATGTTCTTGCATATGCGATACTCGGCATTTCTTCCCTCTTCAGAAGAATAGGCAAGCCCTCTGCCGCTCTCGGCGTAGGCGCGCTCATGCCAACCAAATGCCGCTATATTGTGCATGTTGTTTCCGGCGCGATATTTTACGGTGAATGGGCAGAGTGGTTCTTCGGCGAGCTCGGAGAGACGGGCGCCGATATCCTCGCAAAATACTCGGGCGCTTCCCTTTCCATCCTGTATTCCGCAGTATACAATGCAGTCTACATGCTCCCCGAGATCATCCTTACGACAGTTGCCGCATTCATTATCGGTGCTGTTCCCTACATCACAAAGCAAGCTGATTTCGACCTTAAATAATTCCCATCTGAAAAGAAATTATACCTCTCTTTGATAAAAATAAAAGCGACACAGGAAACATATCCTGATAGGAACGATAAACTCCCGACAGACAAAGATCTTGTCGGGAGTTTGTTTTGCTTTATCATATCGGTATCTGTGCGATCTTACAGTATTTCAACAAGCTTTTTACAAAGTGCCACGAGGTCATAGCGAATACCCTTGCGGCTACGCCAACCCCTGTCGCTCCATTCGTCCTGCGAAACATCATCGCCGCCGTATATCAACGCGCCGTATTTAAAGCCTCTGAACTCTGCAACGGCAATGCAGCCTGCCTGCTCCATTTCCACGATCTTCGCGCCTTCTTCTCTTCTGCGCGCGATTCTGTCAGCCGTTTCTCTGAATATGGCATCTGTCGTCCATGTCAGGCCGCGAATATGGGAAATGGAATGATTTTCTAAATACTTCGCGATTTTCTCGGTCGTTTCGGGGTTTGTATAGATATATCTTGAAGGTTCTATGTAATGGTATGAAAATCCCTCATCCCTGATCGCTCCGTCCACCAGAAGTATCTGTCCCACCTCGATGTTTTTATCGAGAACTCCGCCTCCGCCGCAGAACATGACCTTGGTGATACCCAGGGCATTGAACAGATCCAAATTTCCCGCGCAAGCCGGACAGCCCACCTGCCCCAACGTTATCAGAATATCATCGTCCGAAAAACGGTATATCAAGACAGGATTTTCACCGCCGATCGTTCTTTCATGAACGATCTTCCCCTCACTTATTAACTTATCCATAACTTCCGGAAAGAAAGTGATGATCATCCTGTCCGTTTCAAACAACGTAGCGCCGAACGCTGTCGGATTCAGCTTTGCGACTTTGTTATCATCAAACTCCAATATCGGATATTTGCTTTCCGCAATCATTATATTTTCACCTCCGTAAATTCCCGTATCTGAATGTGCTTTCTTTATGAAATTTTAAAACAAAACAGCCTCGGAAATTCGTTTTTCATTTTTTATCACCGTCATCATTATAACACAAAATCGGCAGAGCAACATCAGCTCTGCCGATTTTTGTATAGCCTCACTATCAAAAACCGTCTTACGGCGTTCGCTTTTTCCGTGTCAAGCTTTATTTTGTGAGCATTCTCGGCGAGGTAAGGATCCCTGTTCTCTTGGTAATATACTCGGGGCACCAGAATCTGCCGCCGCGTGTGACCCAGCTTGTAGGACCGCAGTAGGCGATATTTTCATCAACATTATGGAACGTTCCGAATGTGTTGGCTCTGTTTCCGTAGAGTGTTATCTCCAGAGTATGAACGCCCGTGGGAACGATGCCGAGATTCAGCCTTGCAGGCGGGTAGATCATGGCACCCATCTCTTTTCCGTCCATACGGACCTTCATGAGAGCACCTGCATATCTTGCTATCTCGAGCGTCTTATCTCTGCCGTCCGAGAAGAAGGATGTTTTGTATGTCAGATTGCCTCCGTAGAAAGGCATCTTCTGCGACACAATATCTCTGTAGCCTATCTTTCTCGGCATTTCCGTTATCTTGGCGGAAGCGCCCAGCAGCTCTACGCCGAAATCACCGAGTATAAAGCAGCTTTCCAGCTGGGTGATATCTCCGAAGCGATAATTTATCTCGAGTCGGTTCGTGCCCTTCTTTATCTTCGGCAGAGCCAGCTTCAGAAGCGCATCTTCGTCTATATAATAGCCTGCGACTTCATGACTTACCTTTTCGCCGTTGAAAATTATATCGTCCGTATATTCAAGGCACTCAAGCGCAAGCTCCGCTCCTTCATATTCGATATCGCTCTCAAAATCATAATAAAGCGTGACCTTCTCGCGCGGATTCTTATCGAGAGGCTCGACCCACGGTTGCTTCATCTTGTTGCCGCGGCGTCTTATTCCGAGGGCATCACGTATTGCGATATCCGTATAGAGGATATCGCGCTCACGCTTTACCTCGCCGCCGTTCAGGCTGTATGCAGGCTTATCAAGAACGAGCACATTCGGCTCTTCAAGAGAAATCTCTGCCTCTCCCGAGAGAAATTCCTCTCCCGTAAAGCGCGTCTCTTTGAGCTCGCCGCACTCTCCTCTTCCTGCCTCCAGTTCAAGGAGAAGCGATGAGCATGCGCCGCTCATCCATCTTATCAATGTTTTTCCGCCATCATATTTTGCGGGTACAGGACGAATCTCTCCCGTCTGCGTGTCGAGCTCAGTCACCTTCCACTCACCCTTTATACTTACGTTCAAAGACTCGAGGAATGAAATATCAAGGTCGTTCGTCCTATTCATATGTGCTATGAAAAGATGCTTCTTTTCGCCGTCGACTCGCATCTGATATACGGTATTGGAATACGGTTCTCCCGATTCCGAGCATATATTGATATCTCTGTACTTTTCGAGACTGAGAAGAAGCTCATCCTTGAGCGGATTTACGCGGCGGCATGTTTTGGCGAAATCCAGAACATCCTCGCATTCCTCTGCATCGACATGCGTCGGAATATTTCCAATAAATATAACATCGCCGCCTGCCTCGCGGAAACTCTTCAGCGCCTCGAGCGTCGTTCTGCGGAGCGTGGTCATATTCGGTACGACGACAGCATCATATTTCATCTCGCCTACGGAAAATCCGCTTTCCGTATTTTTATACTGAGAAGGAAGCGTTGCTTCACAAATGAAATCGAAATCCAAGCCGTTTGATACCAGCCAATTTGTCACATCTATGAAGAAATTGTCCTTCTCTCTGAGCTCAAGTGAGGAGCGGTCATTCGGTCCGTAGCGAAGCCAGAAGCTCTCTATCGGATGGATCATACCGATGTGTACCTCGGGCTTTCCGCGCGTCATGACGGTATTGACTCTTGCAAAATGGTCCTCAATAAGCTTATATTCCTTATACCATGGGGACTGGTGACCGATAGAAGCGGGATAATCGCGCTTTGCCTCGCCGCGCATTGATGTCCAGTAAAGATGCGGTACGCGCGCTGTGACTCCCATGGCTGCCTGCCAGTCGCCCTGCAGCTTATGTCCGCGGAAATCGAATTCCCATCTCGTAACGCCGTAGAGCTCGGAGAGAACACCCGGCGCGCCCATTTGTCTGCTCATGCTCTGCGCCTGCTTTGCCGTCGTCAGCTCGCGCTTATCCGCAAGCATATCTATGCCGGGAAGTCCGAAGCCGCGATACTGACGCATGCAGTCACCCACAGACCACGTCTGTGTTCTCAGCGTATATTCGTCCATCATATGACCGGTCATCAGTATGTTGTTTTCGCGGCACCACTTGCCTATATTATCGGAGAAAGCCTCGGCAAAGCGCTCTGATACATGGTCGAAGAAGCGATATCTTATCTGCGATACCTTGCCGCCGGCGAGATTCCATACCACCTCGGGGAAGCTGTCCAGCAAGCTGATACCGTATGCCGCGCGGAAGGTGTCCTCAAAATCATTTGTGAAGGGATACGAAGCACCGCCGCTCTGCTGCTTTGCAAATTTCAGCACCGAGACACGTGCAAACTGCGGCTCATCCGTAAAAATAGCGGGAACAGATTTGCCGAATTCATCACCTATGACCTTCTTGTATTTTTCGTGAGTCACCTCGATAAACTTATCTATCGCCTCTTTTTTGAGCGTATCGACATACGCTTGCCCGTTGAAATACGGGTCATCCGAATCATATTCCAAATAAGCAAAATATTTTTTGTTTTCCGCTCTGTCGGAAAGTCCGATGCGCTTATATGACAAAAGATCGCCGTTTTCATCGAGTGCAACGTCGTAGCATGCCATTAAAATATATTTCCAGCTCGGTTTCTTGTCCAGAGAATTTGATATATCCTCCTCAAGCGTAAGCGTTCCGTCATTATAGGGAGTAGGTGTCACGAACAGTTTTTTTCTGCGCATCTCAATATCTTTCGTGACAAAACCGCCGCCGAAACCGGAGGGCCATTTGTCCTCATCATATATCCATGAATACATGCCCTCGCTCTTGCCCTTTTCAACGCAAAAACGCACGATATCCATAAATTCATCGGAAAGGTAAGGCGTCGCAAGACCTACGCGCGGATGCATATTGTATCCGCCGAAGCCCATCTCCTTCATATACTCGATTTCCTTGCCGAGCAGATCCTTTCTGAGTTCACAGTTCCATGACCAAAAAGGTGCAGCACGATATTCACTTGTGGGATTTTTGAAGAGTTCGGGCGAAAGCACGGCATCACCGTTTTTCGGATAAAACATAAAAACCTCCTAAAAAAATAATGCAGGCGCTTTTTTTGAAGCACCTACATTATAATCGAAACAAATATAAAAGTCAACATTAATGCCGAAAATAAAGACCACGGCTTATTTGCAAAAAGCATTGAGAAATGAGGAAAGCCTCTCGTTTCCGTTTCCTGAGAAAAGCTCCTCCGGCGTTCCGTATGCTGCAGCTACGCCATCACTCATAAACATGATATTGTCGGAGACCTTGCGGGCAAAATCCATCTCATGCGTTACAATGATCATGGTCCTCTTGCTGTCCCGCAGTTCGCGAATGACCTTTAGCACTTCTCCCGTAAGCTCGGGATCGAGCGCGCTTGTCGGCTCGTCGAAGCAAAGGATATCGGGGCTGAGCATGAGTGCTCTGGCAATGGATACTCTCTGCTGCTGTCCTCCGGAAAGCTCGCACGGATATGCGCTTCTTTTCTCGGAAAGTCCGACCTTCGCAAGGATTTCCTCCGCATCCGCGTCTACTGTATCATAAAGGCGCTTTTTCGCTTCCGAACCGAGCTTTTCGCGCTTGGCCGTTTCCGCCGCGCGCATCTTCGGTGCAAGAGTCAGATTTTCCAACACCGTATACTGCGGGAAAAGATTGAAGGACTGAAAAACGAGCCCGAAACGAAGTCGCTTTTCACGAAGCTCCGCGGCTTTTGTTTGGGAAACATCATCCGCGCTGAAGATTTTCTGTCCGTTAATGAAAATTTCTCCCTTGTCGGGTGTCTCGAGAAAGTTCAGACAGCGCAAAAGCGTTGTTTTGCCGCTTCCGGATGAGCCGATGATGCTCAGCACCTGCCCTTTTTCCAGCGTGAAATCCACGCCCTTCAGGACCTCGGTATCGTTAAAATATTTGACCAAGCCTTTTACTTCAAGAAATGCCATGTTCTTCTCCGATTAAATTTTATAATAAGCAAGCTTTTTTTCAAGATAGCCGAAAAGAAGCGTCAAAAGTCCGACGAAGATCAGATAGAATACGCCCGCATAGAAGAGCGGCCAGATCAGTCCGCGCATGCTCATCAGATCCTCGGCGCATTTGAGAACCTCTGTCACGAGAATGACGCGGGCGAGCGCCGTATCCTTGACAAGCGTTATGACCTCATTTGACATAGGCGCCAGTATACGCTTTACGACCTGCATGAGAATGACCTTGAAAAATATCTGCGCTTTTGTCATGCCGAGAACCTGCCCCGCTTCATATTGCCCCGACGGTATGCTTTCTATTCCTCCGCGATATATCTCGGAGAAATAGCAAGCATAGTTTATGGCAAAAGCAATGATGACGGCGGTAAAACGCGATGAGATGGGCGTCCCGAATACAAATCCCGGCACATAGAATACCACGAATATCTGAAGCATCAGCGGTACGCCGCGGATTATCCAGACGAACACCTTCACAAGGTATGAAAGCGGCTTGAATTTAGACATGGAGCCCCATGCGATGATCAAGCCGAGCGGCAATGCTATGACCAGCGTCAAAGCAAAGATCAGGCAGGTTGTTTTCAGTCCCGAAAGCAGGCTGAGCGTAACTTCCGCAAAACTCATTTTTTATGTTCCTTTATCAATCAATAATTTACTGTTTCCTGAACGAGCAGACTGTTTTCGAGACCGTATCTCTTTGCTATCTCAAGAAGCGTGCCGTTGTCGCGCAGAGTGATGATAGCCGCATTTACCTTGGCGGTAAGCTCACTGCCGCGAGCGAAGCCTATGGCATATATTTCGGATTCAAGCTCTATCGCATCAACGATGCAGAGATCGTCAAAGTTGCCCTGACCGCAAACGTTCTGCGCGAGAATGATATCGACTACGGCAAAATCGGCTGCTCCCGATTTAACCTCTGTGAACGCATTGATCTGAGCGGCTGCCTTAATGACTTTGCCATCATCTCCGACGATACTGTCAGCATAGCTCTGCCCCGCACTACCCGCTTCAACAACGGCTGTCTTGCCTGCAAGATCTGCCTCACTCTTGAAACTTTCGAGATTTGATTTCTTTACCACGACGCACTGCTGATTGAGCATATAGCCATAGGAGAAATCGACAAGCTCTTTTCTGGGTGTTCCGTTATCGGAGCTGTTTGCCGTAAAGCCGTTCCAGATGCAATCGATCGCACCGGAAGAAAGCTCACTGTATTTCTGCTCCCACTGTATCTCTTGGAATTTGACTTCCATACCGAGGATTTTGCCGACTTCCTTTGCGAAATCGCTGTCAAAGCCTACCCATTCACAGTTTACATCCTTATAATTTATACGGTCAAAGAGCGTGACACCGCAAACGAGAACATTATCATCCTTTTTTCCGCACGATGCGAAAACCACCAGCGACATGGCCGCCATAGCGACAGCAAGAATCAAAGCAACTATTTTTTTCATTACATTATACCTCTGTTCCATTGATTTTTTGTTTTAACGTTTTAATATGTTAAAACGATGATACGATATTATCACAACTCTTTGGATTTGTCAAGAGATTTTTGAAAAAAATTTTCTTTTTTTATAAAAAATTATCCGCCCATGCAAAAATGAGCGGATCAAATCATTCATCAAATTATAGTCCGAGCCCCGTCCTGCGCCTCAGTTTGCAAGATGCCGGCGCAGAATAGCCGGTCTATATGAAAATCAATATCACTTCAAAAATTTTGAAATTTTATCTCTGTATTTAAAGAAATATATTCGCAAAAGCCTTTTATACAGCATATCACTCAGCACGAAAATGGCATTTGCCATGACGAATATGGCTACCTTCAGCCATGTTTCTTCCGGCATCTGCAAAAACTCACTGAAAAATGCATATATGAGTACAAGCGTGCCGTTCATGATCGCAAGACGGATCAGAAACGAAAGAGTGCGCGGCAATTTTGACATGAGCGGGATGAGCAGAACGTGAAACCCGAAAAAAGCAGCGAAGCTCCATGCCGCCTCCTTGGCAGGCAGTACCAGAAGCGATACCACGCTCGCGGCAAGATAGACAAGCCAACCGTAGGCAGTGCCCACTTCAATCGAACAAAATGCGACGATGAGTGCCGCCACGGCAGCTGTACATATATCCAGAAAACCGGATATGGAGCCTAAAAACATGACAATGATACTCGTCGCCGTCATCAGTGCGCAAAGCGCAAGCTTTTTAACCTTACTCAAGGCTGCCTCCTTTTCAGCAACAGCTTATGAGATCACCGCCCATTGATTCACAGCAACAGTCGGCACAGATAAGGCCGGAGCATATATCACACGTACTGCATGAGTCGCGATGCCCATTTTGCCTGTCATAATCATATGACATATTTTTCATACTGTTCATCGCCGCAGCATATTCGGGATTCTGCGGGTCCATTTCGCAGGCGCGATGAAAATGCTTCGACGCCTCAAAATACCAGCCTCTTCCCATAAAAACACAGCCCTTCAGATAATACCACTCGGCATTTCTGCTATCCTTCGAAACAGCATCCAGCTGTATTTCGGCCTCATAAAAGTTGCGACTATTTATGAGAGTGCGGATATAATTGAATTTGCCTGTTCCCGTAGCGTCGGAATAATCATAGCTTCCTTGTGCGCTGTCACCACGGCTCTGACGCTCGCGCATGACGGTGTCATAAGCCTCGTTTATTTCCTTCATCTTTTCCTGCGCAAGGTCGGCAAGAGGACTTGTGGCATAATTATCGGGATGATATTTTCGCGCAAGATCACGGTAAGCTTTTTTTATTTCCTCTTCACTCGCGTCTCTCGATACTCCGAGCACCTTATAAGGGTCTGTCATCATGCCACTCCTTTCTCATGGTAGTATAAAATGAGTTTTTCATTCCGTAATGTAATATATTCTCTATGCATGCATTTATCTGTTCATCGCGGCAATCGGCGAGCGCGAGCGCATTTTCAGCCGCAATGATTTCGGGGATCGTCAGGCTGTATGCCTCGTTCTCGGCAAAATCACTCATCCGCTCTCTGTCATAAGAGGAGAACGGATTGAATCTTCCCCTTTTCATATCCTCGGGGTAATCGCATACGGCATCGGCAAGATATATCCATCTGCCTATATGGAAAGCCGCCTCATACATGATATTATGCTTTGTGCCTTCCAGTCCGAGGGATGAGACAAGCGCGAGAAGCTCACCCGCGATATCGGCACAGGCATCCGGCAAGGCGTTTCCGCTCTTTTCCAGCTCAGAAAGAGCATCGAGCTTTTCCGCTATGATCTCGTCAGCCTCCGTGAGCGCCGCCCTGCGGCTGAACTTGCGGGCATATGGCAAGACAAGCTTTGCCGCCGTTCTTCTCTTTCCATGTTCATCGGAAATATCGTCCTTTAGCTTGCCATAAAGAAGAGACGCGCTGATACGCGCGGCAGCTGCAAGCGATTCGTCACAGTGCATCACGGCGCGTGTGTGAAAAGGATGACGCATGCATCTTTCTCTTGAGACGGTATAGCTTTCTCCCGTTACGGCAAGCCGTGCCAGCGCTAAAAAAACCGCATCATAACTGAGAGAGGCGCATGATAGTGCGCCTGTCTCCTTCTTCATAGCGCGGCAAATGCCGCAATATACGCTTTTATAAAATTCGTTGTCCTTTACACGAAGCTCCGGTATAAAGGGCTTTACAAACCCGAACACCGTCAGTTGGTTGAGTTTCTTGTATTTACGAAATCGCTGAGGAATGCCTTGAGGAAGCTGTACTTGGATGTGACCTTTTCATTTACAACGATCTTGTCAATATATTCCTCACAGATATCGTTATATCTTTCATTCTCCATATTGTCATCAAAAGAAGTGAAGAAATCCTCGTAATCTTCGGAAGAGAAAGCCTTTTCGGGAAGCTCTACCCTCTTTACGAAGTAAACGTAGTTATCATTGGAATAAGAAATGCCTTCTTCTGTATAATCGCCGACCTCAAAATCCTTTATCTTATCCTGAACGGTGGCATTGAGGAAGGTTCCGCTTGCGGAAACGATATAAGCCGTGCTGTATTTGTGAGAATCAAAACTGTCGGAGTATTCTTCAACAAGCTCTGCAAAATCCTTTCCGTCTGCGAGAGCCTTCTTGATCGTTTCAACGAGAGTTTTCTTCTCTTCCTTCTGCTCGTCGGTCAGCTCTGTATATTCATATTCTTCAATCGGGGTTTCGTTTCCGTCATCATCCGTTTCCGTCTTCTGAACGCGATTGCCGTCTTCGTCCTTTGTGATATCCTTATTCATATCAAGCATGATGAACTGATATGCGACATAATTATCCTTATAATAGGTATCCTTTTCCTCATCGGTTATCTTCATCGCGCCGTTCTCGCCGAAAAGATATTCCATCACGGCATCGTTTTCAAGACCGCGTATATAATATTCCAGCTCCATATCGGTGGTATAGCCGAAATATCTCTTGTAATAACCCTCTTTGCCGTAGCCGTAATAAGCAAGCATCTGACTGAGCTGTTTCTTGTATTCCTCGAGAGCTTCACTATCTATGGCGGGACTGCCGTACTTGTCATAGAGATACTTTGTGACAAGCAGATTCTTTGCTATATTCAGAATATTCTGTGTCTGAATATCGCCGGCCGTGGTCTTTGTGCCATCCTCGTTTTCGACTTCGCTGTTCCAGAAGGAAGGCGTATTGTAATCGGTAGTCATTCCGTAGCTGTAAAAAAGGTTCATCTTGATGTACGGGAAAAGAAAATCGAGCTCTTTTGTGGTAATGGTATAAGTCTTGCCGTCAACCTCGAGGCTCATCGCCGTTTTCTCTCCGCAGGACGCGAGAGTAAGAACTGCAGTCGCAAGCATCAACGCAACCAGAATAAGTGAAATAAGTCTTTTCGCTTTCATTGTAATTTGAAACTCCTTTGGTTTTTAGTGCTTTTGCGCCGAAAAAGGCGCAAGAAAAATGAGTATAATAATATTATACATAAATTTTCGAAAAAATCTACTCTTTTTTTGATTTTATTTGTATATATTTCTTTAACAAATTGGAAATTATCTCAAAAACCGTCTCACCGCGCCTGATTTTGAATGTAAAATACGTTCTCTCCGAGGGCATAATGGTGATTCGGGCAGGGAAAGCCGCGGATAGCTGCGAAAGGACGAGAAAGTCGGGCTCTTCGGGATAAAAGACCACGGTATTCTCGCGTTTGTCTATCTGCGTGATGCCGCATTCGCTTCCGAGGGCGCGGACGAGCGAAGCCGAAAGCAAGGTTTCCACAGACTGCGGCATATCGCCGTAACGGTCCAGCATCTCATCCGCTATATCGTCGGCATCCGCCTCATTTTCGATTGCCGCTATCTTCTTGTACATGTCTATGCGTTGAGAAGCGGAAGAAATATAGCTTTCGGGAATATATGAGTCTCTGCCGACGGAAATGGTACATTCGGTCTTTTTCCGAGGTATGTTTCCCTGCTCCTCGAGAACAGCTTCGTTCAGTATCTTCAGATACATATCATAGCCGACGCTCTCCATATGCCCGTGCTGACGTGCGCCGAGTATATCGCCCGCACCGCGTATTTCAAGGTCGCGCAGAGCTATTTTGAAGCCCGAGCCGAACTCCGTGAAATCGCGTATTGCGGCAAGTCTTTTTGCCGATATATCGCTCAGCGCTTTTCCCTGCCTGTAGGTGAAATAGGCATAGGCGCGGCGCGCACTTCTGCCGACTCTGCCGCGTATCTGGTGGAGCTGTGACAGTCCCATCGTATCTGCGTTTTCTATGATCAGCGTATTGGCATTCGGAACATCAACGCCTGTTTCTATGATCGTGGTGCATACAAGAATATCGGTATTTCCCTCCACAAGGCTCTGCCAGATATCCGCAAGCTCCTCTTTTTCCATTCTGCCGTGTGCTATATCGATATTCGCATCGGGAAATTCCTTTTTCAGCCTTGCCGCCGTACCCGCTATGCTGTCTATCCTGTTATGCAGATAGAAAACCTGGCCGCCTCGATGCAGCTCGCGTCTTATCGCCTCATTTATCACGAGGTCGTCATATTCCAGCACATATGTCTGTACGGGCATCCTGTCCCCGGGTGCTTCGTCGAGCACCGACATATCGCGTATCGAATTCATAGCCATATTCAGTGTTCTCGGTATCGGCGTCGCTGTCAGGGTGAGAACATCGACATTTTTGGCGAGCTGCTTCAGCTTTTCCTTGTGGGCAACTCCGAAGCGCTGCTCTTCATCTATTATAACAAGGCCGAGATCATGAAACTGTATATCCGCCGAAAGTATCCTGTGCGTTCCGACGATGATATCGATATCGCCTCGGCGAAGCGCACGTACCGCTGCCTCTTGCTCGGTGTGCGATTTGAAGCGGGAAAGAAGCGATACCTTTATCGGAATGCCGCGCATGCGCGATGCAATCGTCTGATAATGCTGCATGGCAAGGATCGTCGTGGGAACGAGAATGGCGACCTGCTTGCCGTTATCCACCGCCTTGAATGCCGCACGGAGCGCTACCTCCGTCTTGCCGAAGCCGACATCTCCGCAGAGCAGTCTGTCCATCGGCACGGGCTTCTCCATATCGCGTTTTATATCCTCCGCGGCGGCAAGATGTGCATCCGTCTCCTCATATTCAAAGAGAGATTCAAATTCTCTCTGCATATCGTCATCCGGCTCATAAGCAAATCCCGGGCGCCGCATACGTTCGGCGTAGAGCGCGATGAGCTCCTTTGCCATCTGACGTACCTCGCTTTTCACGCGGGCTTTCGTTTTTCCCCATTCCGTGCCGCCGAGCTTTGAGAGCTTTATCGCGCCCTCGTCAGCACCCGCTCCTATATATTTGGAGACAGTCTCTATCTGCTCACAGCGAACATAAAGCACATCCGTGCCGGAATACTGTATCTTTATATGGTCATGGCATACACCCGTGTAATCGCGTATCGTCTCCAGTCCCATGTATTTGCCGATGCCGTGCGTATCGTGCACAACATAATCGCCCACAGTAAGATCGGCATAAGAAAGGATCTTTTCCTTTGCCGTTTTCTTCGCCTTGGAACGCCGCACGCCCCTCGAGCGTGTCTGCTCCGCCCTGCCTTCGCCGAGGGAAAGAAGCATGAATTTCGCATTGACTATTTCAAAGCCCGATCCCGGAAACGATGTTATCACGGGGACACCACGCGCGATCTCGGTTATATCATCGACCCTCGGAACAAGAACGCAGCTGATCCCGCTTTGCACGAGGATATCGCGTGTATTTGTCGCCTCGGTTTCACTTGATGCGGCTACGATGATCTCATATTTGGCGCGCGTATAGGATTCTATATCCTCGCAGAGTGCCTCGGCATTTGCCGTCATGAAGGCAGTCGTTCTCGTATGGACGGAATATATCTCCCACAGCCTGCCGGCGTATTGCGAAAGGAAGGCGTTGGCTATCAGCGCGCCGGTTTTCTCGGCAAAGGCAAGCAGATCGGTCTCGTCCTTCATGAAAATGCCGCAACCCGCGGGCATCACGCCCTCTTCCAAAAGTTGCTTTGCCGTTTCCTCGCCATGGCGAAGAGAGCCGCGCAGTCTGTCCGAAACGCCCGAGGATTCTATAATAAAAACGGCGCTGTCGGAATCAAAATAATCGAGCAAACATTCCTTTTTTTCATATATTAAAGGAAGATATTTTTCTGCCGTCAGTATCTCCGCACCCGACTGCACCGCCGTCAGCTCACCTGCAAGCGAAGAGCGGACCTGCTCGCTTGCCGCCTTTTTCATGAGGCGCTCCAGCGCTTTCTCTATACGTGTCCGTGCCCCTGCATCCGCGATTATCTCCCGCGCGGGAATGATCTTTGCCACGCGCAGGTTTTCCACCCATCTCTGCGTTATGATATCGAAATATCCTATCCTGTCGATCTCGTCGCCGAAAAGCTCTATCCTGACAGGCATGTCAGACTGAGGAGAAAAAATATCGGCAATACCGCCGCGTATGGCGAATCTGCCCTTTCCGTCCACAAGCTCGCACGGAGCATAGCCGAAAGCGACAAGCCTTTTCGAAAGCTCTGCCATATCCACGCTGTCGCCGACGGAAAGCGTGAAGGCGCCCTCGCAGAGCTTATCTCTCGGCATGGTGAACTGCATCGCCGCATCGGGCGTAGCGATTACCACGGCGCCGCTTCCCTCCGATATTTCGGATAGTGCCGACACTCTGTCATACTCCGCCTCATGCGAAGCTACCATATTATACAGCACGGGATCTCTCGCGGGATAGACTAAGGTGCGTATTCCGTAAAAGCCGAGCGCCGCAGCGATATGACGCGCGCTCTTCTCATCCTGTACGAGCACGAGCGAAGGCTCATTTTTACATTCTTCGAGGACGAAAGCGGCGAGAAATGCGTCCAGCGCGCCCTCGCAAAGCCCCGTTATCATGGACGGGAGCTTTTTCGCTTTTCCCTTGTTTTCACGCCTTGTTTTCAGTATCTGCGCAAATTCGCGCTGCGCAGATATACGATTTGAAATTATATTCATTTTATATTTACCGTTTTCATCTGTTATATAGATTCATTGCGCGGTCATAATCTCCGCGAAGTATCAGACGAAGCGCATCGTATACATCGTCGAATCTTCCCTGCAATGCCTTCATATCCGCCTCGGGGAGCTTTCCCGTCACCCAGTCTGCAAGGTCGTATTCCGGATTCGGCTTTTCTCCCACGCCCATGCGGATGCGCGGAAATTCGCTCCCACAGAAACCGATGACGCTTTTCAGTCCGTTGTGTCCACCCGCGCTTCCGCTCTTTCTGATGCGGATATGCCCGGTCTGCTGTGCTATATCATCGCACAGAATGATTATATGCTCGGGCGGTATTTTATAGAAGGAAGCCGCCTCGTCGATGGCAATCCCCGAAGCATTCATAAAGGTCTGCGGCTTCATGAGCAGCACCCCCGTGCCGTCTATTGCCGTGCGGCAGATAAGCGACTGAAATTTTAATGAATTTATTTTTACGCCCAGCTTTTCCGCTATATGGTCTATGGCAAGAAAGCCTGCGTTATGGCGGGTCTTTTCATATTTTGTCCCGGGATTGCCGAGCCCTGCCACGATATACGAAACAGGCGCGCTCTTTCCCTCGTTCTCTGTCTTTTTGAATAAATCGAAAATCGACATGCTTATATCCTTTCCGAAAACAGCACGAAATGCGGAAAGGAGCATTTCCCTTCCGTAGATGTACCGTATCTGCACCGCCACGCGGTGTTTTCTGATTTATTTTACCCCTTAATCGGATTTTTTGCAATAGAAATTTCCTGTTTTTTCAAATTTTTCTCTTTTTTTCTCAATTTTTTTCATAAAAGCTATAGATATTTGGAAAAATCTATGATATAATACCAAAATGTATAGATTTGTAAAAATCTCAATAAAAACTATGGAGGAAAAAAACAAATGGCAAAGAAGTATGTCTACCTTTTTACAGAAGGTAACGCAGGCATGCGTGAGCTTCTCGGCGGTAAGGGTGCAAACCTTGCGGAAATGACAAATATCGGTCTTCCCGTTCCCCAGGGCTTCACTATTACCACAGAAGCTTGCACAAAGTATTATGAGGATGGCAAGCAGATCAATCCCGAAATTCAGGCGGAGATCATGGAGTACATCGAGAAGATGGAAGCTATCACCGGCAAGAAATTCGGAGATCATGAGAATCCTCTTCTCGTTTCCGTCCGCAGCGGTGCACGCGCATCCATGCCCGGTATGATGGATACCATTCTTAACCTCGGTCTCAACGAAGAAGTTGTTGAAGTTATATCCAAGAAGTCCGGCAATCCGAGATGGGCTTGGGACTGCTACAGAAGATTTATTCAGATGTATTCCGATGTTGTTATGGAAGTCGGAAAGAAGTATTTCGAGCAGCTCATCGATAAGATGAAAGAGGCAAAGGGCGTTAAGCAGGACATCGAGCTCGACGCAGATGACCTGAAGGAGCTCGCACGCCAGTTTAAGGAAGAATACAAATCCAAGATCGGCACAGACTTCCCCTCTGATCCCAAGGAACAGCTTTTCGGCGCTATCAAGGCCGTTTTCCGTTCATGGGACAACCCCCGTGCAAACGTATACCGTCGTGATAACGATATTCCCTACTCTTGGGGTACAGCCGTAAACGTACAGTCCATGGCATTCGGTAATATGGGCGACGATTGCGGTACAGGCGTTGCATTCACACGTGACCCTGCTACAGGTGCCAAGGGCCTCTTCGGTGAGTTCCTTACAAACGCACAGGGCGAAGACGTTGTTGCCGGTGTTCGTACACCTATGAAGATTGCCGAGATGGAGCAGAAGTTCCCCGAGGCATTTGCTCAGTTCCAGCAGGTTTGCAAGACTCTGGAGGACCACTACAGAGATATGCAGGATATGGAATTTACCGTTGAGCACGGCAAGCTCTATATGCTCCAGACACGTAACGGTAAGAGAACAGCTCAGGCCGCTCTCAAGATTGCATGCGACCTCGTTGATGAGGGAATGAGAACCGAGCAGGAAGCCGTTCTCATGATCGATCCCCGTAACCTCGATACACTTCTCCATCCGCAGTTTGATGCAAAGGCTCTCAAGGCTACAAAGCCTCTCGGCCGCGGTCTCGGTGCATCTCCCGGTGCAGCTTGCGGTCAGATAGTATTTACTGCCGAGGATGCCGAAGCATGGAAGGCAAAGGGCAAGAAGGTTGTCCTCGTTCGTCTCGAAACATCTCCCGAAGATATCACGGGTATGAAAGCCGCTCAGGGTATCCTCACGGTTCGCGGCGGTATGACAAGCCATGCAGCCGTTGTTGCCCGCGGTATGGGTAAGTGCTGTGTTTCCGGTTGCGGTGACATCGCTATGGATGAAGAAAACAAGAAGTTCACTCTCGCAGGCAAGACCTTCCACGAGGGCGACGTTATCTCTATCGACGGTTCCACAGGCAATATCTACGGTGAAGCTATTCCTACCGTTGACGCTACCATCGCAGGTGAATTCGGCAGAATTATGACATGGGCTGACAAGTACAGAAAGCTCAAGGTTCGTACAAATGCCGATACTCCCGCAGACGCTAAGAAAGCACGTGAGCTCGGCGCAGAAGGCATCGGTCTCTGCCGTACAGAGCACATGTTCTTCGAGCCGGACAGAATCGCCGCTTTCCGCGAGATGATCTGCTCCGATACAGTTGAAGAGAGAGAAACAGCTCTCGCAAAGATTCTGCCCATGCAGCAGAGCGACTTTGAGAAGCTCTATGAAGCTCTCGAAGGCTACCCTGTCGTTATCCGCTTCCTCGATCCCCCGCTCCATGAGTTCGTTCCTACATCTGAAGAAGATATCGCTCGTCTTGCAAAGGATCAGGGCAAGAGTGTTGAAAGGATCAAAGAGATCATCGCATCTCTCCATGAGTTCAACCCGATGATGGGTCACCGTGGCTGTCGTCTCGCAGTAACGTATCCTGAAATCGCCTCCATGCAGACAAGAGCCGTTATCCGTGCAGCTATCGCTACAAAGAAGAAGCATCCCGACTGGAACGTTGTTCCCGAGATCATGATTCCTCTCATAGGCGATGTAAAAGAGCTTAAGTATGTAAAGAGCTTTGTTGTAAGCGTTGCCGATGAAGAGATCAAAGCAGCCGGAAGTGATCTCAAGTACGAGGTAGGTACCATGATCGAGATTCCTCGTGCCGCTCTCACAGCAGACGAGATAGCTAAAGAAGCTGAATTCTTCTGCTTCGGTACAAATGACCTTACTCAGATGACATTCGGCTTCAGCCGTGATGACGCAGGTAAGTTCCTCGGTGCATACTATGATTCAAAAATCTATGAGAACGATCCCTTCGCTAAGCTCGATCAGGTCGGCGTAGGTAAGCTCATGAAGATGGCTGTAGACCTCGGTCGCAGCGCCCGTCCCAATCTCTCCTGCGGTATCTGCGGTGAGCACGGCGGCGATCCTTCGTCTGTTGAATTCTGCCATAAGATCGGTCTTGACTATGTATCATGCTCACCTTTCCGTGTGCCGATAGCAAGACTTGCAGCAGCACAGGCAGCTATTAGAAGCGGGGATGAGAAGTAATTTTTACTTCTGCTTCACAATAAACTACGAACAGGCGAAAGCTTTTCGTAACGCCAACGGTCAATATCTTCGCCAATCACAATGGGAAGATATAACAGTTGAAGTGATTTTCTAAAAAATATCCGTCTATCGAATAACTCGGTAGGCGGATTTTTTTGCACATTCGTGTTTAGATTGTGATTTCATTATAATGAAATCAACAAAATTAAGGAGGTTTCATTATGAACACATTATTTGAACAAAACGGCTGTAATTATGAAATACAAGGTGATTATCAACTGCCGTGCATCGCAACAAAAAAGCAGAATGAATTGTATATCGGCGTGTGGGCAACCCGTCACAGACAGTATCTTAAACAACATCATCGCATAAGATATTACAATCTGCTCACATCGGAAAGGCTGTACCCTTACCTTGCGGACATTGAAGAACAAGCGCAAGTAATGTTTTCACAGCTTGTTAAATCGCTTGCCGAAAAAGAAAATGTTACGGAAAAACTGAAAGCAGATAACCCGATGCTATGGGTGCGGAAGATGAATAACATCCGCAACAGAGCAATGGAAGTTGTGAATAGCGAGGTGATTTTTGTATGAGAAAAATCGTAGTATTCACAATGATATTGACTCTCATTTTTGTTTCGGCAGGTTGCACTGCCCATAGTGAGCCGGACAAAAAAGCAGTTGAAAGTTCATCGACTAACGCTATAATTGATACAACGCAAGAGGAAGAATTAACTGAGAAAACAGAAACCAAAACAATTGAGAAAAGCACATTTGCGGAAGAAATAACACAGCCGCCTGACGCTGAAACCGGTACAGAAAAGGTGTCAAAAGAGCCGATTTTTTCTCAAACCACAACAGCAAATAACGAGCCAAAGCAAGATACTTATACACAAAAAGAAATACCCAACAGCGAAAAATCTGAGCCTGAAATCACAACAAATACTGTTTCGGAAGCCACAACAGCATTTGAACAAATTGAAGGATTCGATATATCCTATTGGATTTCTTATGCACAAAATCACGCTCAAAGTATAGGTTTAACTCTTGATGAAACAGCTACAAAATGTTGGGATAACCCTATATCCGCTAATACAAACAACAAAAATATCAGTATCGATATTGAAAGCAGATTGAACAGATACAAGAATGTTGAGGGATGTACATCGGTGTGGATATGGGCAGAAAAATTATCCGATACACAGTATGAAATCTATATCGGATACGCATAAAAATTGAGCACAGATTGCAGAAACACTCTGTTGTCCGTGCTTATTTTTTGTTTGATATTTACTTTTGAATGTCAATACCGCAACAGATAAAAAGGTATGTACAATCTTAGCGAGCAGACCGGTTGGATAGCCAAACGGTAATCTGCCCGCCTTCTGCACATACTGAGCGAGCAGACCATTTATGGACAGGTTGTCCAAAACGGTGCTGTCGCTCGTGCTTTCAGCGGCAGTGTATTTTGGCAGCCCACTCCCAAATACCTCGTTAGGGTGACACCCTAAGACCTGAAAATATTGATAATATATACATTATTAGCTTCACACTGAACCAGAGTGTTTGTATTAGCGAATGTCGGAATGGTAAAGTCCTGACCATATCTTTCGTTATAGTCCTCTATTATCTCAACGAGACCGGCTTCCTTAAATGCAACGCCGCCGCCATTGTCGATGTTCGGGTCAAATAAAGCCGTAACCTTCAATTCAGGCTTCATTTCCTTTATCATACGATAGTAATTGATGGCTTCCGGTATGCTGCTTGTAGCGAAAATTGCGTGGAACTTACTGTTATGGCTCAAAGTTACCCAGTTTTCCAATATATCCTTTACAACGGTAGTAGTATGTTCTTCGGTTTGATATTGAACATTAGGAATATAATCTTCAATACCCTTGATATAGTCTCCTTTGCTGTCAAAATGTCCTACCATTCCAACCTGACCGGCATCCATATATTTATAGTACACCTTGCTTTTTATCGGGTCAGAAATCGCTTCTTCCTCAGTTTGTGCTTTCGCCTTTTCCAATGCGACAACCTTTCGCACATCTTTATCCTTAAAAGTCAACACCTTATATGGGTCAAAGCCAAGCACATTTTTATCACGGATTCCGTCTGCGATACTGTATCTGTGAAGTTCATTTCCGAACACTGTGGTTGTTGTGTTCTTTTTCTTTTGGTTTTCATCTTGAATTGGCGTTCCTGTAAAACCAAAGAAAATTGCTTTTGGGAATGTAGTCTTTATTGTGATTAACATATCCCCAAAAGTGGAGCGATGAGCTTCATCAACGATAAATACAATTCGCTTTCCATTTATGTATTCGATGTCACTTGCTTTCAGTCCACCTGCTTCATCTTTGATATTGCTCATCTTCTGAATAGATGTAACAATAAGCGTATCGGCAGGGTCGGTGCTTTTTAGTTTTGTTATTAGCACCCCTGTATTTTCCGTCGCCTGAACAGACTCGTTTTCATCGGCAAACCCACGATATTCTTTAAGCGACTGTGTTCCCAGCTCAATCCTATCCATCAAAAAGATTACCTTATCAGCGTCTTTGGAGCTGGCGATTAACTGAGCAGACTTGAAACTGGTCATTGTTTTGCCCGAACCGGTAGTATGCCATACATAACCGCCAAGCTGATTTCCGGCTTCCCACTTAGTTTTGGAAACCTTGTCGGAAATAGCACTTGCCGCAAAATACTGATAGCTTCGCATAACCTTGAGTACGCCATCAGAATCATCAGCAACAGTATAGAAGCCGATTAACTGATGAGCCATAGGAATGGAAAGCAGTGTTGAAGCCACCTTATCCCACTCATTTATCGGCTCGTTATTGTAATCTGCCCAGTGAAAATAGTAATCCGGGTTAAATTTGCCGTCCGGACCGGGATTTGCAAAATATACAGTCTCCTTTGCGGACTGCGTTTCATGACACGCAAAGGCTGTTATTAGAGGTTTATATTTCGAACGTGCGTTCTGTTTTTGTGTTTTTCGCACCGCTTATGAAGAAATAAACTCCAAAATAACTCCATTTTACTCTTTATTATTTTGTTGTTCTTCTCTTGCGTAAAGAATGTCCAACGCCTGGAATATTACATTACTCATAGTCTGATAATGTCTCTCTGCATAAGATACTAGCTTTTCTTTTTGCTCTGGTGACATCCTAATTCTCAGACTAGAATCTTTGCCGTCTAATGATGGTTTTCTAGGCATCTTTCTCTCCTCCTTACATTTCATAGTTTAACACGAATTGATACAAGTGTCAATCTCGTTTTGTTAATATCACCCATTTCCCTTTTTGGCTACTTCCCTGCCTCTTCAGATAATTCTTTTCCTTCAATTTGGTTATATAATACTTCACACTAGCAAGATTCCAATCTAACGCATTAGCCATTTCTTTCTGCGTGATTGAAGGTTGCATACGTACAAGATTCAGAATTTCTGTTTCTTTCTCACTCAGTACATTTTCATCTTCCACTTGGTCTAATCTCTCTAAATCTTGGTTAGCTTGGTTAGTAGCTTGGTTAGCTTGGTCAGTTATTGGATTGACTCGGAACAACTCTACCCGAAACATATTATCAAATTCCTGAAATCTCGGCTTTGGAAGTCCATACTCTTCTGCAGCATTAAGGATTCTTTTTATTCCGCTTCCCCATGCCTCTACAAGTCCCATCTGACTGAATATATTGGCAATGCCTTTATTCCTGATCTTCGAATGACCATTCATGACTTCCTCATACCATAAACGAGGAAACATTGCAGACAGCAGTGGTCAAGGCTATTAACGAGCTTTTGGCTAACAAAGAACCCTTCCTCTCAACCTTGCAGAAAAACATAGCTACTGTATTTAATGAAGAAAATGATAATGCCACCGATGATATTGATGGCAAATTGGAAGAATTACAACAACAGCTTCTTATACAAGCAAAGTCCAAGAATGACTATGAAGATGTGGCTGATGAAATTTACCGCCTTCGAGAATTGAAGCAAAATGCACTTGCAGAGAATGCAGAGCGTGAAGGAAAAAGGCAACGAATCGCTGAAATGACTGATTTCTTAAATGAACAATCCTGCGAGTTGGAGGAATATGATGAGCAATTAGTAAGGCGGCTTATTGAAAAAGTTACGGTATTTGATGATAAGCTCACTGTTGAATTTAAATCAGGTGTTGAAATAGATATTGAGATATAGGATATCAGAAATGGCGACCAAATGAGAGGTGTTACTTCCTTGATTGGTGGCTTTTCTTATTTACGGATTGACTTTGACTGTGAATATACGTATAATAATATCAACAATGTTGTTGATATTATTATTAATAAGGAGTGGACAACATGATTGATGTAAATGAGCTATTGGAAGAAGCTATTAGAGAAACTGAAAATCTAAATGATGGCGAAGTTTTTCTTGTTAAAGATTTATTCAAGGGATATGTGGGGAATAGGATACCCAGAAAGGATCGACTTCTGCTTGGAACGTTATTTTTAAACCATGTTAGCAAAATGAATGGTAATTTAAAGGCTATTGAAAAGACTTCATCTAATCAGCAGAGGTATAAAAAGACAATTGATAAGTTTTAACTATCTTTTGTGAAATTAAAAAAATTATAAATATGTTGAGTAGAATCAAAAGATTTGGCTTGGAATTTTTACAGCAGTGAATCGATAAAAGGAGCATGCTTGATGGTAGATAATATTATTAAATCAGTAGCAGAGAAATTATCCTCTCTGTCTTATATAGAAGGTATTGTTTTAGGTGGTTCACGTGCAAGGGGCACCCATACAGAGGATTCGGATATAGATATCGGCATCTATTACAATTCAGAATCATTTGACATAAATACTATTAATCAATTCGCTACAAAGCTGGATGATGAGCATAGAAATAACCTTGTTGTACCTCCCGGAGCATGGGGTGATTGGATTAATGGCGGCGGATGGTTAGTCATAAACGGGTATCATGTGGATTTAATTTTACGTGATATTAAACGTGTGGAACAAATAATGAAAGATACAGAGCACGGAATTGTTACTGCCAATTATCAGACTGGGCATCCCCATGGTTATATTAGTGCAATGTATCGAGGAGAATTAGCGATTAGCAAAATACTATATGCTAAGAATGAAAGCTTATGCGAATTAAAAAAACAGGCAGAAACTTATCCCAATGCTTTGCAGAAAAGTTTAGTTAACTTTTTTATGTTTGAAGCAGGGTTCTCTTTAATGTTTGTAAAAGCAAATTCGGGAACAGACGATAAATATTATATTGCGGGTCATGTTTTTCGTATAGTTTCATGTTTAAATCAAGTGTTATTTGCATGTAATAATGCTTATTGTATCAACGAAAAGAAAGCTATAAAACTGCTTGAAACTTTTGAACATAAACCTGAAAAATATACCGAGAAGGTAAATCATATTTTTGAAGTACTCGGTATCTCACTTTTTGAATGCTACGACATGACCGAGAAGCTTTATAATGAAGTGAATGAAATTGTATCGGAGATAAATAACTTTTTAAACGAGGAGAGTTCAGATGAAAGAAAACAAATATGATGATAATATATTTTTTCAAAAATACAGTCAAATGAGTCGCTCGCAGAAAGGACTGGCTGGTGCGGAAGAATGGGAGACTTTGAAAAAGATGCTACCTGATTTTAAGGGTAAGCGTGTGCTTGATTTAGGATGCGGCTATGGATGGCACTGTATATATGCGATGGAAAACGGTGCTTCCTCTGTAGTAGGTGTTGATATTTCTCATAAAATGCTCGAAGTAGCAAAAGGAAAAACCCATTTTCCACAGATTGAATATGAATGCTGTGCCATAGAAGATGTGGATTTCCCAGAGGAGAGCTTTGATGTAATACTAAGTTCGCTTGCGTTTCATTATGTAGCAGACTATGAGAATTTAATAAAAAAGATATATAGGATGCTGAAGGCTGGTGGCAATTTAGTTTTTACAGTTGAACATCCTGTTTTTACTGCTCATGGAACACAAGACTGGTATTATAACGAAAAAGGAGAAATACTGCATTTCCCGGTGGACAATTATTATTATGAGGGCAAACGGACAGCTATGTTTTTGGAAGAAAAGGTTACAAAATATCATAGAACACTGACCACATATCTAAATACACTGCTTTCAAATAGTTTTATAATAAATCAGATTGTGGAGCCACAGCCGCCAGAGAACATGATGGATATTCCGGGGATGGCGGATGAAATGCGACGCCCAATGATGCTGATTGTATCGGCAAAAAAGAAGATGTAATAATATAGAAAAAATAAACGAGGAGTATGTAAATGAGATCAGAAAAAGAAATGATGGATTTAGTACTTTCTTTAGCAGAACAGGATGAACGTATTCGAATTGTGACCCTTGAGGGGTCACGCGCAAATATTAATATACCTAAAGATGAATTTCAGGATTATGATATTACATATTTTGTAAGTGATATAGAACCGTTTATATCTAATGATGACTGGCTTAATCAATTTGGGAATATAATAATGATGCAAAAGCCGGAGGATATGGAATTATTCCCACCTGAAGAAAAGGGATTTTCCTATCTTATGCTATTTGATGATTACAATAAAATTGATCTTACCTTATTGCCCTTGGAAGAGTTAGATAATTACCTAAAGGGCGATAAATTAATAAAGGTTCTAATTGATAAAGATTGTAGAATTAAAAGGGACATAGTTCCGACTGATATAGATTATCATGTAAGAAAGCCAAGCGCAAGGGAGTATGATGATTGCTGTAATGAATTTTGGAATGTAACACCTTATGTTATTAAAGGATTGTGCCGTAAGGAAATTTTATTTGCTATTGATCATTTTAATCAGATTGTTCGCCATGAGCTGCTGAGAATGATATCATGGAAGGTCGGCATCGAAACAGGCTTTAAATTAAGTGTAGGCAAGAACTATAAGTTTATTGAAAGGTATATATCCGAGGATTTGTGGGAGAAACTTTTGTCCACCTACCGGATGGATTCCTATGAAAACATATGGGAAGCATTATTTCTATGCCATCAATTGTTCAGGGCGGTATCCGGTGAGGTGGCGGAAAGGCTTCATTATGCCTATCCGGAGTATGATAGGAATATAACAAAATATACCAGGGACATGTATAAAAAATACACTGGTAAAACCGGCTGCCTGGATAGCACATATGCCGCTGATATAGAAGAGAGGCGGGAACAGTGATTACAGAAATGAAAGCAGGGCACCTGAAAGATATCGATAAACCCAGCGAACCATTTGAGGTGATAGGTAAGATTATACCGAGGTATGAAAACGAGAATTGGACCTTTACAGAATTACTCTATGAAGCGCCATATTTAAAAAGCTACCAAGACGAAGAGGATGAAGAGGATGAGGAGGCAGATTGCCTTGAATATATTGACAATACTGATAAGATAATATATCTTTACTACCAAGACGATAAATGCGTCGGAAAAGTTAAACTGCGAAAAAATTGGAACCGGTACGCTTATATAGAAGATATCGCCGTATGTAAGGATTTCAGGGGGCAAGGCATAGGCAGCGCGCTTATCAATATATCTATAGAATGGGCAAAGCATAAAAACTTGCATGGACTAATGCTTGAAACCCAGGACAATAACCTTATAGCTTGTAAATTCTATCATAATTGTGGTTTCAAAATCGGCTCCGTCGATACTATGTTATACGCCAACTTTGAAAACAACTTTGAAAAAGCTGTTTTCTGGTATTTAAGGTTTTAGAATGCAAGGAACAGTGAATTGGAGTTCGTCTTGTTATAATTAGCTTCTTGGGGTATCTTTAAATACTGTAGAAAAGAGGAAGGAAATAATAAATGGCTAAAATGAGAATATCACCGGAATTGAAAAAACTGATCGAAAAATACCGCTGCGTAAAAGATACGGAAGGAATGTCTCCTGCTAAGGTATATAAGCTGGTGGGAGAAAATGAAAACCTATATTTAAAAATGACGGACAGCCGGTATAAAGGGACCACCTATGATGTGGAACGGGAAAAGGACATGATGCTATGGCTGGAAGGAAAGCTGCCTGTTCCAAAGGTCCTGCACTTTGAACGGCATGATGGCTGGAGCAATCTGCTCATGAGTGAGGCCGATGGCGTCCTTTGCTCGGAAGAGTATGAAGATGAACAAAGCCCTGAAAAGATTATCGAGCTGTATGCGGAGTGCATCAGGCTCTTTCACTCCATCGACATATCGGATTGTCCCTATACGAATAGCTTAGACAGCCGCTTAGCCGAATTGGATTACTTACTGAATAACGATCTGGCCGATGTGGATTGCGAAAACTGGGAAGAAGACACTCCATTTAAAGATCCGCGCGAGCTGTATGATTTTTTAAAGACGGAAAAGCCCGAAGAGGAACTTGTCTTTTCCCACGGCGACCTGGGAGACAGCAACATCTTTGTGAAAGATGGCAAAGTAAGTGGCTTTATTGATCTTGGGAGAAGCGGCAGGGCGGACAAGTGGTATGACATTGCCTTCTGCGTCCGGTCGATCAGGGAGGATATCGGGGAAGAACAGTATGTCGAGCTATTTTTTGACTTACTGGGGATCAAGCCTGATTGGGAGAAAATAAAATATTATATTTTACTGGATGAATTGTTTTAGTACCTAGATTTAGATGTCTAAAAAGCTTTAACTACAAGCTTTTTAGACATCTAATCTTTTCTGAAGTACATCCGCAACTGTCCATAGTAGTTTCCTATATAGGCTAATTCAAAGCCGTCAATTTGACGAGGTTGCCAATCAATCAACAGGAACGAAAATGCCGAGGTCAGATTGGAAACTCGTTTCTAAAACAGAGTTTTTTATACCGAGTGCCATTGGCGAGCAAGCCGCCATAGGCGCATATTTCGAGCAGCTCGACAACCTTATCACCCTTCATCAGCGTGAGTGTTTTTTGTCAATTTAAGCTTGATAACGAACGCATTACCAAATCAACATCTTTATTCTCAAGTTCTTGAATAATATGGAGATATGTTTTCTGCGTTGTTGTCATACTCGAATGTCCTAATCTCTGTGCCACGCTTGCTATTGATACTCCGGCAAACAAAAGAAGTGAAGCGTGAGTGTGTCTCAGCCCGTGAACGGAAATAACCGGTATTCCTGCTTTCTTGCAATGTCTTGTCAGAATATCGTTGACCGTTGAGTTATACACATTCCCCGATATGAAAATCGGTTCATCTTGAGGTAGCCCTTTGACCAATGTAGAAAACTGAATAATAAGCTGCCAATCAATTTGAATTTTTCGTACCGATGATTGATTCTTAGTAGGCAAAAAGCCACCTTTTCCTTTATAGTCCCAAGTCTTGTTGATGGAAAGGGATTGCCTTGAAAAATCAAAGTCCTGCGGCGTTATAGCCAGTGCTTCAGAAAAACGCATACCTGTTTTGGCAACAAGAAGAATGAACCAATCCCAATTTAACTCTTGTCCTAAGTCCAAATCCGAAAGAAGCTTGTGCAGTTCAAACTGATTGAGATATAAAGCTTGCCTGTAAAATACTCAACGAATGTTATAAACCGGATATTAAAGCTCCTCGACAAAACAAATCGGTTATGCTTGCAAATATCGAAAAACTGAAATCCAAAAAGGATAATCTTTTGGATATGCGCAGCGACGGCGAAATCACAAAAGAGGAATTTTTGAACAAGAAAGAAGAAATCGACAAAAAAATTTCACAGCTGACCGCAGAATATGAAAAAGACGATTGCCCGACCGAAAGCGACGAAGCGGGTTTGGAGCTTAGTAAAATTGAAGCGGCGCTGAATGAGCTGATTGATTTTTCACAGCCGGTCTTGCCCCGTGAAATATATCAAAAGTTTGTTTCCAAAGTTACGCCTTACAGCAAAACTCATTACAGGTGGTATCTGAATTTAGACGGCACGGGAACACAGACGGCAGATGTTAAGGTGAACGGCAGAAAATCCAATGCGGCTGTCGCATTCTGCGAGGAGGGGGAAATTCCCCCGGTACATTTTAAAGAGATTATTTTCTTTAATATTTTGAAACAGGAAATTATAAATAAAAAATCGTTTTTCGTGGCTACTCTGCACAGGCAGCTATTGCAGACAATAAATAATGAATTTAATGAATTATTGATTTCGTATATCCCCGTAGGGCTTTCCTACGGGGATATTTTTTGCCATGAGAAAACTATTTTTGGTCTTTACAAGCTTTGCCCCTTATGGTATACTGTATGCAGAACTTTCCAGAAGTTCTTGATAACGTGATACGCGAGCGAAAGGAGCTCATGACGATGAATATGACAAAAAGTGAATGGAGAGGTTTTGAAAGACTGGATTTTGATTTGGGCGCAAGAAAAGCTACTCTGATTTGTCCGAAAACCCCGAGAGAAGATTCAAAATGGATTTATAAGACCGAATATTTAACCGCATTTCCAAGTTTTGATTTGCACATGTTGAACAGAGGATATTATATAGCGCATCTGCAAAATACTTCGCGTTGGTGTCCCGAAGAAGATACGGATATGCGGCCGATTTTTTGTGACTATCTTATCAAAAACTTCGGCCTTCATAAGAAATGCATGCTTGAGGGTATGAGCTGCGGCGGTATGCAGGCAGTATATTTTGCGTCCAAATATCCCGAATATGTTGCCGCTGTTTACCTGGATGCTCCGGTACTCAATCTGCTGAGCTGTCCGTATGCACTCGGAAAGGCTACGACGGGTTTCCGAGAGGAATTTGAACAGCAAATGGGCATGACATTGTCAGAGCTTCTCAATTATCGAAAGCACCCCATAGATGAGAAAGACAAGCTGTTGCAAAGCGGTATCCCTGTTTTTATGATCTGCGGTGACAGCGATCTGACCGTTCCCTATACGGAAAACGGAAAGATTTTGTCAGATTATTTCAAAGCCAATGGCGGCAATTTAACGGAAATCCTGAAATCCGGATGTGACCATCATCCGCATGGTCTTGATGACCCTACTCCGCTTATTGAATTTACAAAAATGTACTATTAAAAGGAAAACTTGTATGCAGCATGATATCAAAAAGCAGATATATGAAAAGCTTGACGCGGCAAAGGCACAAAATGAAAAGCTTATCAGCCTGCTGAAAGATAAGACCATTTTATCGGAATACGTGCATATGATGCCGCCGACATCGTCAGAGAAATTGTATTTGACGACGTAAATGGTGACAGACATTCTACCGCTTGCGGCGTTATTGATGAGATCATACTTGACGGCAAAAAATCAAGTGACAACGCCATACACTTTTTTAGGCATGAATATATAAAAAATCGGAGAAAAATCATGGAAACATTCTTGATGTACTTTTTATTTGCCGTTGGCATCGTCCTCATTGTAAAAGGCGGAGACTGGTTTGTAGACGGTGCCGTATGGATTGCCGAGGTTACAAAGATACCGAAATTCATTATCGGAGCCACTATTATCAGCGTCGCTACCACGCTCCCCGAAATAATAGTTTCCACCATTGCCGCTGTCGAGGGGCACGGAATACTCGTATCGGGTGTCGGCGATTATATTGCCGCTTCTCAGGATAAGGTCGGCATGGCAATAGGAAATGGCATCGGCTCTGTCATTTGCAATACCGCGATGATATTGGCAATAAGCGTCATATTTATGCCGATCGCCGTAAAAAGAAAGGACTTTGCTCCGAAAGCGATACTGCTGACAGCCGCCATTGTCGCTCTGCTTCTCTTTTCGATGAACGGTTCCTTCTCCCTATCCGGTGCGCTTGTGCTGATATTGATTTTTGCTTTATACATCGCCGAAAATATCCGCTCTGCCAAAAATAATGTATCGGAAAATGATGATGAGCGCCCCTCCGCAGATAAAAGATCTGTGATCTTGAATATCCTCCGCGTCGTTATCGGCGCCGCAGGAATCGTTGCGGGATCACAGCTTCTCGTCAATAACGGCAGTAAAATTGCCGCTTCATGGGGTGTCTCCGAGGCCATCATCGGCGTCACGATCGTCGCTATCGGTACTTCTCTGCCTGAGCTTGTGACCGCTGTCACAGCCGTTGTCAAAAAGCAGGCATCTATGTCGGTGGGCAATGTAATCGGTGCAAACGTTATCGATACCACCTTGATCCTTTCCGTTTGCTCGTTGGTATACGGTGGCAATCTCCCGGTCTCTCTTCAGAATATCTATCTTGATTTTCCCGTTGCCATCATCGTTTCTCTTATCGCCGCCGTGCCGACGATTATTTGCAAAAAATTCAATCGGTGGCAAGGCATACTCATGCTTGCCATCTATATCGCTTATCTGATGATTGTGACAGTGGGACTAAAGCAATATCTGTCGCTTTTCGGCGTATCAATTACCTGAAAAAACAATATCACCCCGTCGCGCCTGAAAATCGACAGGTGTAACGGGGTGTATTTTTGCTATGATATTGGGAAAATCATATGGCTTTTATTATAAATACCGTATCATGTGCGGTCTTCGGTCTGCGTTTCTCATCATCAGCATGCCTTTTCTGACAAAAGACCTCATTTCAGCACCTGCCGTATCGCCCAAAGTTGCATGCGTTTCGGCAAAACATTCAGAAGGCGCAACAGCGGATTGCGGTTGATACTGTAGGCAAATGCAGGATTCTTCTTTCCGAGTATTTTCAGCGCTTTACAAGCTATTTTTTCGGGAGAAACGCTTTTTGCCTCCACGCTGTCGACAATATTTCGGAATCTCACGGCATTGCAGCGGTATATTTCCGTCTTATCGCAAAATTTTTCGAGTGCATCCGTCGAAACGCCGAGCATGCCCGTTTTTACAGCGCCTGCGCGTAGCACAGAGACATAAATCCCAAGAAGCTGCAGCTCCATGCGGAGAGAATAAGCATATTTATCCAGTGCGCTTTTGCTTATGGCATAGATGCCCGTAAACGGAAGCGGATCGAGCGGGGCAAGCTCGCTCGTAGTCATGATTATTCTGCTGCCATTCTTCAAAAAAGGCAGGAACGCTTTATTGATCAGAAAAGCGCCGAAAAGATTGATGCGAAAAATACGCTCAAAAGCAGAGCTTTCCATTTCCACGAGCGAATCGAGCATATAGATGCCTGCAAAGTGAACGATGGCAAAAAGCTCCTTTGTGTATTCCTTTACCTTCTCTGCGGCTCTCGCGACGCTCGCCTCATCCGTGATATCCGCCTCTATGGGAATGACATTCTCCTCTGCCTCACCCGTCTTTTTATCAAGTGCGAATACGAAAAATCCGCGCTCTGCGAGTATTCTTACCGTCGAGCTTCCCATTCCGCCGTATGCACCTGTCACCAGTATATATTTCACTTTGTTATCACCCTTTCGCCCTTATTTTCGGAAGTGCCTCAGCATATCACAATGTTACCGACTCTATTGTATCACAATAAAGAAACTAAATCAAGAACTTTGCAAAAGCTCTCAAACGGCTTGAAACTTTGCATAAATTATGGTATACTGATAAAAAGTTTATGCGAAGGCATCTGAGGTGGATTATCTCTTGGAAAATATACATTCTGCAAAGTGGATACGCTGTCCTCGGGCAACCGGATACAAAGTACTCTGCTTTTCCAAATGCTTCGAAACAGATAAAAAGATATCAAAAGCCGTTCTTTCTGTCTCTGCTCTCGGCGTTTATACGGCATCGCTGAACGGAAAAGAACTGCCCGTTTACCCTCTGGCACCCGGTTGGACTTCATATAAGACGCGGGTCCAATATCAGAGCTACGATGTGACAGAGCTTATCTCGCGTGAAAACCTGCTTGAAATATGCGTCGGCGTCGGCTTTCGGTTTCATGCGCCGGAGTGCGAAAATGAAGAAGCCCTCGGAGCCGGGGAAATTGCCGTCATCGCATCGCTTTACATCCGCTTTGACGACGGCAGCGAAAGATCGGTTTTTACAGACGACAGCTGGCTCGTACAGGAAACGAAATACCGCTTCTCTCATATGTATGACGGTGAGTGCTTTGATGCAAACTTTTTTCCCCGCAGCTCTTACGGAGCGAAGGCACTGGATATAGATACCGAGCGCTTGATCCCGCAGGAAGGAGAGCTTATAGCAGAGCATGAAATTCTTCCTGTTTCCGGAGTGATCCATACGCCGAAGGGCGAAACGGTTCTCGACTTCGGTCAGAATATGGCAGGCTATGTCCGCTTCCGAGTAAAAGGCAAAAAATATGCAGTATGTCGCTTTTCTCATGCGGAGGTGCTTGACAGCGACGGAAATTTCTATACGGAAAATCTGCGTACGGCAAAGCAGTCCGTCACCTTTATATGCGACGGAAACGAGCATATCATGCATTCCCGCTTTTCCTTTCAGGGCTTTCGCTATATACGTATAGACGAATGGAGCGGTAATATAGACCCAAACGATTTCGTTGCAGTAGCTTTGTATTCCGATATGGAACGCACGGGATATTTCGAGTGCTCCTCTCCCGAGTTAAACAGGCTGTATGAAAATATAATATGGGGGCAGAAAAGCAATTTTATAGATATTCCCACAGATTGTCCTCAGAGAGACGAACGCCTCGGCTGGACAGGAGATGCGCAGGTTTTCTGCCGATGTGCCTCCTATAACTATCATGTGTTTAAATTCTTCCGCAAGTGGCTTGGCGATATGCGGGCAGGTCAGCGGCCATACGGCTCTGTTCCGAATATAATACCGAGCCGCGGCTGGTGCAGCAATACCTGCGGCTGGGCTGATGCCTGCACGATCATCCCGTGGCAAATGTATCTCGCCTACGGAGATATCAGCATCCTCCGCGAAAATATCGACATGATGAAAAAATGGGTGGATTACATGCGGGAAAATTTCGATGAATATGTCAGCCCCTCGCGAAATCATCTCGGTGACTGGCTTAGCCTCGATGCCGCAGGAAAAGAAAAAACCGGCGGAACGGCAAAGCCCTTTATCGCCTGCATATATGCATATGCTTCCACACGCAACTATATTGAATCATGCAAGGTCTGCGGCTTCCCGTATGAGGAATATACGGAATTTCTCTCCCGCATAAAAACAGAAATATATGAAAAATATATGGACAGCGAGGCATATGAAGCGGCAAGCACGGATAAAAGATTTCATATAAAGACGCAGACTCATCATGCCATGCTGCTTTATTTCGGGCTATACCGTGATGAAGGCGAACGAAAAAAGCTCGCCCATGAGCTTAATGAAATGATCGCGGAACGCGGCATGAGCCTGACAACAGGCTTTCTCGGAACCCCTTATCTTCTCCATGCACTCTCGGAAAACGGCTATGACGAAACGGCATACTCTCTGCTTCTGCGTGAAGAATATCCTTCGTGGCTCTACTGCGTGAAAAAGGGTGCCACCACCATATGGGAACGCTGGGACGGTATACGCGAGGACGGGAGCTTTCAGGATGCATCCATGAATTCATTCAATCATTATGCCTACGGTGCAGTCGGGGATTGGATATATTCACGCATGTGCGGTATAAAATGTGATTCTCCCGCTTTTTCTCATATCACGCTCGCCCCTGCCGCCACAAAGCGCCTCTCTTGGGCAGGCGCTTCTCTCAAGACAAAATACGGAACGATATATTCCTCCTGGAAAAATACTGAAAAAGGAACGGTATACAGCTTCAAAATACCCGAAGGCATCACGGCAAGGGTAATTCTTCCCGATACAGATGAAGAGATCGGAGAGGGTGAGTATGTATACGAGGTAAATAACAATGGAAAAAAGTAAATTCGTAAAAGTATACTATGCGGATCTTTCCGCCTTCGACGAGTCGACCCTTGCATCGCGAATAGGCGAGGTCTCAGAGGAAAGACGCCTGCGCATAGAAAAGGCAGCGCGTCTTGAAACGAAGCTCCAGCTTCTCGCATCGGGACTTCTCTCAAAAAAGGCTCTCTCCCTCGTTTTCGGCATTGAAGCTCCCGAATTTTTCAAAAACGAGTACGGAAAGCCATATGTTTCGGGATATGAAAACTGCTTTTTCAATATTTCCCACAGCGATAAGCGCGTCATATGTGCCGTTTCCGATACGGAATGCGGCGTGGATATAGAAAAGACGGACGCTCCCGCGCAGATGGATATGATAGCAAGCAAGTTTTTCAGCATCTATGAACGCAATGCCATCCTCCTCTCATCAAATCCCGTAGATGCTTTTACCCGTCTCTGGACGCTTCGCGAAGCATATGTGAAAATGCGCGGCAAGGGCTTTGATATCCCGCTTGCTTCCCTCTCCTGCGTTTTCCCGCACGGCAAAGCGCATATATGCGAAAACGGGAAAATAGCGGAAGATGCCTTCTTTTCCGAGATACGGGATATTTACGGCTACCGTGCCTCGGTATGCACGCTCGGAGAAGCTGAATTTTCCTTGGAAAAGGCGGACATATAAAAGCAAAAAGTTAAGCAGGGGCTCCCCGCATGGGAAAGCTCCTGCTTTTTGTATTTCTTATGTGTCTTATCCGAGCAATTTAGCCGCAGAGACGATTCTCCGGATTGCCGCCATATATGCCGCTGTGCGCATGGAACAGCCATATTTCTGCGATATGTCAAATACATTTGCAAAAGCGGAGACAAGCTTTTCTTCCAACTCGGAATTTACCTTTTCGAGCGTCCATGAATAGCGCTGAAGATTCTGCACCCACTCAAAGTATGAAACGATAACGCCACCGGAATTGGCGAGTATATCCGGCACTACGGTGATACCACGAGCTTCGAGGATCTCATCTGCCTCGATAGTCGTAGGACCGTTTGCAGCTTCAACGATGTATTTTGCCTGTATCTTTGCGGCATTTTCGCCCGTGATCTGATTCTCGAGAGCGGCGGGAATAAGAATATCCGTTTCGCATGTGAGCAGAGCTTCGTTTCCGCCTGCTCCGGCGATGAAGGTGCCTGCGCCCTTATCGAAATTGCAAAGGAGCTTGTGCTCTGTGCTGTATCTGAATATTTCTTCATGATCCAGTCCGCCCTCGCAAAGAAGTGCGCCCGAAACATCGGATACGGCAACGATTTTGCATCCGAGCTCGCCGAGAAGCTTAACCGTCGTTCCGCCGACATTTCCGTTGCCCTGTACGGCAACGCTCATTCCCGAGACATCCTCGCCATAGCGGGCGAGCAGTTCTCTTACGGTGAGCATTACCC
>URUL01000008.1 GCA_900551005.1 uncultured Ruminococcus sp. | reverse complement strand
ACGATGGGATTCATGGACGAGACGGCAGAGGCAAGAATGATAATGCCCGTTATGATGCCGACAGGAAGCGCGCGCTCGCTTTTTGCCGCACGCATGATCAGCGCCGCGCACACGCCGATAACGGCTATACCACACAGCTTCAGCACCGTCATAAGCCGAATATCCCCTTGATCATATCAAAAAGCCCGCCTATCTCGCCCACAAGCATTAACAGGACGATCACTATTCCCGCTATCGTGACAAAAAGCGCCTGCTCATCTCTTCCGGATTTGGCAAGTATCTGATGTGCCACCGTCACGAGCAGTCCTACGCCCGCCACCTTCAGAATCAGTTCCGTATTCAATAAAAAATCACCACCCGTAAGTTCGCCCGTATCGGTTCTTCATATAAGCAGAAGCGCCGCCATCGCACCGACGGCAAAGCCGAGCGTTCTGTAGAGACGCGTGTTCTTTTCGCAGAGCGCGCGCTGTTTTGATACCTCTGCCTCCATCATTTTGATGCAGTATTCAAAATTTCTCGTCTGCATCGGCTCATTGCTCTTCCCTATATGAGAGCCGAAGGTCTTGACGATCTCCGCCTGTGCGGGAGAGAGGCAGATACTCTCCCTGCATGCTTCAAAAGCATCTATCCAGTTATTGCGGTAAACGCCGTCGCTTTCCTCACAGAGCATTGCGAGAAATCCCGTTTTCTCAAGCACGGGATCGGTAAATCCGCGGTATATCTGCTTCGTGGGGGCAAGAAAATAATGTATCTGGTTTTTCACATATTCAAATAACGCAAGAAAAGCCTCGCATTGCCGCAGCTTCAGCTTTTCCCGCTCGCAGAATGTTATCCCCGCGAGCGTACACGAAATGAAAACAGTAAGAGCTCCGATATATTTCAGCATGTTTTTTCGCCTGCCGCATCGTATATTTCAAATTCAAATGCGCTTCCTCCCGCCTTGCGCGAGAGTCCGATATAATAGCGGAAGATTCCATGCTCAAAAAGGAGCTTTATATTCGGGCGCATGAAGAGCGAACGGAGACTGTCCGCATGCGCCGAGGCTATGAGCGGAACACCGCTGTTCTGTGCGGCAAGGATGGCGCTTGCTTCCTCGGCAGAGCCTATCTCATCGCAGATGATCACCTCTGCCGACATGGTGCGCGTCGCTATTTCTATGCCCTTTGCGCGCGGGTAGCCGTACAGCACGTCTATAAGCGTATTGTCCATGCTCTCTTCCATGAAAAGCTCCCCGCGCGTATCGATAAGCGAGATACGCCTGCCGCGCAGCTTAACTGCGATATCGCGCAGCAGCGTCGTCTTGCCTACACCCGGCGGAGAATAGATCAGTGCGCTGTTTATTCTGCCATCCGTAAAAAGAAGTGGGAGAATGTCATCGCATATTCCATAGACACCGTGCGGTATACGAATGGAGATGGCAGTAATGCCGTAAACGCTTTTCAGCACATTTCCCTCGCACCTCGCATGACCGCAGATACCGATACGATAGCCGCCGTCGAGCAGAATATAGCCTTCGCGCATCGTATCTCCGTACGTATGGATGGAATCCTCGCAGAGAAGCCCCAGTGTCTGCGACATATCATCGGAATCGCAGTATATTCTCTCGGAATTGAAAATAGATATATTCTTCCCCGCCGCCGTGATGGAAAAAAGCGCGCCGAGGCGCAGTCTTATCTCGGATATAAAAGGCGCCGCCGCGGGATTGGCTGATACATATTTCATAATCGGAGAGGCAAATTTTTTCGGTATATAGCGAAGTATCCGCATGAGCGTCGGCACTTCCGAATCAGGTATCTGCCGCATTCCCATGCCGTTTTCGATCATAGGGGGGCACCTCCCTTCCGTCTGCTACAATATATGAACTTGTCCGCACATTTATTACATGGCAAGAAAAAAAGCGGGACAAACTCCCGCAAAAGGATTTTGTCCCGCCTGAAGATTATTTTCTTCAAATATACCTCAGTTCTTTGCACCGAATGCGCCCTCTGCCGCGCTTCTTATCGCGGCTATCGCCTCTTTGGTATTTTCCGCGCCGAAAACAGATGAGCCGGCAACGAAAACATTCGCCCCCGCCTGCGCTGCCACACCTGCCGTCTTTGCGTTTATCCCGCCGTCAACCTCGATATCAATATCAAGTCCCGCGGCATCAGCCATCGCGCGAACCGTGCGAACGCTCTCCATCGTATCTTCCATGAAGCTCTGCCCGCCAAAGCCCGGTTCCACTGTCATGACGAGAACGAGATCAACGTAAGGAAGTATCGGCTCGAGCACGAATGCCGGTGTTGCGGGCTAGATGGAAATGCCCGCCTTTTTGCCGAGCGAATGTATCTTTTACAGAGATTCTATCTGATTTTCACAGCTCTCGTAATGTATGGTGATCAGATCTGCTCCTGCCGACGCGAATGCGCCCACGTAGCGTATCGGATCGGTGATCATCAGGTGCGTATCAAAAAATGCGCCCGTCACGTTACGTATCGACTTGATAACGCAAGGACCGAAGGATATATTCGGTACGAATATACCGTCCATCACGTCGAGATGGAGCCATTCGGCACCTGCCGCCTCAACTTTTTTCGCTTCGTCTCCCAACCTTGAAAAATCACAAGCCAAAACCGAAGGAGAAATTTTTATCATAAGTCGCTGCCTCCCTTTCGGATAGCACGGCAAAAATATTTTTTCGTGCCGCACGCATGCAAAAATGCCATCCGTGCGCCAAAATCCGCTCTTTTCCGTCAAAGGCGAAAAAACGCATATTCTGCCGTATTATCACTGTCGAAAAAGCGCCATATTATATATTAGAAAATACGTTGCCTTCAGCGTGTGCCGAGGACCTTCAAAAAAGATGACGTGAACATATCGGGCACACACGGACAACTTTATATACAAAAGCGTTTTTTCTCTTCGGTGCATAGCCTATCGCATATGCACCTTTTTATTTGAAAATGTTTTTCCTGTGCTATTATAATACCGAAAACCATATTTGTCAATAGCTGTTTTCCCGTTTGGAATGCGTTCAGTTCTTGCCGCCCTTTTCGAGAATGACCGTAAATTCGCAGTATTTTCCGTATTCACTCTTGACAAATATCTTGCCGCCGAGACTGTCTATCATCGTTTTGCAGATATAAAGTCCGAGTCCCACGCCCGTCTTATCCAGCCCGCGGCTCTTGTCGCTCTTATAGAACCTGTCGAATACATACGGCAGATCCTCCTCGGATATACCGATACCTTCATTATAGACGGAAACGGCAACGTTATCGCTGTCCTCCCTTATGGCTATGCGATATTTTCCGCCCTCGCGGGAGAACTTCATGCCGTTATCGCAGATATTGTAGAGCACCTGATAAACGGCATCCTTATCGGAATATGCCATGAGTGCATCGGGCGCATCAAATTCTATATCCAGCTTCTTTTCGTCTATTTTCGCCTCAAACGAAAGGAGAATGAGGCGCGCCATTTCACATATGTCGAAATCCGCCTTTTCAAACTTGCGGTCGCCTGCCTGTATGCGAGAAATGTCGAGAAGCGACGAAACAAGACGTGAAAGTCTCCTTACCTCCTGCGCGATGATGCCGAGATAATAATCCTGCTTCTCGGGCGGGATGGCTCCGTCGAGTATGCCGTCGATAAAGCCGGATATCGTCGTCATCGGTGTCCGCAGATCGTGCGATACGTTTGCAAGGAAGGTGCTGCGCATATATTCCTGCTTGGAGAGCGATTCCGCCATGGTATTGAATGCCGTGGCAAGCTCGGCTATCTCGTCGTTTCCGTTTACCGGTATGCGAACGTCAAACTTTCCGTTTGCAAACTGCTTTGTCGCGCGGCTCATCTGCTTCAGCGGCGAAACCGTGCGCTCCGTTATGAAATAGATGGCGGTGAAGCTCACTATCATGATCCAAAGGCTGACGAGAACGATCGTACGCACGGCTTTGAATGTCAGTGCATCCGCCTCTCCCATAGAGAAGCAGACGATGACGGCACCTACCGCGTCATTCGTCCTCGGCGTTATGATATGCTTTATATATATCCCGCTTTTTTTGGAAAGTAAGCCGCCCATATTTCCGTAGATAAGCGTATCTTCGCCCTCGGCTATGTTTGAGAGCGTTTCGGCATCCGTTATTCTGCCGGAGAAATCATCGTTTGTGGAAATGAGAATATTTCCGTCGCGCGTCGTGATCATGACGGTCATTTTCTCCGTATTGACCGAGAGGATATTGACTGTTTTTGATATATCCGCAGATTTATACGCCACATATCTCTCGAAGGGAATGGGCGCCGGTATCTCGTTCATACCCATGCGGATATATTCCGTCACGTATTCCGCCGTCGTCCGGGCAAGCTGCTTTTTATTATTGTTTTCGGACTGTATCGTCATCGAGCTGACTATAGTGACAAGTATCGTAAAGCTGATGAAAATAATGATGAGAAAAGCTGAAATATATCTTGTGAAAATACTGTTTTTCAAAATTTTTCTCCCCGCTCATTAACCGCAAAAGGCAGAATCCCACGATCCTGCCGAATGCCTTCCATAAAATACAAGCGCATCAAAGCACTTCAAATTTGTAGCCTATTCCGTGAACCGTTCTGATCGTCCATTTGTCGCTGACGCCGTCCAGCTTTTCGCGCAGACGCTTGATATGGACATCGACCGTGCGCGAATCTCCGAGATAATCAAAATCCCATACCTTGTCGAGAAGCTGATTGCGGGTAAAAACATGATTCGGATGTGACGCAAGAAAATAGAGCAGCTCCAGCTCCTTCGGCGGAGTGTCCACGGGCTTTCCCTTTATTTTCAGCTCATATTTCTGGCGTGATACCTCGAGATTGTCATATTTGACACATTCCTCATCGTCCTTGTCCGCCACGGTCTGACAGCGGCGAAGAACCGCCTTTATACGTACGGACAGCTCCTTCATATCGATAGGCTTGACCATAAAATCGTCGGCACCGAGCTCGAGTCCGAGCACCTTGTCGAAAACCTCACCCTTTGCCGTGACCATGATGATCGGCTTTGCGGAGACCTCACGTATCTCGCGGCAGACCTGCCAGCCATCCTTCTTCGGCATCATGATATCGAGCAGGACAAGGTCGGGATTGTATGTCTTGAAGGATGCCACGCCCTCATATCCGTCGTTTGCCGTGATAACCTCATATCCCTCACTTACGAGATAAACTCTTATCGCCTCACAGATATTGGGGTCATCGTCTATCACAAGTATTTTTGCGCCTACATTAGTTGCCATGATTATTCTGTCCTTTCTGTAATACTTTTTATTTCATTGCCTGTTTTTGTTTTAATTATACCATCGGAGAGCGAAAATGTAAAGTCATTTTGGATTTTATTCACTCCCCATTCACGAAAAATTATAGTCTTTGTAAAAAAACGGGAAAAGCTCGGCAAAAAAGCGCCATAACAATTTTTTCGACACTTTTAAGTCAATTTCCATTGACATAAATAGAATAATATTATATAATAACAGAGTATGCGAATATATGCTGGAAAAACTGAAAGGAAAAAAACTTTATGAAACTTGGTATCGTCGGGCTTCCCAATGTCGGAAAAAGCACTCTTTTTAACGCAATCACGAATGCGGGCGCGCAGTCTGCAAACTATCCGTTCTGTACGATCGAACCGAACGTAGGCGTTGTATCCGTTCCGGACTACCGTTTGGACGAGCTTGCGAAAATGTACAATCCGGAAAAGTACACGCCTGCCGTCATCGAATTTGTGGACATCGCGGGTCTTGTACGCGGCGCATCCAAGGGTGAGGGTCTGGGAAATAAATTCCTCTCTCATATCCGCGAGGTAGATGCTATCGTGCATCTCGTGCGTTGCTTTGAGGACACGAATATCATCCATGTCGACGGAAACGTAGATCCCATGCGCGATATCGAAACGATAAACTTAGAGCTTATCTTCTCCGATATCGAGATCATCGACAGACGTCTTGCCCGTGCCGAGAAAGCACTGAAGGGCGATAAATCGGCGGCAGCTGAAATAGCCGTGCTCAAGCGTGTAAAGGAAGCACTTGAAGACGGAATTTCCGCCCGTGCGCTTGAATATACGGACGAAGAGCTCGCACTGCTCTCAGACGTCGAGCTTCTCTCGATGAAGCCTGTCATCTACGTCGGAAACATAAGCGAAGACCAGATAGGCGATTCTTTCAAGGAAACAGACGCATACAAAAAGATAAAAGCCCATGCAGACAGCGAAGGCGCGGAATTTATTACGATATGCGCCGAAATAGAAAGCGAACTTGCGGAGCTTGACGGCGAAGACAAGAAGGCTTTTCTCGCAGACCTCGGCATCAGGGAAAGCGGTCTTGACAGCCTCATCAAGGCAAGCTATAAGCTTCTCGGCCTCATCAGCTTTCTCACGGCAGGACCGAAGGAAGTTCGCGCATGGACTATCAAAAAAGGCACCAAAGCTCCTGCGGCGGCGGGAAAGATCCATTCCGATATGGAACGCGGCTTCATACGCGCCGAGGTCGTTTCCTATGATGATCTCATGGCTTGCGGCTCCATGAACGCCGCAAAAGAAAAGGGGCTTATCCGAAGCGAAGGAAAGGACTATGTCTTCAAGGACGGAGATATCGTCGTGATCCGCTTTAACGTATAACGCGCGGAGCCTTTGCCACGTCTCTCACTCGACTTTCATACGCAAGGGGCGAGCGCCGTTTCAGCTTGCCCGTTCACATCTGAGAAAGTGCCTCATGCCGTTATCATGTGCTTCGGCATGGCGCACTGCAAAAAACGGAGGTGATAAAAATTGCTGTCACTCAATAAATTTTCAAAAAACGCGATCGGCTTTCTGCGCGAAAAAGGCGTGGATGCGGATGCCGTTCTCGTTGCGCTCGGTACAGACCGCTCCTATGACGGGATGCCTCGCGAAGCATTTGCCTTTCTCTTTGAGGACAGGCTTGAGGTTCTCGAGGGCATCACGGCGCTGATGCCGTCAGATCCGGCATCAAAGGGTCATCACGGGCTTGCATCCGATTTCCGCGAAACACGCTATGAGGTATTCCCGCTCTCGGATATTTCCGATCTGTATATAGATACCTTCATTTCCGGCGTCCGTCTCTCGGCAAAACGTGCAAACAAAGAAAACGCCACGCTCATCGTCTCATCCAACCTTTCCAAGGACAATCTCTATAATCTGAAGAAAGCGATCGAAGAGCTGAAAAAACACGGCAATCTCGACAATTTCAAGGTAAAGGAAAAGAATAATTGCTGTCCGAAATGCGGAACGATATATCCCGATCCGAACAGAAAAATATGCCCTAAATGCATGGAAAAGCGCAAGCTTATCTTGCGTATGGGTGTGTTTTTCAAAAGGTATAAGTGGAAAATCGCAGTCGTTATTCTCCTCATGGCTCTTATGGCCGTGCTGGGCGTTACGTCTACATACATAGGCTCCGCCTTTTTCTACGATAATGTGCTTGATAAGTCTGCCGGAAGCTCCTATTACGGCAAGGTGGGACTCGTCATATCGCTTATCGTGATCTCGAGAATCGTCTCGATGCTCTTCAATATCACACATCAGTCCATAATGTCCATCGTCAGTGCAAATATAGTATATGACCTGAGAAAAACAATTTTCGGTGCGATAGAGCGCCTTTCGCTTTCTTTCTTTACAAACAGACAGACAGGCGGTCTTATCACTCAGGTAAACAGCGATGCAAACTCGATGAACTGGTTTTTCTCGGATGGACTTCCGTGGGTGCTCGTAAACGGAATACAGATAATTGCGATCATCGTGATAATGTTTACCACAAATGCTTCGCTCTCCGTTTGCGCACTATTCCTCATTCCGGTATTCATAGTTTGCCTCAAGCATATTTTCGAAACAGACGAAAAGCTCTATAACAAGCGTTATTCCAGCTCGAAAAGCCTCAGCTCACTGCTTTCCGATGTCATCACGGGCTTCCGTCTTGTAAAAGCTTTCTCAAAGGAAAAAGACGAGGTAAAGCGCTTTGATGTAAGAAATAAGCGTGTTGCGGATAATACCCGCAAAGCAAACCTGTACGGCACGCTGGTATATCCCTGCGTATATTCCCTGCTCACGATATGCACATATCTTGTATGGGGAGTAGGCGGTTGGATGGTCATACAGGGAAAAATGACATACGGCACCCTTGCGCTCTTCATCTCATATACCGGCATGGTACACAATCCGCTCGACGATATGGTCGATATCATCGGCTTCTCGTCTGAATTTACAAACGCCGCTTCCCGTCTCTTTGAAATAATGGATGCTGAGCCTGAGGTTCGCGAAAGCGAGCATCCCGTGCATCTCGATAATATGCGCGGCGACGTCTCCTTTAAGAATGTTGTTTTCTCCTATGAAAAGAACAGAAGAGTCATCGACGGCGTGTCCTTTGATATAGAAGCCGGCAAGACCCTCGGCATAGTCGGGCACACCGGCGCGGGGAAATCCACGCTTGCAAACCTGCTCGTCCGTCTGTATGATCCGGAAGAGGGCGAAGTCACGATAGACGGCATAAACATACGAGATATAGCCTTTGCCGATCTGAGAAAGAATATAGCCATAGTATCGCAGGAGACTTATCTCTTTATAGGTACAATATATGACAATATCAAATATGCAAAACCGGACGCTACACATGAAGATGTGATCCGTGCTTCAAAAATGTCCGGCGCGCATGATTTCATCATGAAGCTTCCGGAAGCCTACAGCACCGTCATAGGCGAAGGAGAGAAAAATCTCTCGGGAGGTGAGCGCCAGAGAGTTTCCATTGCGCGAGCGATACTTCAAGATCCGAAGATACTCATTCTCGATGAAGCTACAGCGGCGATGGATACGCAGACAGAACGTCTCATTCAGAACTCGCTCGATGCTCTTACCAAAGATAAAACAACCGTAATTATCGCGCACAGGCTCTCTACCCTGCGCGGTGCTGACAAGCTGATAGTTATAGAAGACGGAAAGATGCCCGAAGCGGGAACGCATAAAGAGCTTCTTGCAAAGAAGAACGGCATCTATAACAAGCTGTACAGACTCCAGCTCGAGGCGCTGAAAAATATCGGCGTTGACGACTGACAGAAGGAGGGATAACCATGCCGAAAGAAATAAATAATAATGAGCTCTCACTTGAGAGCGTAGCCGAGCTTTTTTATCTGACAAACGATAATGCGCGTTTTTCGGAAAGCGGCGGTATACTTTCGCTTTCGCTTGAAAAAAACGGTGAAAAGACCGAATATGACAGAGTTTTTCTGCACAGAGCCTTCCCTTATGATGAGCCCTTCTCATATATTTCCGTTCTCGATCGCGACAATAAGGAAATAGGCATCATAGAGAAGATAAGTGATTTTGACGAAGCTACACAGGATATTCTCCGCGCAGAGCTCGAAAAAAAATATTTTATCCCGCAAATAGTGAAGATCCATTCGATAAAAGAGCGCTTCGGCTTTTCATACTGGAAGATATCGAGCGACGCCGGCGAGCTGGAAATAACCTTCCGCGATACATACCGCAGTATAGTCCGCTTATCGCAAACGCATATCTTTCTTACCGACTCAAACGCAAACAGATATGAGATAAAGGATGTGGATAAGCTCGATAAAAAGAGTCGCCGCATAATAAGCATATATCTGTAAAAAACCTCGCATGGAAAGGAGATGATTTTCCTTGGAGGATACAATTAAGCCTGCCGGAAATATAAATTCCGGCAATATAGAAAAAAGAAACAAACGTCTGACCGCGCAGCTGAAAAAGCGTGACCCGAACATCTCTTCCGATAAAATAAAGCTTATCATGGCTACGGACCTGACCGCTGATTCAAAGCTCAGGCAGGGCTTTGTGGTCATGTATGACGATGTGCTTGCCGTCTATAATGAAAACGGCAAGGAAGAAATTTCTCTCTCCGATATATCGGAATTCAAATATTCAGCCGATTTCGGCTGTGTCACATTGGAATGCGTATATCAGGGCAATGACAAAATTCTCGCACGAAGTACCATGTCCAAGTTGCATGAGCTGTCCATAATCGCCAAGCAGATGAATCGACATATAAACGGCAAAGAGATATCCATGCGCGATGATAAGGATATAGAAAGCGTCTGCCCGAAATGCGGACGCCCGTATACAAACAGCTCAAGGATATGTACGCACTGTACAGACAACAAAGGCAATATATCACGACTCATAAAAATAGCGGCAAAGGAAAAATACAAGATACTGCTCTCCACGCTGATGATACTGGCAACGGCAGGGCTCAACGTTCTCTTGCCGAAGCTGAACGCCATAATGGTGGACGGCTATATCAAATCACCGAATCCGACGACGATAACATGGCAATCCTTTGCGCTGGTCGTGCTCGGACTTTTTGCCGCGAATATGGTGGCACGTATATGCCGCATGATACGAGGTGTCTCAAACGCATATGCGGGAACAAATATCTCGAAAAGACTGCGTACCCTTGTTTTTGATAAAATAACATCTCTTTCATACGGTAAGATCTCAAAGAAGCAGACAGGCGAGCTGATGGAGCGCGTCAACAGCGATACGCGCGAAATACAAAATCAGCTGACGGGCATGATACCCGAGCTTATATATCAGCTTACCATCATCATTTGGGTTTCCGTTATAATATTCAGCTTCGACTGGAAGCTCGGGCTTCTGATTTTCCTGCCCTTCCCTTTTATCTTCGTCGGATTTTATTCATTCTGGAATTTCACACGCAGAAATTATCATAAGCAATGGACAAAATCCTCAAAAACGGCAACGATACTCCACGATATCTTCAACGGTATCCGTGTAGTCAAAAGCTTCGGCATGGAAAAAAGCGAGGCAAAGCGCTATGATAACAGCGCCGATGAGCTGCGCAGAATATCGATAAAAAACGATGTCTTCTTCTCTATCATATCTCCTGTTCTGAATTTCGGAATGGGTATAGGAGAATTTTTCCTGCTCTACTATGCCGGAAATAAGATCCTCTCCGGAGAGATGACTCTCGGTACCATGATGCAGTTTTCATCATATATCACCATAATCTATGCCCGCATGCGCTGGTTTACCAATATACCGAGACGCCTTGTCGCGTTCATGACCTCGGTATCAAAGATATTTGAGCTTCTTGATGAAAAAAGCGACATCACAGACGGAGAGAAAAATAAAAATATCGAAATAGAGGGCAATATTTTATTTGAAAACGTATCCTTCGGATATGAGGATTCCGCAGATGTTCTGCGCAATGTAAGCCTCGAGATACATAAAGGCGATATGATAGGCATTGTGGGAAAAAGCGGAGCCGGCAAGTCAACCATGATAAACCTGCTCATGCGTCTCTATGATGTAGATGACGGTGCGATAAAAATAGACGGCGTTGATATACGCGATATGTCGCAGGAGGTTTTGCGCCGTAATATCGGCGTTGTTCTTCAGGAAAATTATCTTTTCCACGGCACCGTATTCGATAATATTGCCTATGCCAAACCCGATGCCACTCATGAAGAGGTCATCGCGGCGGCAAAGGTTTCGGGTGCACACCAGTTTATCATGAAGATGCCGGATGGGTATAATACATATATCGGAGAACGCGGGCAGACGCTTTCCGGCGGAGAAAAACAACGTATCTCCATCGCCCGCGCAATGCTGCATAATCCGAAAATACTGATTCTCGATGAGGCTACGGCTTCTCTCGATACGGAAACGGAAAAGAACATTCAGGATGCACTGCAAAAGCTTACCGAGCGCCGCACAACGATAGCCATAGCTCACAGACTTTCCACCCTGCGCAATGCTACAAAGCTCATCGTGCTGGATAAGGGTAGGATTGCCGAGATAGGAACACATAATGAGCTGCTCGAGAAAAAAGGTATATACTATAATCTTGTAATGGCCCAGCGTCAGATGTCCAAAATGGGCTGAAAGGAAAATTTATGCTTAGAATAGGATGCCATCTTTCCTCCTCTGCGGGTTATCTCGAGATGGGAAAAAACGCCGTCAGTATAGGTGCGGGAACATTTGCGTTTTTCACGCGAAATCCGAGAGGCGGAGCGGCGAAAGCGATCAATGAAGACGATGTTGCGGGCTTTCTTGCCCTTGCGGCAGAGCACGACATAAAAAAGCTTGTGGCTCACGCGCCGTATACACTCAATCCATGCTCCGCAAACGAAACGCTGCGCCGATTTGCCAAAAGTACCATGCGAGATGATCTGAAGCGCATGGAATATACCCCGGGAAACTACTATAATTTCCATCCCGGCTCCCATACAGGGCAAGGAACGGAAACGGGAATCGCACAGATTTCAGATATGCTGAACGAACTTCTCGCCCCCGAGCAGACGACAGTTGTCCTGCTCGAAACGATGGCCGGAAAAGGCTCCGAGATCGGCGGAAAATTTGAAGAACTGCGGGAGATAATCGACCGCGTGGAAAAGGACGAAAAGCTCGGCGTATGTCTTGATACGTGTCATATCTACGACGGAGGATACGATATTGTCAATGACCCCGACGGTGTTCTCTCGGAATTTGACAGAGTAATAGGACTTTCTCGCCTGAAGGCAGTTCATCTCAATGACAGCAAGCACGGATTTCGCTCCCATTAGGACAGGCATGCGAAAATAGGAGACGGCATGATAGGCACGGAAGCGTTGGCAAGAATAATCAACCATCCGGCTCTGCGGGGACTGCCTTTCATACTCGAAACGCCCAATGAGCTTGAAGGATATGCATCGGAAATATCTCTTCTGAAAAGCCTGTACAGAGGAGAATAAATTTACATCGCGTACATTTTGAGGTTATATTTGCGGTTTATAATACCTGTAAAAAGGAGAAAGGAGATATAGCTGATGAATGAATTTGAAAAACTATATAAAGAATATTATCCGCGCATATATTCTTTTCTCTATAAAGTCTGTCATAATCACGACCTGTGTGAAGAAATGACACAGGAAACATTTTTTCAGGCATATCTTTCTTTCCATAGATTCAAGGGAAACAGCAGTATTTTCACCTATCTTGCCGCGATAGCAAAAAATGTATATTTCAAATATCTGCGAAAGAGCAAGATCGAAACGGTAGATATCGACCTTCTTGTAACAAGTGATGACGATTCTTCCGCTCAGCCTTATGCAATACTTGAAAAAAAGCTCGCCGCGGAAAAGGTCAATAAATTTATCAAAGCCCTGCCGAAAAACTACAAGGATGTCGTCTTTCTGCGAATATATGCAGATCTTCCATTTTCGGAAATAGCGTCTACACTCGGCATATCGGAAAATTCGGCAAAAGTAATATTTTACAGAGCCAAAAACGTTTTAAAGGAGGCTATCAAAAATGATACCATGTGAAGTAATGCACGATCTTATCCTGCTTTATGATGAAAAATCGCTTGGCGAAGAGGGAATGAAATTTGTAGCCCGGCATTTAAAAGAATGTCCGAGCTGCAGAAAATATCTTAAAAGCATCCGTACAAGCAAGGCAAAACAGGAGAGAGCTTCCGAGATCTGCGAACAAGCTGCAAATACTATCGGCGAATATAATGCTCTCATGCGCAGAATACGCATAAAGAGAATCCTGCTGGCTTGTTCCATAGGGGCTCTGCTTGCGGCTTCAATACTTAAAAATGTTTATGACGAAATGAAAAAATAAAGCAGAAAAGGCTGCGGCGATGGGAACGTACTCTTAAGGACAGTTTTGCAAGAATACGGCATATCTTGAAAAAGGTATGCCGTATTTCGCGTTTATGTCTACAAAAGCAGTGCTTGTCAGGAAAATTGACAAGTCATAGTTGAACAAAAAAGGCTCCCTTGTGTAAAGGGAACCTTTTTTTATTTTCTCGATAAATTGGCATTTATTTATTTCTTTTTCTTCGGCTCACGTAGCTTTTCACACAAAGAAAACCCTGCTACAAATGCACCGTTTAGCTTCTCACTCATGCCAACGCTTGATATCGTTCCATCCTTGGTATGATACTGCTTATCGTTTGCTTTGTCAAATGCGTTGCTTGTCAAGCTCGATCAATTGGTACCATCCGCCGATGGGATCGGGGTGATCGTTTCTGCGGGGACGCCTTTGTTCCAATACGTGCCCTTGGAAATGGCGTTCCACTCTTGGATTGAACCGGGATAGCGAATTTCATTAAGCGCGGTACAATTCCAAAAAGCCAAGGTATCAATTGTTCTTACGCTACGCGGGACGGTAACGCTTGTCATCGCGGTGCAGTCCGAAAAGACGCTGCTGTTGAGTATGGTCACGCCATCGGGGATGATGACACTTTGCAGCGAGGTGCAACCCATAAAAGCACTGCTTCCGATCTTTTTCACGGTATCGGGGATGTAGATCTGCTCCAGCGAAGTACAATTCAGGAATATGCTGTCACTCAACGCATCCAGCTTACTTGGCAGGATAACGCTTTGCAAGAATTTGCAACCATCAAAAGCGGCGCCTTCGATCAGGGTCACGGAATCGGGAAGGACAACGCTTTGCAGAGCCGTTCCGCGGAAAGCGCCCTCCTTGATATACTGCAGTGTATTGGAAAATTCGATCTCGGACAGCGAGGTGCAGTCCCAAAATGCATGCCACCCCACGGTTGTAACCGAATCGGGCAGCGAAATACGTTTCAGCGCAGTACATTCTCTGAACGCGCCGTTCCCAATAGTGGTCACGGAGTCGGGGATCGTGACGCTCTCAAGCCATTTGTAACCGTCAAATACGTAATCGCCAATGCTGTCAAAGCCATCGGGAACGGTTACCTCGGTAACGGGGGTATCGTGGATATACAGCTTTGCGGCAATATGCAAGGGGTTTGCGTAGGACTCGTTTATGGAAATGCGCATCCAATCCGCAAGATCCCCTCCATAGTAGACCGTAGCCAAGGCGTCGCAGGACCAAAATGCGAGTTCATCGATCGCTTTTACCGAAACGGGGATCGTGATCTCGGTCAAGTCAGCACACCAATAGAACGTATTGCGCTCGATCACGGTCACAGATGGAGGAATGACAATACTTTGCAGCGAGATACACTCCCAAAACGCGCCGACGCCTATGCTCTGCACGGAATCCGGAATGTCAAGCGTAGAGAGTGACGTGCAGTATTGAAAAGCTTCTCCATCGATCCGTGTTGCGGAGTTGGGAATATTCACGCTCGTCAGCGAGGTGCAATAGGAGAAAAGCCCTGCGCTGATATAGGGAACGGAGTTGCCGAGCTTGACGCTTTGCAATGCGGAGCATTCGAGAAAAATAGTCGTTCCCAATTCGGTTACGGAATCCGGCAAGGTGATGCTCTTAAGGCTTTTGCAATTACTGAAAGCGCAGTTTTCAATGGTGGTGACCGATTCGGGAATGGTGATGCTTTCCAACGCCTCGCAATATGCGAATGCATATTCGCCGATATCGATCGGGGAATCGGGCAGATCTACGTCATTCAGTTGGGTACAATATTCAAATATACGAATGGGAATATGCGTAAAGCCATCCGCAAACTTGACTTGAAGGAGCGCATAGCAATGCCCGAACACGCTTTCCCCTATGTCTGCCTTCGTGCAGAGAAGCTCTGCGGAGTTTAGCTGATCGCAATGGTAGAAGGCTTGCTCGCCGATGCTTGTGACTGAGGCGGGGATGGTCACACTTGTCAGCGAAGTACATTCTTCAAATGCCTGCTCGCCAATGTGGGTAACGGAATTCGGAATGTTGATCTCTTCGAGTTGATGGCACAAATAAAATGCACGATCCCCGATTCTTGTGAGAGTGTCGGGGAGGATGATGCTTGCGATGGCGCAATTCAGGAATGCGCCATCCCCGATCATTGTGACAGTGTCGGGAAGGACGATGCTTTCGATATCGCAAACTGAGAAAGCCATATCTCCGATTCTTGTAACAGGGATGTCCTTGTATTTGCTTGGAATGACGATATGGGAATCTTTGCAGTCACCAATTCCCGATACCTCGTAGTAGGTACCATCTTCGGAAAGCTTCATTTCGAGCCCTTCAGATGCTTGCTCCGTGTCTTGATCTGCGTCTTGACCGGCACAGGAGATCAGCACAAGGCTCCATAATATAAAAAGTAAAAATAGTACGTGTTTCTTCATTGCAGTTCCTCCTAAATGGTTACAACAACCTTTCTTGTTCTCATGCAATTCCCCTGCAAATTCTTATTTATCGTTCGATCTTATCGTATCAAAATTCCTTTATGTATGGTCTGAATCACACTTCCTATTATATCACAAAACCGCAGAAAATCAATCTGCGGTTTCTGCTTTTTCTGGCGGTAGGTAAAACGGTCCTTTAGAGTAACACCCTATGCCGCAGCCTTTTTTCTATCCCATATACCATTATTTTGAATACTTTTCAACAATTTTTTTCATCTCATCAAGCTTGGATATCGTATCGAGCGTGAGCTTCAGCTGTGCGCGTGCGCGCTCAAGATTATGCTTCGGTCTGCCCTCGGCAACTTTAAAATAAACGTCGCCGTTCAGATAGTCTCCGAGGAAGCGAAGAACCAGCTCGTAGGTGAGGATAACTACCGAAACAGGAAGCATATCGCGCTCATTTTCGGTTATGTTCTCTCCGATGCCCTCAAGGAAACCGCGGGTATACTGCTCGAAAAGATCAAGTCTGTGATATACCTTTGAGAGGTCGCGCTCGTCCTCTGCGCTGTTGCATGCGGCAAAACGCACACCGTCACCGAAATCATAAAGGAGTGAACCGGGCATAACGGTATCGAGATCGATCACGCAGACACCCTCGCCGGTCACCTCGTCAAGCATGACGTTATTGAGCTTCGTATCATTGTGTGTAACGCGAAGCGGCAGCTTGCCGTCTGAAAGTCCGTCCACGATCATGTGAGCATAGGGCTCCAACGCATATATCTGCTCTATCTCCTTTTCGCATTCCGCTCTTCTCTCGGGAGAAGCATTTGCCACGGCGGTCTTGAAATCCGCAAAACGGCTTACGGTATTATGAAAATTCGGTATCGTTTCAAAAAGCGTCGACGCATCGTAATCGCCAAGTAAACGCTGAAAGTTTCCGAATGCTTTTGCCGCATAGTAGAGCGAGAGCTCGTTTTCCGCCGCCTGAATGGATCTTGCGCCCTCGATATAGTTGTATACGCGCCAGCAGCCACCGCTCTCCGATCGGTAATAGGGTCTGCCGTCCCGCGTTCTTATGACTGTCATTGACTCGCGCTCGGGATCTTCCACATGCGCAGAAATATATTTGCATACATTTTCTATATTCTGCATAAGCTCATCGGGATTTTTGAAAACATTGGTATTTATCCTCTGAAGAATATACCTTTTCCCGGCATCCGTCGTGATTTTGTATGTATGGTTTATGAGCCCCTCCGTGATTGCCACGCCGTCGATAGGGGTTCCTGCTATATTAAAATGGTGACATATCAACAATATATCTTTCATGTTGCCTCCGACAAAAATTTTTATCGTTATATATAATATCACATTTTCACTCTTTTTGCAAGCAAAAAATAACGCTTTTTCCTTTTTTTCGCTTATATTGACAAAAACGATACGCCATGATAAAATATTGACATCGAAAGCATCATCGGGAGGAATAAAATGAAATACGTCTCTGCTTTTATCAAAGCTGTTTTTGCCGGCATATGCGTGGGTATAGCCGGATTCATGTACTGCCGTATAAGCGATAAGAATCTCGGCGCACTTCTCTTTACTTTCGCACTTTTTATGGTGGTCACCTGCGGGTTCTTTCTTTTTACGGGGAAGGACGGCTATATCTTCGATAATCCGCCGTCATATCTTATAATCCTTGCGATAACATGGATAGGCAACTTTGCGGGAACATGGCTTGTCGCCGCTCTGACGAATCTGACTCGCATGTCCGTGTACGAGACTGCCGTCGCCTTCACGCAAGCCCGGCTCGATGACAGCCTTGTGAGCCTTTTCGTGCTTGGCATATTCTGCAATCTGCTCATGTTTCTCGGCGTGGACGGGTATAAGAATATACCGCATGACGTCGGAAAATACATTACTCTTTTCCTATCCATATCGATATTCATTCTCTGCGGATTCGAGCACTGCGTAGCGGATATGTTTTATTTCTGCGCCGCCCGTATGGTAAACGGACAGAGCCTTCTCTGCCTTGCCGTGATAACGGCGGGAAATATGGTCGGTGCCGTGCTTTTGCCCCTCGCTCGCAAGCTTTTTAAAAGCTGAACCCGTTTTTTCCGAAAAATATCGGCTTTTTACTTAAATATCTATTTACAAGTTTGTGTAAATATGATAAAATATATTTTATAAATCAAGTAAGGACGGCGTTTTATTATGGATAAGAAAATTCTCGTGATAGGAAACAGCTACATGAACCTGCGCATGAAAATAGATCCGAAGAAAAAGACGGATAATACCGTCGAGGGCGGTGCTTACCGTTTTCATGCTTTCGGTCAGAGCGTTTCCACAGCGATCTCTATAGCTAAGCTCGGCGGATCATGTGCCTTCTGCACGAAGCTCGGAGCCGACACAAACGGCGAAAGACTCCTGCGTTATTATGAGAAGTGCGGGATAATAACCGAAAATATAGAAACAGTTCAAGGCTATCAGACAGGTATGAGCGTCACGCTGTACGATGACCTCGGCGGACATACAGACTACGTTTCGCGCGGTGTAGGTGAGCTCATTTCCAAGGAGGATATCGATAATGCGCTTGCCGCCTATCCGGATGCAATGATCGTTCCGCAGGAGCCTCTGCTCGTGGCACATGAGGTAGAAGAAGAGATCTCCATAGAGGACGACCTCTCCGAAGAAAAAAACGATACGGAAGAAAAGCGTATTCATATCGTCAAGCGCACGGAATATGAAGATCTCGCCGTTTATGCACTGAATCGTGCGTGTGAGCAGAATCTCGACCTTATTCTCGAGTACAATACGCATACGTCGAAGCTCCCGCTTGAAAGCCTGAAAAATATCAAGACGCTCATCATCTCGGAAGATGAGGTATATGCTCTCACGGGATTTTTCCCGGATACCGCCGATAAGGCCGTACGCGCCATCATTTCGCTTTCCGCTAAGATAAAGGCAAAATTCTATGTGATCAACAAAAAGGGCACGTCATTTGTTTATGACGGCAATACATACGAGTATGCCGAAGCGCCATATACTCTGAAAACCGCTTCGGAAGGCAAGGAGTTTTTCTCCCCCATCTATATCGGCGCATTCGCATATGAATTTTTCAAGAGCCGTCATCCGGTCCGTGCCGCAAGATATGCACAGATCGTATCGCTTCTTGCCCGTGCGGCAAACGGCAATCTCGAATATATCCCCAGTAAGTCCGATATCGACAAATATATAGCCGAAAATAAGATCGATCTCAATCGCAACGGCTTCTGATACGGGAGATATATATGGCAGAAAAAATACTCGGCGTTGATTTCGGCGCCGCAAGAACAGGACTTGCCGTCTCGGATGACCTCGGCATGTATGCGCACGGCATCGGAAATATCAAAAGCTATCATCCCGAAAAAGCCGCAAAAGAGATCGCCGCGAAAGCAAAGGAGCTCGGTATAAGTCTGATCGTGGTAGGCAAGCCTGTTAATATGGACGGCTCTCTCGGCGAAAAAGCGCAGGCTGCGCAAGCCTTTGCCGCAGCTATAGGTGAATATGCCGATATTCCCGTCACGCTCTATGACGAGCGATGTACAACGATCATGGCGCATATGTATCTGCGTGAATCCGGAATCAAGACAAAGGATCACCGTGATACAGTCGATTCTCTGGCGGCACAAATAATCCTGCAGGATTATATGGACATGATGAAAAATAAAAATTCTAAAGAAGAAACAAAGGATAACTAACTATGAAAAACACGGAAAAGACAATGGACAAGCTTGTAGCTCTCTGTAAGAATCGCGGCTTTGTTTTTGCAGGCTCCGAAATTTACGGCGGTCTTGCAAATACATGGGATTACGGTCCTCTCGGCGCAGAGCTGAAAAACAATATCAAAAAGGCATGGTGGAAGAAGTTCGTCACCGAGAGCCCTTATAACGTAGGTCTTGATGCGGCTATCCTCATGAATCCGCAGACATGGGTGGCATCCGGCCATCTCGGCGGCTTCTCCGATCCGCTCATGGACTGCCGCGAATGCAAGGAGCGCTTCCGTGCAGACAAGCTCATCGAGGATTTCTGCGAGGAAACGGGCAAGGTTCTTGACAAGCCCATCGATGCTTTCACCCAAGAAGAGATGAAAAACTTCATCGAAGAAAACAATGTTCCCTGCCCGACATGCGGCAAGCACAATTTCACGGATATCCGTCAGTTTAACCTGATGTTCAAGACATTCCAGGGTGTAACCGAGGATGCCAAAAATACGGTTTATCTCCGTCCCGAAACGGCGCAGGGCATCTTCGTAAACTTTGCCAATGTCCAGCGCACGACGCGCAAAAAACTGCCTTTCGGTATCGGTCAGATCGGTAAATCCTTCAGAAACGAGATAACTCCCGGAAACTTTATTTTCCGCGTCCGTGAATTTGAGCAGATGGAACTTGAATTTTTCTGCGAGCCCGATACGGATCTCGAGTGGTTCTCCTATTGGCGTTCCTTCTGCAAGAATTGGCTTCTCAGCCTCGGCATCAAAGAAGAAAATCTGCGTCTGCGTGATCATTCTCCCGAGGAGCTTTGCTTCTATTCCAAGGCTACCACCGACTTTGAATTTCTCTTCCCGTTCGGCTGGGGCGAGCTTTGGGGCGTTGCAGACCGCACAGATTATGACCTCACTCAGCATCAGAATACGTCGGGTAAGGATCTCACGTATTTCGATCCCGAAAAGAATACACGCTATATTCCCTACGTAGTAGAGCCCAGTCTCGGCGTTGAGCGTTCTTTCCTCGCATTTCTCACAGAGGCTTATGACGAAGAAACGATCGGCGAAGGCGATGTGCGTACAGTCCTTCACTTCCATCCTGCACTTGCTCCCTTCAAGGCAGCCGTTCTGCCGCTCTCAAAAAAGCTCGGTGACAAGGCCATGGAAATTCACAATATGCTCGCCAAGCATTTCCCTGTCGATTATGATGAGTCCGGCTCTATCGGCAAGCGCTACCGCCGCGAGGATGAGATAGGCACCCCCTTCTGCATCACATATGATTTTGATTCGGAAACGGACGGCTGTGTAACCGTCCGCGACCGCGATACCATGGAGCAGGTTCGCATAAAGATAGAAGACCTTGTTCCCTATATCGAAGAAAGACTTGAATTTTGATTTGATATAGCAAGAGAATATCGGATATTGCAAAACAGCGCCGACGTCTGTCGGCGCTGTTTTTATTTATAACAAAAATTCGGAGATTACAGGAAAAAGCTCTCCTGCGCTACCGGTATCAGCACTCACTCCGCACGTAGTTACCGCATGGAATTGCGTATCCAATCGTCCAGAAAACGCATTTGTTCATCCGTATGGAACCAATGCTCCCCATCCTTCATCACGGTGAGAGACGCACCGATCTGCTCTGCAAAGGCGTATACGGTCGCTGCTGCGGTCAGGCTATCCTTTCCGCCATATAAAATGCAGGTAGGAATACACCATTCCACAGGATGCTCTCGCACGTAGCACAGATACTCCCAGGATAAGGTATCACCAAGCTCCGTGGGAATCTCCCTTTTTTGTCGCAGCTCATCCTCCGTCACACCCGCCCACATCATCATATCCTCAATCAGCTTTTCCATATTCACGATGGGCGAAATAAACATGGCTTGATCGATCTTCTTTTCGGCAAGAGCGTTCATCGAGAAAAATGCTCCGATGCTGTTGGCAATCAAAATAACGGAATCATATCCCTCGCTCTCCAGATCGAAAAGACGTGAGAACTCGATTTTCGCTTCCCATGGATTTTGCGATCGGTAGTCAAAACCAACCACGTCACTGTCGGGAAAAAGAGGCTGATAATGTTTTGCTTCTGCCGCATTTCCTCCTTTGCCATGAACGTATATAACCAATCGTTTCATTCATAACCTCCTATGTGCATCAATCTCTGTCTCGCTCTTCATGAAAATAAAGTATAGCACAGAACCTGAAAATTCTTTCTTGATACGAGTGCCGCCCGAACTTTTCGTCCGGGCGGTATTCTCGCACAATATTATTTTTTACAATGCCCGCTCGTCTCGGGCGGTCTTGTCTTTTGATTTCCCTTATGCATTCAGAGAAGCAAGCTTATCCTTGAGCTCACTTGCGAGAGTTTCCACAACGGAACGGAAAATACCATTGTCATTAAGCTCCTTTGCAGCCTCTTCGCAAAGCTGTGCCACGTCGGTTGTCGTCGCAAGCTCAGCAATATAATCAGCACATGCGTCCTTAAGAATGGTCTCAATATTGGTGAATTGTGCCGTGTACTTGTCATGGAGAATGTTGTAAATGATATCTTCAACATCCTCAGGGTTCATACTGCGTATCTCCGTCATGGTATATCCGACTGCACGGAACTCATTTTCATATCTTGCAATGAGCTTGTTCATAGCTGTCGTATAATTAACGGATTTACTCTTTGCATTCATATAGCCGCTGCGTCCGCCGAGTTCCTTACCGACATACTGTGCCATAACATTCGTATAGAAGCCCGTTCTGTACATGATATCGTATACGATGCTGTCTACATCGTTGAGATTGAAAGCATCGATCTCGGCTGCGGTATATTCTGTTGCAAGCGTGTAATAAGCATTATCGCGCATCTTGCGTGCATAGCTCTTGAAGTTTTCCATATCGGCACTTGCTTCCTTGTATTCGGATTCGCTCATGCCCATCACATCGCGCATTGCTGCATAAATTCCCGTGCGCTCTTCAATGAGGGACGCAAGTATCGTCTCGATGACTTCATCATTGGAGATAGCATCGGTGCCTGCCTTGTACTCCTCGAGAGAGTATGCATCTACAATAACAGACTTGTACTTGCTTCTGATCTTGGACATATAACCGCCAAACGTGATCGAGTCGGCTCTCTTTGATATCATTTCCATATAGGAGAGACCTGTCGGAGCGGCGATGATATCCTTGAGCTCATCTTCAAAATACTTCTTTGTCGTTCCGTTTTCGGAGAGATAATTGGTATAGAGAAGCGTGTGTACCGTATCGCAAAGCTCAAGAGCGTCCATGGCATCGATCTGCTGCTGATTGTACTTGGAAAGGAGCAGCTCGCTGTAATATGTTTTCAGCTTTTCTGCAGCCTCCTGGAATACGACGGCAGAGGCCTTTGTTTCCTGATAAAGTTCCCATGAAACCGTATAAGTCTGCTTTGTCAGATTATCTGTCTGCGTGAGTCCGCTTGAGATAAAGTCCTTGATCAGCTTGTCATATGTTTCATCGGTGATATTGTTTTCTTCGATATAGTTCTGCTTTACGTATTCGAATACAGCCTGCTCGAAATCGGTATTGGAAAGATTATCGTAGCGTTCAAGCTCTTCCTCGCTCATATCCTTGAATATCGTAAGCTTTGTCATGATCCTGAGGTGCTCGATATTGGAATAGTAATCCTGAGCATTCTCGCGGAATGCCTCGAAGGAATTGGACTTGCTCTCTTCCTTGCTGTAAACATATCCGACAACGGAAGCGATTTCTTGTTTTATCAGCGCGTCGATACCTCTTTCCGTGCTGATATTGCTGAACTTTTCTGCCTTTACATAATTGACATATGTCGTCTCATACCAATCAACAGTATATATCTTATGCGTAAGATTTCTGAAAACATCATTGATAGAATCAGCTCTTACACCGGCTTCCGCAAGCTTCTGCTTGAAAAATTCCGCATTGCTCTCGCGGAAGGCTTTGTGGTACTTGTCACCGTCAGCAGTTCCCTGCGCATCTGCATACGTCGTATAGTTGATATTCTGAGGAGCCAGCGCCTCGTTCATGATGGCTCGCTTGATGATGGAATCCATCAAAGCATCTATCTTCGCATCGGTGATATCATAAATAAGGAACGGAGCTGCAGCGGAATCAAGGTTTGTCTGCTTTACATACTCCCATGTGTCAGCAGACATGCCTTCCTCGGGATAGCCCATATAAACGTTACCCGTGAGATTGTTATCCATCATGTAGTCATGATCGAGACGTGTTATCGTGCCGTCGTTATTAACCTTATAGTTCTTGCCTTCTATGCCGTACTGGAGAAGATTCTTTATCTGCGAGTCGGTATTGATCATCTCTATGATGGAAAGTGCTCTCTCATAATTGGAAGCGTAATTTGTAACGGCAAGCATTCCCTTGAAAAGGATCTCCTCGTTTACAAAAGGATTTTGAATTACCTTTACGTAGTAATCACCGTCATCGCCGCCGTAAAGCGCTTCTACGGAAGCATCGCCTGTGATGACCTTGACGGCAAATTTATCGGAAGATCCGGAGAAGTAGCCCTTCTCCGTAAATGTTTCCATTGTCTTGAGATACTTTGTATACTGCGGAACATCAAAAAGATTTGAAACAGTAAAGGTCGTTCCCTCTTCCACATCATACCCGTGAATGGGATTGAAATAAGTACCTATGGCTATATCCTCGGAAAAAGCATAGAAAATTCCGAGAGCATCCGGCTGCTCCGCGAAAGGAACGACATCACTTTCACCGGCCTTTACCTTCTCAAGAAAATCAGCAAGATCCTCATAGTCGGAAAAAGCAGCAATATTGTATCCGTACTTGTCCGCAAGCTCCTTGTCCACAACAAGGTACTTGTAATTTGCCAGAAGGTTGTTGTTCGGTATGGCCTTTACGTCGCCTGTAACATTCTCAAGCTCTGTAAAGAAAGTCGGGTAGATATACTGCTTGAGCTTCGGATTTGTGCTCAGAGAAGATTTGACGGATGCAAGAAGATCCATGCTGTCAAACTTATCATACATCTCTCTGCCCGAAATCATTACGATATCTATGGGAGAAGCGGCTTCCGGATAAACCGTCTCTATGGTTCCGTCCGGATAAACCGTCGTTTCCTCGGCAGTATATACAGGTCTTGTATCGAGCGTCTCGGCTGCAACGGTCTGTATCGTCTTTACCCATTTTTTCTTTGAATTTTTACTGCTCTGGATGGCAGCGGCGGCACTTTCCGCCTTCTGCTTCATGTAGTTGTTATAATTGAGAATGGCCGCATCAACATTCTTGTAATATTCTGCGGTCTTTACTCTCTCTTCTACGAGATCGTAGTATTCATCTTCAGTGACAAGTGTAAGATCTATCGCAATCTTATATCTCGCCTTGGTGATCTTATTGATCGCCGCCTCAACAGCGCGGATGTCCTCCTCTTTTGTTGCCTCTTCGGTGATGCCGACTATGCTGAGAGTTGTCGGTATCGTGCCGTTCTCTTCGGGTTCAACATAATCTCCGCAAGCTGTAAAAAGTGCGGTGCCGATGAGCATTACGGCGCAAAGTACCAAACTCATGATTTTCTTAAGCATGATATACCTCCGGGTATGATTTCTTGCAATTTTTATCGGAGAAAAACTCCCCGTATTTTATCTATTTTATTTTACATCAAAAGAGCAATTATGTCAATGTGTAAAATCTCCAAAACAAGCGCCGTATTATTATATATATTACACTATCGAATAAACATAACAAAAGCGCGGTATGAAAAATATGAGTCAAAGTATCAATCAAGATAATCCCTGAGTTTCTTCGAACGACTCGGATGACGCAGCTTGCGCAGTGCTTTTGCCTCTATCTGTCTTATGCGCTCACGGGTAATATTGAACTGCTGACCCACCTCTTCGAGAGTGCGTGTTCTTCCGTCCTCAAGACCGAAACGGAGACGAAGCACGCTCTCCTCACGCGGGGTAAGCGTATGAAGGACCTCGCTTAACTGCTCGCGCAGAAGCGTATAGGAGGTTGCCTCCGCGGGTGCGGGAGAGGTATCGTCCTCTATGAAATCTCCTATATGGCTGTCCTCCTCTTCGCCTACGGGCGTTTCGAGCGAGATGGGATCCTGCGCTATTTTAATGATCTCGCGCACCTTTTCGGGACTCATGCCCATCTTCTTCGCTATTTCGTCGGGAGAGCACTCTCTGCCCTCCTCCTGAAGCATCTGGCGCGAAACCTTCGTCACCTTATGGATCGTTTCCACCATATGGACAGGAATGCGTATCGTTCTCGCCTGGTCTGCTATGGCTCTCGTGATCGCCTGACGGATCCACCACGTCGCATATGTCGAGAATTTGTAGCCCTTGGTATAGTCGAATTTAGAAACAGCCTTCATCAGACCGAGGTTACCCTCCTGAATGAGGTCGAGGAAGAAAAGTCCCTTTCCGAGATAGCGCTTTGCTATGCTGACAACAAGACGGAGGTTTGCCTCCACAAGCTCCTGCTTTGCCGCCTCATCGCCCTCGGACATTCTCTTGGAGAGCTCCTGCTCGCGCTCGGGATCGAGAAGCGGTACCTTGCCTATTTCCTTGAGGTACATCTTGACGGGGTCATCTATGGCAAGTCCCTCCTGGGCGAGGATCTGCTCCATATTTTCGGCGCTTTCATAGGTTTCGATATCATTTTCGATATCCTCATCCGCTATATCATCAACGTCATCAAAGCATTCGGTAATATCCACGCCCATCGTCTCGAGCGTTTCATAGAGCTTGTCCATGGCATCTATATCATAGTCATCGCCGATGGCGGTCATTATCTCGCTGCTCGAAACCGAGCCTTTCGCCTTTGCGCGCTCGATAAGCTCCTGCATTTCGTTCTTTTGGGACTTGCCGCCTGCCTCTTTGTCTCCTGCAAGATGTCCGTCCGCGTTCTTCTCGGATTCCGACATTTCTTCGTCTCTCGCCGCTTTCTCTTCCTTCGCGGCCGTGGCGGATTTTGCCGTTCTGACGGACTTTTCTGTCTTTTCAGCCGTCTCTGCCGTCTCCGAAGCCGCCTCCGTTGCTGTCTCCCCGTTGTCATTGACATCCAAAGTGACTGTTTCGATGTAGTTTTCCATTTATTTTCCTCCGTTTGGTACATGCGTCTTTTTGCGCTTAAGTATATTTAAGGTATCGTCCAGATCCGCATCGGATCGGTTGTCCTCTTTTTCCGTGCGTAATGTCTTTATGCTTTCGTTTATCACGGCTGTATCATTCTGCTTGAGCAGACTGCGCGACGTCTGCATTTTGACGATGCGCGCCATTTCCTCCGGTGAGAATTTCTCGCCGAGTATCCCCAAGCCCGGCGGCTCTTCTCCCGAAATAAGCTCGTTGAAAACGCGCCTGTTGAACTCTGTCACGAAATCATCGGCGACGAGTGATATTCTGCCCGCTTTTATTTCGCTTATATACTCCGGCATGAGGAGCAGTATGCCGAGTATCGTTTCCTCTGCCTTCGCCGCCTTGGCATTTCGGATATAATCTTTATTCACGCGGTCACCGTAACCGAGTGATTGCTCTATTATTTTCCGCTTTTCTTCGTTCTTTTCCTGCATCTCTCTGCCGAAGCGTATGCGTTTTACATCGTTTCTTACGGTATCGACGGGAAGCGACAGCTTTTCCGCTATACGGGAAATATAAACGTCCCGTTCCACATCGGAATAGATATCTGCGGCTATACCGCAAAGCTCCTTTGCCGCCGCGACCTTTTCCTCGGGGATCAGGATATTGTACTTTTTCAGCACGCTCTCGCAGAGAAAATCGAGCTTGCCCGCACTGCCCTCTATCAGACGGCGGAATTTATCGGCTCCGTATTTCTTTATGTATTCATCGGGGTCTTTTGCTCCTCTCATCTGAAGCACGCGAACGTCAAGTCCCGCCTTTGTCAAAATCGGAATGGCGCGCTTTGCCGCCGTTGTTCCCGCCTCATCGCTGTCATAGGAAACGACGACCGATTTCGTATATTTCGCCATGATACGTGCCTGTTCGGGAGTGAGTGCCGTGCCGAGCGTGGCGACGGCATTCGTGAAGCCGCCCATATGCATCGCTATGACGTCCATATACCCCTCGCAGAGTATCATATATTCCGAGCAGCAGGTGCGCGCTATATTCAGGGCAAAAAGGTTTCTGCTCTTTTTGAAAACAGGCGTATCCGAGGTATTCAGATATTTCGGCCCGTCATCATCCATTGCTCTGCCACCGAAAGCAATGACATTATGAAAATTATCGATGATCGGGAATATAATTCTCCCGCGGAAGTAGTCGAAGTAGTGTGTCTTTCCGTTTTTCTCGCTTTTGCCGCATAGAAAAGCGATCTTCAGCTCCTCATCGGTGAAGCCCTCGGAAAGCATATGCTTTCTGAGCGTATCAAAGGTTTTGGGCGCATAACCGAGCCCAAAGGCTTTTATCGCCGCGGAAGTGACCTTTCTCATCTCGAGATATTTCCTTGCCGCCTCGCTTTCGGGCGCAAAAAGCATCTTATGAAAAAATCGCGCCGCTTCTTTATTCAGTGCATATATCCGCGCCCTCAGGGCAAGCTCGCTTTTTTCCGAGCCGCTCTCCGCCGGCATCTCCATTCCGGCACGCTTGCAGAGAAATTCCACCGCAGACGGATAATCGAGATTTTCGGCGCTCATGATGAAGGTGATGACATCGCCTCCGGCACCGCATCCGAAGCAATGATATGTTTCGGTATTGTTGAAAACGAAAAATGAAGGCGTTTTCTCGTTATGAAAGGGGCAGAGCCCCGTCATATTGGAGCCGGCACGCTTGAGATTCACGTATGACGAAACGACCGACTCTATGGGATTTCTGTATTTGACCTCTTCTATGAAGCCGGGTGTGAATTTCAATCGCCCACCTCCTTTACTGTTGATTCACGGAGAACCGCATTATTTCAACTTCCAGAGCTTCGGTATAAACAGATCTTCGAAAAGATTGATCGCATATCTGTCCGTCATTCCCGCTATATAGTCGGCGACCTTGCGTTCTATGCTGTCACCGTCATCGCGCAGAAATTCCGACGGCATTTTGTCCGGATTTTTCACAAGATATTCATACAGCCTTGCCAGCATATCCATCGCATGGACTTCCTCGGATTTTGCCGCGGGATTGATATAAACATTTTCATTCAGAAAATCACGCAGCTTCAGCGTGGCGTCGAGGACCTCCGGTGACATGGAAATCTCGGGTTTATCCTCGCTGTGGTAGATCAGATCCTTCACCATAGTTGCTATTCTCTGCGAATGGGTAAAGCCGAGTACCTCCGAGAGTTCACGCGGAATATCACTTTCGGAAAGTATCCTTCCGCGTATTGCGTCGTCTATATCATGATTGATATAAGCTATTTTGTCGGAAAATTTTACTACAGACCCCTCCAGCGTAGCGGCACCGGAAGGAGCAATGATCGAGCCGGAATGGTGCAGTATGCCGTCGCGCACCTCAAAGGTGAGATTAAGCCCCTGACCGCCGTTTTCCAGCTTTTCGACAACGCGCAGACTCTGCTTGTAATGCGTGAAATCCGGCGAAAAATTCTCCTGAAGAACTCTCTCCCCCGCATGGCCGAAGGGCGTATGTCCGAGGTCATGCCCGAGCGCCGCCGCCTCGCAGAGGTCCTCATTGAGCCGCAGACCGCGCGCTATCGTCTTAGCAATCTGCGTTACCTCAAGCGTATGTGTCAGGCGCGTTCTGTAATGGTCGTCCTCAGGCGAAAGAAATACCTGCGTTTTATGCATAAGTCGGCGAAAGGATTTCGCATGAACGATCCTGTCCCTGTCCCTCTGAAAGACCGTGCGAACATCACACGGTGCTATCGGAATTTCTCTTCCGCGCGAATTTTCGCTGAGGCAGGCATAACGTGAAAGCGTTTTGTGCTCCATTTCCATATTCTGTTCCGCTATAGTCAAAAATTCCGCACCTCCTGTTTTTTATCGTAAAAATAAAAGGCAAGAATGACAAGTTCATTTTACCTTTTCGGGGGCAAAATAAACGCATTCGTTCTTTTACAATGATAATATACGCAGAAGGTGCGGATTTTCCTGCTTTTTTCGCAAAAAAATTCGATTTTATGCCTGTTTTTTCGGTATGTCGAAGCGTTCGCCGATAATCTCGGCATTTCTTTTGGCATTTGTGGAGGCTGAAATCTGTGAAATCAATTTCTCGGCTTCATTTTTGTTTACGGAAAAATATATTTTCACATCGTTTTCAAACACCGTATTATCTATTATTATATCAAACTTTTCCATTTCATACAGTAATTTGCGATATTCTCCGTAATCACACGAGAGCAAACATTCGGTAAAAAGACTGTATGTCACCGTCCCTGCTTCGGCTATCGCCATCGTTGCCGCCTTGGAATAGGCGCGGGAAAGACCTCCCGCTCCGAGCAGTATCCCGCCGAAATATCGGGTGACAACGACTGCAATATTGCAGAGTCCGCTCTTTTTCAGCACCTCGAGAACGGGAACACCGCCTGTTCCCTGCGGTTCGCCGTCGTCGCTGTAGCGCATGGCACCGTCACGCAGAAGATATGCCCAAACATTATGGCGCGCATCGCTGTATTTCTTCTTCACGGAGGCGATAAAAGCCTCTGCCGCCGCCGCATCGGAAACGCTCGCCGTATGACCGATGAAAACACTTCTCTTCTCTGTGAACTCCGCGCTTGCCGCGCGTGCCACCGTGGTCATTTCTCCCTTCATGCCCTCTCCTGCCTTTATTCTTTCCTGTATTTTTCAAACATGCCCCGTGCTTTTTTATCAGCCACGGCACTGACCAAGGCGCCGTTCTCGCCGTACTCGACATTTTGTACGGCAGCATTCGCGTAAATGGAATTTATCAAGCCGATCTTGTCATTCGGTATTTCGAAAATGCAGAGCTTTTTGCCGTCCGAGGCAATACTCTCGAGCTTGTCCGTCAACTTCTCTATGCCGTCTCCCGTCAGCGCGGAAATATATACGCTGTTTTCCGTGGGAGCAGCATGATGACAGGCGATTCCCTTGTCACACTTGTTGTAAACGTATATGATCGGCTTATCGCCTGCGCCAAGCTCTTCTATCAGCTTTTCCGTCACAGCCAGCTGAGAATCCGCCTCGGGGTCGGAAGCATCTGCCATGACGATAATGGCATCTGCATGGCACACCTCTTCAAAGGTACTCTTGAATGCCTTTATCAGATGGTGCGGCAGATTGCGGATAAAGCCTACCGTATCCGTTATGAGCACTTCTTCTCCCGAAGGAAGCGTGAATTTGCGTGTAGTAGGGTCCAGCGTGGCAAAAAGCTTATCCTCGGAGAGGATACCCGCATCCGTCAGCCTGTTGAGAAGTGTCGACTTGCCCGCGTTCGTATATCCCGCAACGGCAAATTTGAATATGCCGCTTCTGTCTCGCTGGGCACGCTGAATCTCGCGGTATTTTGCCAATTCTTTAATCTGTGCCTCGAGCATATCCATTCTGCGCTTGACGTGACGCCTGTCCGTCTCCAGTTTGCTCGCACCGGGACCTCTCGTACCGACGCCGCCTCCGAGCCTCGAGAGCTCGAGTCCTTTTCCGACAAGACGCGGAACGGTATACTTAAGCTGTGCCAGCTCTACCTGAAGCTTGCCCTCGCCCGTCACCGCATGCAAAGCGAAAATATCGAGAATGAGCATACTGCGGTCTATCACGCTGACTTCACCGCCGATATCGTCCTCCAGATTACGTATCTGTGAGGGCGAGAGCTCGCAGTCGAAAACCACCGTATTGACCTCGTTGTTTTTACATAGCTCGGAAAGCTCGCTCACCTTGCCTTTTCCGATATACGTCCTCGGGTCCGGCGTTTCCTTATTCTGCATCATTTTCGCAAAGACTTCTGCACCCGCCGTATCGCAGAGACGCTCCAGCTCACAGAGCGATATATCCGCTTCATTTTCGCTCATATCCTTAGTAATAAGCGAAACGAGAATGGCTTTTGTTTTCTTTTTCTCTTTTCCCAGAATATTTTCCGTCATATTATCACTTCCTTTCAGAGAAAAAGAGCGAAAGAAAAACGCAACAGGCGCTTTCTCTCGCTCAATCAGGCAAATAATATAAAATTATTTCTTACCTTCCAGACGCTTTCTGAACTTATCAACACGTCCGCCGGCATCTACAAACTTCTGCTTGCCGGTAAAGAAGGGATGACATTTTGAGCAGATTTCAACACGGAAATCACCTTTTGTGGATTTTGTATTTATAACTTCGCCGCACGCGCATCTTACAGTCGCGTCAACATAGTTAGGATGGATTCCTTCTTTCATTGTTTACACCTCACAATACAATATAATCGCAGTAATTGTCATTTTATCATACATTCTCAAATATTGCAATACCTTTTTTTGATTTTTTTGATATTTTTTCAGATTTTCCCCTCAATTTCGCTCCTTAAGCGGTCTATGATCTTCTTCTCCAGACGGGAAATGTAAGATTGTGAGATGCCGAGCATATCTGCCACCTCTTTCTGAGTCTTTTCCTTTTTGCCGTTAAGTCCGAACCGAAGCTCTATGATCTCCCGCTCTCTCTCGCCGAGTCCCGATATCGCCTCGGCTATTATCTTCTTGTCCTCTTCATCCTCCAGCTTTTTGCCGACGCCCTCGTCATCACCGAGAACGTCGGAGAGAAGCAGCTCATTTCCGTCCCAATCCGTACTCAGCGGCTCGTCAAAGGAAAGCTCTGTTTTGATATTTCCGCTTTTCCGTATGTACATCAGTATCTCGTTTTCGATACACCGGGAGGCATATGTCGCCAACTTGATTATTTTGTCGGGACGAAAAGTATTCGCCGCCTTGATCAGCCCTATCGTTCCTATGGAGATCAGATCCTCGAGTCCTATGCCCGTGTTTTCAAATTTCTTCGCTATGTATACGCCGAGGCGGAGATTCCTCTCCACGAGCTTACGGCGGTTTTCCCTGCTTTCATCGAGCAGTCCGAGTATTTCCTCCTCTTCCTCGGGAGAAAGCGGGGGCGGCAGAGTTTCCGCAGTCCCTATGTAGTGTGTTTCGCCCCTGAGCTTCAGACGCAGGAAAAGCTTTGAAAAGAAAAGTTTTATTTTATAAAAAAGCATGCAAGCACCTCCTATGTGCAGAGCGAAAGCGGAACGATCCCGCCATAGCCGCCGAAATCATTGCCATCGCGGTCTATTGAAATATACACCCTTTTTGCCTCATAATTTTCTCCGCCCGTATTGATATATACGGTATCGGGTACCGCGGCAACGATGATTCTGCTTCCGGCAACGGTTGATGCCGGGATAAAACGCAGTTTTCTTATGAGATCGAAATCAAGTCCGTCCGTCTTGCCCTCAAGTGCTTCATGCAAAGCCTTCGGAATGATGCCGAGCTCCTTTTCGGATATGAACATGACGGGCGTTCCGCTTATCGGATCGCAAAGCAGATTTCCGCTGTCCACAAGACAGCTTATCTCGCTTCTCTTCCCGCCGAAATCCACGATTACCTTGCAGGCATGAGAAAGCCTCTTTCTTGAGAAAAGCCTCCCGACTGTCCATGAAAGCAAAACCGACACCGCGGCTATCGCCGCAAAAGCATATATCGGTATATCGTCCAGCACGGTGTATATTGCACCTCCGATCTGAATGTAGCTTTTATATTTTCCGAGATTTGAATATATAAAAGTCATGGCACCGCCCATGAAAAGACTGACGCCGAAGAAAAGTACAAAAACCGAAGTGAATCTCCTTATATCCTTATGATAATGAGCTGTCATGCACACTATTATTCCGAATAAGACGGAAGCCGCCTTTTCCGCAAAGCCCGAAAGATAAGCCACTGCCGCCACGCCGTATATACCGCCTATTGTGGCGGCAAGGATCAGCCGCAGTCGGCTCATTTTCAGGTGCATGAGCTTGCCCGATATGTAAAGCGCGAGAAAATCCATGCTGAAATTTATCACAAACAGCACATCGCCGTATATGTATTCCAAAATGAACCGCCTCCGCATCGTCTTCTATGCTTTTATTATACACAGAAGGTGCGTACTATTTTGTCAAAATAAATCGCAAAGAAAAATTATTTTTCAAAAAGAAAAAGGAGGCTGCTTCTGAGCCTCCCCTATTCAAAATATCGCTTATTTCTCCGCAAGAATCATCTCTGCCGCCGTCATGATGGCATATTTGCCGCTCTCGTAGGTAAGACCGCCTTGGAAAAACGCCGTATACGGTGCACGAAGAGGTCCGTCTGCCGAAAGCTCTATTGACGCTCCGGAAACAAACGTCCCCGCCGCCATGATGACCTTGTCGGTATATCCCGGCATATCCCACGGCTCGGGCGTGACGTTCGCATCGACGGGCGAGCCCGACTGAATACCGCGGCAGAAAGCGCAAAGCCCCTCGGGTGTGCCGAGGCGCACCGTCTGGATGATATCATGGCGTTCATCGCCCCATGAGGGCTCTACCGCATAGTCGAGTTTATCAAACATATATGCCGCGAGCGCCGCCGTCTTCTTCGCCTGAGCCACCGTGTGCGGCGCATAGAAAAAGCCCTTGAACATATTTCTGTTCTGCCCTATCGTCGCACCGCATTCCGTGCCTATGCCGACTGTCGTCTGCCTGTAGGAGGCGAGCTCCACCGCACGCCTCGTCCCGGCAATATAGCCGCCGCATTCCGCCATGCCGCCACCGGGATTTTTTATCAGCGAACCCATGATCAGGTCTGCGCCGTATGCCGTCGGCTCGGATTCATCACAGAATTCGCCATAGCAATTATCCACGGCGACATATGCGCCGCACCGTGCCTTGACGAATTTGATGATATCGCCTATCTGTGCCGAAGAAAGCGTCGGACGGTTCATATATCCCTTGGAGCGCTGAATGAATATGACCTTGAGAGCCCCGCCGTATTCGGCGATCTTCTTTTCTATGCCCGGGTAATCCACTTCGCCGCTCGGGAGCAGACTCACGTCATCGTATTTTATACCGAAATCGGCGAGCGAGCCGTCGCCGTTCTGCATACCGGCGCCTATGACCTCGTTTAAGGTATCATAAGGCTTCCCCGTGACGGAAAGCATGCCGTCACCCGGACGGAGCAAACCGAAAAGTCCTATGGCTATCGCCTGCGTGCCGTTTACGATATTGTGGCGCACAAAAGCCGCCTCCGCACCGAAAACGTCGGCATATATCGCGTCCAGCGCGTCTCTGCCGATATCGCCATAGCCATATCCCGTAGAGGGCGCAAACATCGCCTCGGATACTCTATGTGCCGAGAAGGCCTCCAGCACGCGTGCGGTATTGACATACGCTATGCGGTCAAATTCGTCGAAATGCGGTCGAAGCTCCTTTTCAGCCTGCGCCGCAAGGCTTAAGATCTTATCGGAAAACTGCATTTTTTCTCCCCTCAGTCAAGTACCGTTTCGCAAAGCCCCGCCATGATGGCGATTCCGGATTTTGCATCGTTCATATCAATGATTTCGACTCCGCTGTGTCCGTATCTTGTGGGCATGGAAACAGCACCCGCGATACAGCCGCCTGCCGCCTGCTGAAGCATACAGGTATCCGTGCCGCCGCTCTCGAGGATCTCGAGCTGATAAGGAATTTTTCTCTCTTTCGCGATATTCTTCATGAGCGATATCATCTTCTCATGACAAATAACCATGCCGTCCTTGAGTTTTATAGCCGCGCCCTTGCCCATGGCGATCGCCATGGGATTGCAGTTCGGCGTATCTCCGCATCCGCCTATATCAACGGCAACGGCATAATCGGGCTGTATCTCGAAGGCAGAGGTCTTGGCTCCGCGAACACCGACCTCCTCCTGCACGGTAAAGACAAAGTACGTGTCGTTTTCGCATTACTTCATCGCCTTTGCCGTATCAAAGAGCATATAGCAGCCGATCCTGTCATCTATCGGTCTGCCGCATACGCGTGAGCCGCAGAGCTTATTCAGGCTCGGAACAACACGACAGAAATCTCCTATCTTGACACGGCGCTCGGCATCCTTTTTGTCCTTTGCGCCGATATCGACATAAAATACCTCGGGGCGATAATCCTTGGGCGCTGTCCTGCCGTCGGGAACAAGTGCACCGAGCGTGCCGTTATCGAATACGACGGAGGAAAAAGCCGCCGCGGCATAGTTGATACCGCCCATCTTTGATACGCGGATAAAGCCCTTCTCGTCTATAAATGTTGCCATAAAGCCTATTTCGTCCATATGCGCCGCAAACATGAGCTTTTTCGCGTTCTCCGAGCTTCCCTTCTTATGTGCTATCAGATTCCCCATGGCATCGCTGTAAACCTCGTCCACATAGGGCGCTATATCGGCGGCTATGACAGAGCTTATGCCTTTTTCATTTCCGGAAACGCCGGAAGCAAGAATGAATTTTTTCAGTTGAGCAAACATATGATTCTCCTTATTTCACAAGTGCAAGCGAAAGCGCCAGCACAGCATCGTAATCTTCTTTATTTATCACGCATGAACCCGTATTCGGGTAGCGGCACGGGATGGCAAGAGCCACCGTCTTCCCGCCGCCGTCCCGCTGATAATATGCGGCATCTCCCGCTCCCGTGACAACGCCTTTTATCTGATATTTTATTCCGCGGGCTTCTGCTTCCGTCATCAGTGCCGCCATATCGTCACCCGCAAATATCGTTTTCATATCCGCGAGAGGAAGCACGGCACCCGAGCCGAGCCTTGCGCAGACAAGCTGCTCCGGGATCTCGCTTATATCTGCGGCGGGAGCATGCTCCAGCACCACGGTTTTGTCAGCCGAGATACCTCTCGCCGCATTCACCGCACCGGAGCGATTCAGCTTGCCGCGAACGGTAAAGGCAAAATACAAGTCGTTTTCATGCGGTAGCTTATCTTCCCTTATGCGCTTTATCATCTCACAGAGAACCGTACACGGCGCTCTCGAATCGAGCGCTTTTCCCTTGACATTGTGCCCGAGCATGCCGAAATTTCCGCGAAATGTGCCGAAGTCCCCTGCCTTGATGCTCTGCTCTTCTCCCTTTTTGACACCCGTCTGAATATACAGCTTGTCCCAAGGAGTGGGCTTTGTTCTTTCGTCGCCCGACTGATCATGTATCGGCTTCGCACATGCTACGGCAAGGACGGTTTTCTCTTCATTGCCGACATACACCTGCCTGCCCGACAGCGTATCCGTTTCTATCGCGCCGAGCGGCGTAATGTACAGTCTGCCGTCGTCATCCGTATCCGTTATCATAAAGCCGACCTCGTCGGCATTCGCGGCGAAAAGCAGCTTGCCGCATGGCTTTTCCGCTTTTATCAAAGCGATCAGATTGCCCGCCCTGTCACGGTGCAGCTCATCGCAGTATGCGCTTATCTCGGCTTCGATTTCCGAAAGCACGGCTTCCTCGCAGCCCGCGGGCGCAAAGACTTCGGAGAGCTTTGCGAGCAGATGGTATCCGTATTCCGTCATTTCTCTTCACCTCCGAAATTATCATTGACTACGGCACAGATGAGCTTTGCCATAGACTCAAAATCGCTCATGTACAGTGTCTCGACACCCGTGTGCATGAAATTGATGGGTAGACTGAGAAGCGCCGTAGGTATCCCTGCACGGACAGCCTCTATCTCGTCCGCATGCGTGCCTGTTCCGCACGCCTCCACGATAATCTGAAGCGGGATGTCGTTTTTCTTTGCTGTCTCTCTTATTTTCTCCGTCCATTTTCTGTCCAGTATCGCCGAAAGAGAAATGCATGCGCCGTCTCCAAGCTTCGGATGACTCTTCTTATCTGCGCCGGGGGCAAGACCGAGCCCCACATCTATCGCTATCGCGTAATCGGGATCCACCGTATACGCCGCGCTGGAAGCCGCTCGGTGTCCGACCTCCTCCTTTGCCGACATGGAAAGAAAAATATCACAGCCGCAATCGCCGAGCATGGAGACGGCATATACGGCGGCGGCACAGCAGGATTTATTGTCAAAGCTCGGTCCGCTCACGATATCGTCCGAGAGCGAAACATAATTCTTTGCCATGCCGATCGGTGTCCCCACTGCAACTCCCATCTCCTCAAGCTCCGCCTTCGCATATCCGGTATCGACAAGCATATTCGTCACCGCGGTCAGCTTACCCGCCTCATCGGGCGTGCGGGCATGCGGCGCCTTTTTGCAGACAACGCCGCCTATCTCTTTTTCGCCCGCATAGACCGTGACCTCGCTCGCGGGGAAAATTCTCGCGTCCACACCGCCTATCGAGCAGACGCGCAAAAAGCCCTCGTCTGTGATTCCCTTTACCATCAGACCAACCTCGTCATAATGCGTATCTATCAGCAGCTTCGGCGCATTTTTCTTCTTTGATCTTTTCACAAAAATATGATTTCCGACCTTGTCGCCCATGTACTCGTCAAAATACGGCATCACAAGCTCGCGCAGTTTCTTTTCGCATTGATATTCAAAACCGGATATGCTCATACACGAGCATATGTCAAAAAGCAGTTTCTTCGTGTCCATTTTTACCTCCGTTTATTTTTCGTTTTTATTGGATATATGTTCATTTACCAGTGCTCTGAAACGCTCGCCGCGTTCCTCGAAATTGGAAAATGAATCAAAGCTTGCCGCCGCCGGAGAGAGAATGACGGTATCCCCTGTCTCAGCATAGGAAAAGGCGGCTTTGACAGCATCGTCAAAGCGCTCCGTGTAGCTTATATGCTTCGGCTTTTTTACGGAATCCTCTGTATATGCACGCAACTTTTCGCAGATCTCTCTCCCCGTCTGACCGGTGGTAAAGACAGCCCTTGCCCTATCTGCCAGAACGGGAATGAGCGGCTCGATCGGGATATGCTTATCGTATCCGCCGCATATGACGATGAGCTTCTCATCAAATGATACGAGGGCGGCGATGCTCCTCGTCGGGCTGGTATCTATCGAGCTGTTGTAATATTTAATTCCGCCGCTCTCCGAAACAAGCTCTATCCTGTGCTTTACTCCCGCAAAAGAACGCGAGACGGCAAGGATGCTGTCAAGTGAGACCTCACCGTACAGCGCGGCTATCGCCGCCATGTAGTTTTCGACATTGTGCATGCCGCGCAGCTTTATGTCATCAAAGCTCATTATGCGCTCTTTTCTTTCGCCGTCGCTGTAAAATATCTCTCTTCCCTCACAATATACACTCTTGCCGCCGGGCTTTCCCGCAGAGGAAAAACGCACGGTCTCTCCGCGCGGATTTTCAAGAGCCCGCGTTATCTCATTTGCGGCATTTACGACAAGCCTGCCGCCCGTCATATGTGAGAAAATATTCTTCTTGCATTCGATATATTCCGCCATATCCCTGTGCCAATTCAGATGATTCGGCGTTATATTCGTCATGACCGCGGCATGCGGCGAGAAATTCATCGTCGAGAGCTGGAAGCTGGAAAGCTCCAGCACGGCAATATCCTTTTCGCCCGCTTCCCTGATCTTGGCAAGCAATGGAAAACCGATATTTCCGCCGAGATAAATCCTTCTGTCCGTATCCCTGTACTCCTCAGAGAGAATCTTATGTATCACCGTGGTCGTAGTGGTCTTTCCGTCGCTTCCCGTCACCGCATATATTTTTCCCGGAAAAAGCGCGCAAAAGGTCTCCATCTCTCCCGTGAGAAGTGCTCCGCGCGAAACGGCTTCGGCAATCTCCGCCATATCGGCGCGTATTCCGGGCGAGCGGAAAAGAATATCCTCATCCATCCCCGAGAGATATGCTTCTCCCGTTATGAATTTTACCCCGCGCGCCTCATATTTCTCTCTGCCCGCAATATCTTCTTTTCTATCGCGCACAGTCAGACATACGCCTGCATCAAGAAGAAAATCCACGATGGAGGAATTGCTGATGCCGAATCCGAGAAGAGCGACACGCTTTCCTTTTATATAATTCAAAAAATCATTGAGCTTTTCGTTCATATGCCCTCCGCAAATCATGCTACAAAGATATTGTATGCGGCATTATACCGTCAGTTCATCGGAAATGCGCGCATAATCGGAGAGAGAAAGTCTTTCCCCGCGGATATTGGGGTCATAACCGAGCTTTGTGAGGATATGTATTACCTCTTCCTTTCCGCATTTCGGCGAAGAAGTGCAAAGCGCATTTACCAGCGTCTTTCTGCGGCAGGTAAAGGCGGCGCGTATCATGCGGAACATATTTTCCTTATCACGCACAGAGACCGGAGGCTCTTTACGTATATTCATCCTGATAACGGAGGATGTGACCTTCGGCGGCGGCATAAAATTGCCCGGCGCTACGTTAAAACATTTTTCCACATCAGAATAATAGTTTACCGCAAGCGTTATCGCGCCGTAATCGGCGCTTCCCGCCGAAGCGCAGAAGCGGTCCGCTACCTCTTTCTGTATCATGACCGTCACAGCCTCAAAAATACCGCCCGCTTCGAGCAGACTCATCACGATCGGTGACGTTATGTAATACGGAAGATTGGCGCAGACGTACACGGGCATATCCGCAAATTCTTCTCTGACAAGGTCGGCAAGATTGATTTTCATTGCGTCCGCATTGATGACCTTGACATTGTCGAGGTCTGCGAGCGTCTCTTCGAGAACAGGGATAAGACTTGTATCGATTTCCAGCGCCACGACCTTGCGGAATCTGGGCGAAAGCTCACGCGTGAGCGTGCCTATCCCGGGACCGATCTCAATAACGCCGGCATTCTCATCGGCACACGTATCTGCTATACGAGAGACGACCGTCGGATTTATCAGGAAGTTCTGCCCATATCTTTTCTGCGGTGCGATACCGTGTCTATGCATGATATCCCTCACGCAGGATAAATCAGTTAAATTCATCTGTTATTCCTTTCCCGAAGGATTTCGGAAATTTTTTATATTTCTCCTTTTTTATTTTACATTTTTACTTGACAAATTGCAATACCTATGGTAAAATATTTTAGTAAATTTGATTGGGAGTTAAGCGATTTACTGTTTTTGCTGGTGTAGCACAGTCGGTAGTGCAGCTGATTCGTAATCAGCAGGTCGTGTGTTCGAGTCACATCACCAGCTCCAAAAGCTTCGCTTACGCGGAGCTTTTTTTGCAGGCGTAACTCAATGGCAGAGTGTCCGCTTCCCAAGCCGAATACGCGGGTTCGATTCCCGTCGCCTGCTCCAATAGAAGACCCGCGCTTGTCTATAGGCAAACGCGGGTCTTCTATTGACAAGTGTGCCTCGTGTCACGTAAAGCGATAGTGCTGAACATCCCATGTCACTTTATTAAAAAGTACCATAATACTCAAAGTAACCATATCACCTCGACATGAAAAAAGAGAAGTCCAAAGGGGCACCTACCATAAAGCAGGTTTGCCTGCCGAAAAACAAAAGGAGTACGGACGATTGTTCGTACTCCTTTTCACACGCCTTGCTCCGCAAGGTATAGTGTGTTACACCTTATAGGTGTACTGTCGGGAGATAAATAGCCTTCTCCTGTGGGAGAAGGGGGACCGCGATAGCGGTGGATGAGGAGTTACTTTGAGCTTACGACACCTCATCCGTCAGCCTTCGGCTGCCACCTTCCCCCACTGGGGAAGGCTTATTTAGCGCGCCCCGAAAGTCTATCAATTTTCCTGACAAGCACTGCCTTTGTGGGCACAAAAGCAATTTTTATTTTAATTTTTCTTTTATCTCTGCTATTCCTTCATTGAACCCTTCTCGGAAACCATACCAGCTTTCCTTTACCTTGTAAATATCGAGTACACGCAAAGCATTCTCATAATATTCCAAAGCTTCTTTATATTCACCTCTTTCATTGCAACATTCTGCCATGCTATAAGTGATAAACATAAATGCATATAAAGATTCATTAAATTCTTGACATGCCGCATCCCATTTCTCTTTTCCTTCCAAAATGGACGCTTTCAATCTCTGATTCGAGAAACGAATATCGGGAATGATATCGATTGCTTTTCGCGCACTTTCAAACTCCCCTTTTGCTTTGTACGCATACGCCAAGAATTGACAGGCATCATATTTTATTGCTTCGTCTTTAGAAAGATCAATAATTTTCAACGCGATAGCGATAACCTCGTCGGGGGTTTCCTCGCTACTCATAACATAAAGTCTGTTAATCAAAAGAATAACGTTATCAGGATATGTCTTCAGTCCTTCATCAATAATATTACGTGCTTTTTCCCAATCGGAATTACGATATTTCCAGCTTTCTTTTGCGATAGCAAATGCTTTATCTTCAATTTCCTGCAAATCGAAATCGAAAAGAACGTCCATAGATACACCAAAATAACTTGCCAAAGCAGGAGCAAGCGTGATATCAGGCAAAGCTATATTATTCTCCCATTTGCTAACCGCTTGAAAGGAAACACCTATGCTATCCGCAAGTTGTTCTTGAGTAATGCCGCGTTGCTTTCTCAATTCTTTAATTTTGTTTCCAATATTCATAAATTTACCTCCGAATTTCAAGGCGGATCCTTCCTTGTGCTTAAATTATATCACAGTCTTCATTTGTTGACAATAACCTCCTAAACGAGATTTTTCAACTGTAGGTTGAAAAGCAAAAACGCACCACCAATGTAGATGATGCGTTTTCCTGCTTTACGGTAGGTACCCCAAAGGCTTCTCTTTCTTGTTTTTATTCATCCCAAAGTGTTATTTTACCGCAGGCGCGCGTCTTATTCATATCGATAAGACGCTGATTGGAGGAGCCGCGGAAGCGAAGCGATATATCCTTCCTGGAAGCCACGAATCTGCCGTCCACAAGGACATCTATGAGAGAAAGCATCTCATCCGTCACATCGGTTCGCGGGTAGGAGCCGTCACACATAAGCTCGCTGTCGAGTACAAAGCCGGTAAAGCACCAGATATCTTTGTCGGGACATTCTTCCCTTACCCGATGCAGAAATTTCACGAGCACGCGCTGATTTGCAGGCTCGAAAGGCTCGCCGCCGAGAAGCGTCAGACCGTTTATATAATAGGGCTTCAGCGACTCGATGATCTTATCTTCAACCGCTTTTGTAAAAGGCTCGCCATAGTCAAAATCCCATGTCTGCGGCTGAAAGCACTGCTCACAGTGATTGGTACAGCCCGAGACGAAGAGCGATGTGCGTACACCGTATCCGTCTGCTATATCGCAGTATTTTATATTGCCGTAATTCATAGATGCGTCTCCTTACAGATGCAATACGCGCTCCTTTATCTCCTGCGTTCTTCCCTGATTCCAATACTGCGTTCCGATATAGCCGCAGGTACGTCTTGCGACATTCATTTTGGACTGATCTGTATTGCCGCAATTCGGGCATTTCCAAATAAGCTTGCCGTCCTCTTCAACGATCTGAATCTCTCCGTCATATCCGCATTCCTGGCAGTAATCCGACTTTGTATTCAGCTCGGCATACATGATATTGTCATAGATGAACTTCATGACCTGAAGAACAGCTTCTATATTCTGCTGCATATTCGGCACTTCGACATAGCTGATGGCTCCGCCGGGAGACAGCGCCTGGAACTGCGCTTCAAAAGCAAGCTTTGAGAAGGCATCGATCTGCTCTGTTACATGGATATGATAGCTGTTTGTAACATAGCCCTTGTCGGTGATGCCGGCAACGATGCCAAAACGCTTCTGGAGGCACTTGGCGAATTTATACGTCGTGCTCTCAAGCGGTGTGCCGTAAAGGCTGAAATCGATATTGTGCTCCGCCTTCCATTTCTTGCAGGCATCGTTCATATGACGCATGACATCCAGCGCGAAAGGTGTTGCACTCGAATCCGTATGACTCTTGCCTGTCATGTATTTTACACATTCATACAGTCCCGCATAGCCGAGTGAAATGGTGGAATAACCGCCGAAAAGGAGCTTATCTATCGGCTCGCCCTTTTTCAGGCGTGCGAGCGCACCGTACTGCCATAGTATAGGCGCCGCATCGGAAAGCGTACCCTTGAGTCTCTCATGGCGGCACATGAGCGCGCGATGGCAGAGCTCGAGACGCTCATCGAATATTTCCCAGAATTTCTCCATATCCTTGCCGGAGCTGAGCGCTACATCGACAAGATTGATGGTGACAACGCCCTGATTGAATCTGCCGTAATATTTCGGCTTGCCGTTTTCATCGACATAAGGTGTAAGGAAGCTGCGGCAGCCCATGCAGGGATAGCAGTGACCCTCGCCGTTTTTATCTACCTAGAGCTCGA
>URUL01000007.1 GCA_900551005.1 uncultured Ruminococcus sp. | reverse complement strand
CTAAGGGTGTAGGTCGGATTTAACCCGGCGCGAGAGTTCAAATCTCTCCTTCTCCGCCAGAAAAAAGCACTTCCTCGGAAGTGCTTTTTTCCATAATTTTTACTGAAAAAACCTTCGCGGAACCGATTCTGTTCTGCGAAGGTTAATTTTATATTTAACGATTACTGGGGAAGAGCATCCTTCATGGAAAGATTGAGTCTGCCTTTTTCATCTGTTCCGAGGAACTTGACCGTCACACTGTCACCTACGCTGACAACATCTTCAACTGTCTCAACACGTTTATTGGCAAGCTTGGAGATGTGAACAAGACCTTCTTTTCCGGGAGCTATCTCGACGAAAGCACCGATCGGTATTATTCTTGTTACAACACCATTGTAGCAACAGCCCTCTACAGGCTCGAATACGATGGCATCAATGATAGCCTTTGCATCCTTTGCCGACTGCTGATCGACTGCAAGGATATATACGGTGCCGTCATCTTCAATATCGATCTTTGCGCCTGTCTCGGCAACGATCTTCTGGATTATCTTGCCGCCCGTGCCGATTACATCGCGAATCTTATCGGGATCTATCTTCATGGTTATCAGCTTGGGAGCATATTTGCTCATTTCTTCTCTCGGGGCGGGAATAGCCTTGAGTATAACCTCATCTATAATATAATCTCTGCCCTTGTGTGTCTGAGCAAAAGCCTGCTTGATTATCTCGGGTGTAAGACCGTCAATTTTAAGATCCATCTGAATGGATGTGATACCCTTATGAGTACCTGCGACCTTGAAGTCCATATCGCCGTAGAAATCCTCGAGACCCTGAATATCGATCATGGTATCCCATGAGCCGTCCTCGGCTGTGATGAGTCCGCAGGAGATACCTGCGACAGGTGCCTTTATCGGGACGCCGGCATCCATGAGAGCGAGGGTTGAACCGCAGACGGAAGCCTGAGATGTGGAGCCGTTTGAGCTTACGACCTCGGAAACAAGACGCATGGCATAAGGGAACTCCTCAACGGAGGGAAGAACGGGAACGAGTGAACGCTCTGCAAGCGCACCGTGACCTATCTCACGTCTGCCGGGGCTGCGGGTCGCTTTGGCTTCACCGGTCGAGAAGCCGGGCATATTGTAGTGGTGCATATATCTCTTTGAAGTCTCATCGTCAAGACCCTCGAGAAGCTGGCTGTCGGAGAGCGGACCGAGCGTGGCGACCGTAAGAACCTGAGTCTGTCCGCGGGTAAAGAGACCGGAGCCGTGAGCTCTCGGAAGCAGAGCAACCTCTGCCGCAAGAGGACGGATCTCATCCATTCTTCTGCCGTCTACGCGTTTTTTATCATTGAGAAGCCAGCGGCGGACTATCTTTTTCTGAATCTTGTATATAAGCTCGGGGAGCATTACATCAAGACCTTCATATTTCTCTGAGAATTTCTCGAGGATATCATCTGTGATGGGCTGCATTTTCGCATCGCGAACTGTCTTATCATCAGTATCGAGAGCTTCCATGACATCCTTTTCGCAGTAAGCGAATATCTCATCGAACATATCATGGTCAAGCTCGCAGGAAGGATAATCAAACTTCGGCTTGCCTGCCTCTGCGATGATCTCATTGATGAAGACGAGGAGCTTTTTGATCTCTTCGTGCGCTTTCATGATGGCATCGAACATCGTATCGTCAGAAACCTCGCGTGCGCCTGCCTCTATCATGACGACTTTCTTTTCGCTTGCCGCAACGGTGAGCTCAAGATCGCTTACCTTGCGCTGCTCAGCAGTGGGATTTATGACGATTTCGCCATCGACAAGACCGACAAAAGCGCCGCCGATAGGTCCATTCCACGGAATATCGGAAATGGAAAGTGCGATGGACGCGCCGATCATAGCGGTTATCTCGGGTGAACAGTCGGGATCTACGGACATTACCGTCAATGTGAGAGCGACATCGTTGCGCAGATCCTTCGGGAAGAGAGGACGAATGGGACGATCGATCACACGGCTGGTGAGTATGGCTTTTTCTGTAGGCTTGCCTTCACGGCGAAGGAATCCGCCGGGTATCTTTCCGACGGCATAGAGCTTCTCATCATAATCACCCGAGAGGGGAAGAAAATCGATGCCGTCTCTCGGCTTTGAACTTGCCGTAGCACAGGCGAGAACGACGGTCTCGCCATAGCTGATCATACAAGAACCGTTTGCAAGTCCTGCAACCTTGCCGATCTCAACCTTGAGGGGTCTGCCGGCGTAGTTATACTCGAATACCTTGTAATTTTCAAATACTTTCTGCATTTTTTGCCTCCTAAAAAATAAATTTTATTCTTATCCGCAAAAAACGCTGAGCCTGTTTAGCACTTAATAAAAAGTCAAAACCGATCGCATTTTTGACTTTTTATTAACTGCTATACAAGACCAAACGATCTTTTTGCGGGATAATTCATTTGTAAAAACCTGCTCGGACAAACACGGCAGGGACGCGTTCACTGAAAACGCGCCCCTGCTGCAAAATTACTTTCTGAGTCCGAGTTTCTTTACTATCGCGCGGTAACGCTCGATATCCTTCTTCTGGAGATAACCGAGAAGATTTCTTCTCTTACCTACCATTTTAAGAAGACCTCTGCCGCTGTGACGGTCATGGGGATTCTTCTTCATGTGCTCTGTGAGCTCGTTGATTCTCGTCGTGAGAATGGCGATCTGAACCTCGGGAGAGCCTGTGTCTGTATCGTGAGTCTTGTACTCAGCGATAACTGTCTGCTTTTCTTCTTTCTTTAACATGTTATTCACCTCGTTTGTTTTCTTATATGCCGAAACCGCGCGACAGAGCAAGCGGCGGGTGAAAGTGCTTATATAAAGCCTGATATCCGCAAACTATGCCGGCGACCGCATACAGTTGGAATTATATCATAGTTTTCCCCGATTGTAAAGGGTTTTTACGAAAAAAACCTATATTTTCAAAAATTTTCAAAAATCTGTTGCAAAAAGCGCGAAAATAGTATAAAATAAAGAGCGATTGAAAAATTTATTTCGCGGGTTTTTCGGACAGACTCCGCTCCCGCGGGAAAGAGGTTAGAAAATGGCACTTGTAACAACCAAGGAAATGTTCAAAAAGGCATATGAAGGCGGCTACGCCATCGGCGCTTTTAACATTAACAACATGGAGATCATCCAGGCTATCACCGAGGCAGCTGCCGAGGAAAAGTCCCCCGTCATTCTTCAGGTATCCGCAGGCGCTCGTAAGTATGCCAAGCATGCATATCTTATGGCTCTTGCAAAGGCTGCAGTAGAGGACAGCGGCATTGATCTCGCTCTCCACCTCGACCACGGTGCAGATTTCGAGATCTGCAAGTCCTGCATCGACGGCGGCTTCACCTCCGTTATGATCGACGGCTCCCACTTTGACTATGAGGACAACATCGCTCTGACAAAGAAGGTCGTCGAATATGCTCACGCGCACGGTGTTGTCGTAGAGGGTGAGCTCGGCGTTCTTGCAGGCGTTGAGGATGAAGTAACGGCAGAGCATTCCTCCTATACCCGTCCCGAAGAGGTTCAGGATTTCGTAGAGCGTACGGGCGTTGACTCGCTTGCTATCTCTATCGGTACCTCCCACGGCGCATATAAGTTCACTCCCGCACAGTGCACCAGAAACGAAAAGGGCATTCTCGTTCCGCCGCCTCTCCGCTTCGACATTCTCGAGGAGATCGGCAAGAGACTTCCCGAGTTTCCGATCGTTCTTCATGGTGCTTCCTCCGTTCCTCAGGAATATGTCACGGAGATCAATGCTCTCGGCGGCAAGCTCCCCGATGCAGTAGGCATTCCCGAAGAGCAGCTTCGCCGTGCCGCTCAGATGGCTGTATGTAAGATCAATATCGATTCCGATATCCGTCTTGCCATGACGGCAGGCATCCGTCGTGTTCTCACGTCTCAGCCTGAAGTATTTGATCCCAGAACTTACCTGAAGGTCGCTCGCGACGAGGTCAAGAAGATGGTTCGTCATAAGATCGTTGACGTTCTCGGTTCAAACGGCAAGGCGTGATCGCTTTTCGGATATATAATAATGAAGTGGTGTAAAAAGATAAAAACCGATATGCATGATGCAGACAGCGGGAGGGTGATCCGTCCCGCCGGTCTGCTGAAGTACCTGCATACGGCATCCAACGAGCAGCTCACGGAAAATTACGGTCTTACCGAGGATGAACTGCGCAGACGCGATATGGCTTTTATCCTGAGCGCCATGAATGTTGATATCTATCAACCGATATTCATGGAAGAGGAGATAGAGATAGCCACATATGCGGAAATATCGCATGGGGTGAAATTCGGTCGTACATATGAGGTGCGCCGAGGAGATGAGCTTGTCGCTTTGGCGCACGGGCAGTTTGCGCTTTTGCACATAAGCGACCGCACGTTTGTGCGCGTTGAGGAGTTCGGGCATACTCTCGATGCGGAAGAAAGAGCTTCGAAAACGACTTTTGACAGCAGGATAAAGCCTGTAAAAACGGAAGAGATGACGGCGGCGGGGAAGTTTACAGTACCCTATAGCTTTATTGACAGAAATAAGCATATGAACAATACATGGTATGCCGATATGCTTCTTTCCTCTATCCCCGATTTTTCGGCAGAGAGCCTTTCCGCTTTCTGCATATCGTATCTTCATGAGGCGAAGCTCGGAGATGAGCTCTTTCTCTACTATTCCTTTGATGGAGATAAATACACCGTTAAAAGCACATTTGCGGACGGCAGTGTCAATTCGCTTGCCGAAGTGATATTGAAATGATATCGAATAACGAAGGTATGAAAAAAGGGCGCGATGCCCTTTTTTCTTTTACGCTTATTTTGTATAGAAGGTTTGTTTTGGTCCCGTATCGCGCATCAGCGTATCGGGAGAGCGGAATCTGAAAAGATATATCAGCGTGTCATACAGATCGCCCACGCATCCGCCGATGTGAATGGCGAGAAGAATCGCGCAGTACAGCTTATCCCATGAGTTTGTGAAGAGAAGAGCGGGAATGAGAAATACCGGGATAAATACGACAAACGGAGCGAGCAGAGCGATCAATGCAGTTTTTCTGTAAACATATATATCCGGTACGCCGCAGTATGCTACGGATATCGTCAAGCCGAAGGTAAGCCTTCTTCTCGTAGTCAGCTTATATGCAATACCGTGAACAAGCTCATGCAATATGATATACAAAAATATAGCCGCGATAAAAATGATATTTCGGGCGAAGCTGTAATTTTCGAAAAAATCAGTCGGTTTTATTATGATGTATGCGACGGCAATGATCGCCGCGGTGATCAAAAGACATGCGATATTCATGATGATAGCAGTCTTTTTGCTCTTTGCATCTATCGTGAATTTTTCCGTATAACCGCAAGGCAGCTCGGTTTCATAGCTTTTTTTCATATTTTTCTCCTGAATACGCAGTAAGACGGCGATTTCAGCGCCATCCGACTGCTTTTTATCATTTAACTTTCCCGCCGTTTTTGATCGTTTTTGCCCAGCATTTATGACACATGGCCACATATCGGTCGTTTCCGCCGATCATGACCTGTTCGCCGGATGTGACGACATTTCCTTTTTCATCTATCCGCGCATTGACTATGGCTTTCGCACCGCAGGAGCATATGGTTTTGATTTCCGTTATCGAGTCGGCAACCTCGAGAAGCCGTCTGCTACCGGGGAAGAGATGCGTCAGAAAATCTGTTCTCAGACCGAAGCAGAGAACGGGAATATCACGGAAATCCACTATTTCGCGCAGTTCATCTATCTGCTCCGGCGTGAAAAATTGACACTCGTCGGCGATGATGACATCGATATTGCTCCTTTTGCCGAGAAGGGAGAAGATGCTTTCCTCGGGAGATATGATATCCGCCTTTTCCGAGAGCCCTATCCTTGATGCCACGAGTCCTTTTCCGTCGCGTGTATCGGCGGACGGTTTTATCAGCCATACGCGCATGCCGCGCTCCTCATAATTGAATTTGGTAATCAGCGCGTTTGCGGATTTGGAGGAGCCCATGGCACCGTATTTGAAATACAGCTTTGCCATGATTATTTCTTTCCGAGATGAACGGTGATCTTCAGCGTTTCGCCCTCTGCGGGAGGTACTGTATTATTCTCAAAGCTTACGTTTTTTCCGTTGACTTCCATAGAGAGAACATCGCTGCCTTCGCCGTTTCCGAGGAAGGTTATCTCATAGCGGCAGCCGCGGAATACCTTGGTTATCTTGCTTTCCTTCCATGAGAGCGGCAGGCACGGATCTATGCGCATGCCCGCAAGCTCGGCATGGAGACCGAAAACGTATTCCGTGATACTCTTGAGCATCCATGAGCTTGAGGCTGTTCTCCAGCTCTGACCGGGAGTGCCCGCGCGATAGCCTGTTTCGGGAGCGAAATAGGAATTGAACATGGCATAGGGCTCGCCGCATTTGACGGCGTAGTCAGTATTTGAAGGAAGCATCTTCTTGATGCCCTCCTCGACTCTGTCCGGACGGCGGAGAATGCTGTCCACGGCGAGCTTCCAAGCGGAGGGATGGAGATAAATACCGCCGTTATCCTGAACACCGGGCATTTTTTCCGCCATGGAGCCGATATAGCTGTACTGATGGGAATATGCCGGATATGCGAGACGTATGCCGAGATCCGTTTCGAGGCGTTCCTCGGCACTGTCCATGGCCTTGCCTGCGCGTTCGCCCATGCCGGCAAAAACAGACCAAAGCTGAGGAATCAGGAATATCTGTCCCTCTTCGCAGTCGGAAGCGCCCATTTTTATATCGTCATCGGTGCGTGCATAAATATAATAGCCACCCTTTTCATCCCAGCCATATTCGTTTATGCGGCGTTCCATTATGGCGGCACGTTCACGTGCGAGAGCCGCATCAGATTTCTTGCCGAGCCAATCCGCTATTTCCGCGAGCATTTTTGCCGCGCGTACCCATGCTATCGAGAGCCATACGGAAACGCCCTTGCCGCCGAGTCCCGCGAAGTTTACGCAGTCATTCCAGTCGCCGCCCCAAATGCGGACAAGACCGTAGAGTCCCTGAAAATTATAGAGATAATCGACAGAGCGGCGGATATGCTCATAAACAGAGCCGCATGAGCCGTTATTGAATTTTACCTCCTCGAGAAGAAGCTCGGGCTTGCCGAGCTCACGGATGATCGTGTGAACGGCAAAGGTCATCCATACGGTGTTGTCGGCAAAATTTCGGTCGGCGATATTGCCGCCGATGATCGTTCTCGGCGCATAGCCGTTTTCATACTGATAGGAAAGGACACGCTTCATGCGTTCCCATGCGAGAGCGGGATTGATGGCGGCGAGACATTCCGTATCGCTCGTCATATCGCGATAGCCGTTATGACGCACGCGTGCCCAACGGCTGCCCATATCGGTAGCGTAGCGAAGCCAGCCGTTGTAGAGATAATTCAGGTGCTCTATCGGCGTTTCTATCTCGACATCGTGCAGACGCTTTGCATATTTTTCTTCCATAGCGGAAAATTCACGCGCTACGGATGCATCGGTCGGGCGGAGAAATTCATCCCCGGAGAGAGCCGCACCTACGATATAATGAACGGTCTTGCTCTCGCCTGCGCCGAGTGTCAGCGTATTTTCGAGTACATAGCAGAGCTTCTCGGAATTGCAGTCGCTTCCGGTGCAGCCGTTTCCTTTGCGGAGAGCCGCAGGATGCTGTTCATCGCCGTAAGGACCGATGAAGGCATTTCTTCTGGAGTCGAAGCCTGTAGCCTCCTCGGAAGAGGACATATATCCCCATACGGGACGGTTGCGCTTTGTATAGAAGGGCATATAATACTTGCCCCAAACGGCATTTTTCTCTTTGTCAAAGCCGCCCGATGCGAGATTGTATCCCTGCGGCTTATACGGATCGTCGATTTCTGTCTTTGCATATGAGATGATTTTCAGCTCTCTCGGCTTGTCCGAATCGTTGGTCAGAGTAACGCTCCATATTTCATATTTTCCGGTGTTCGGTACAAAAATGCGTACGGCGCTCTTTACGCCGTTATATGCGAGAGAAACGACACTGCTTCCGTTGCTGTGAGCGCAGGAAAAATCGGTGTATCCGTAGCCTATCGGGAGACCGAAAGCGCTCCATGACTTATTTCCGTCGCAGATGAAAACATTTCTGTTTGAAATGAGCGGGATGCGTCTGCCCATATCGTCCTGAGCAAATCCCTCACCGAAGCCAACCTGTGAGGTAAAGGTGATGTACTCGTCATTATACATATAATTATACCAGTGGCGGGGCGTTTCGGGCTCCGTTATCACGAAGGTCGAGCCGTCCCCCTCAAAATGTCCGTACCATTTGTATTCATTCATAAGAAAATATCTCCTGTGAAAATATATTTTGGCATTATAATCATTATAGCGTTTCGGCGGGGGAATTTCAATATAAAAAGCACCGATTTTTTTGTATTTTTACGTTTTTTTCATTAAAATTCAAAAATATCGTTTTTCATATTGCCAAAAATACGGTTTTATGGTAATATATAAAAAACGAAAGACAGGGAGGTGCGAATTGAAAAACAAAGCCAAAGCGACAGCATCGCTCATCGCCGTGGCAATGCTCTGCCACATGCTCCTTCATATGGCGAGTTCTTATCTCGTTGGGAATCTTCACGGCGCCGTGAAGCTATTCGTTTCCATACTTCTGACAATTCTGAGGCTTGGAATACCGATACTTATTATAAGCTTCGGAGCGCGCCGCCTTTCTTTCGGTGACTATTCATGCCGCGCTTCTTTCAGCTATCCCGAATACTTCTCCGTATTTTCCGCAAGTTTTACGGTCATATTTCTTTTCGGTCTCGCTTACTCGCTGATCTTTCCGTCGGAGACGGTAAGCTTTTCCGGCACATCGCTTGAGCGTATTCTTTCCGCGGTGCTTCTCATCGCCGTTCCCGCAGTGATGGAGGAGTATCTCATACGCCGTCTGATAGCGGGCAAGCTCGCCGTATATAACCAATCCGCGGCTATCATTATTTCTGCGCTGATCTTCGCGCTGATGCATTATTCCGCAGAGAAATTCCCGTATACTTTCGTTTGCGGACTGATACTCGGTGCGACATATCTGAAGACCGGCTCTTTCGTTCTCGTTATGGCAGTGCATTTTGCCAATAATCTTGCTACGTATGCTTTTGGTGTGCTTTCCGAATTCTGCACGGCGCGTATATGCAATATCGTGACACTTGTTTTTGCCGCTTTCTGCCTTGCGACTACCGCGGCGATGGCACCGAAGCTGATCTGTGCGATGAAAAAGGATACAGCGCCGACTGAAAATGAATCGGGAGCGACAGAGCTGCTCTCTCCCGCTCTTTTGCTTTTCATTTCCGCTGCCATGATCCGTCAGCTTATTTTTATGTGAGGCGTGATTATGGAAGAAAAATTCATGCTCGAGGCGATAGAAGAAGCAAAGAAGGCGGCAGAGCTCACGGAAATACCGGTAGGCGCCGTCATTGTATGTGACGGCAAGATAGTCGGCAGGGGATACAATACCCGCGAAACGGATAAAAACGCTCTCTGCCATGCGGAAATAAAGGCGATAGATGAGGCATGCCGTACGCTGGGCGGTTGGCGCCTTCACAGGTGCGATATGTATGTTACGCTGGAGCCGTGCCCGATGTGTGCCGGTGCTATCATAAATGCGCGGATAAAGCGCGTATTTTACGGTGCAAAAGACGAAAAAGCAGGTTCCTTCGGTACAAAAACAGATCTTTTGACCGTCGGCTACAATCACAAGCCCGAGGTGACGGGAGGAATCATGGAGGACGAATGTGCGCGTCTTTTATCGGATTTTTTCATAAAACTGCGGGAAATGAAAAAAACGCACAAAAAATGATGGAATATTTTTATATATTTCTTAAAGAAAAGATTTGACATTTGCTGAAAAGAGTGGTATAATACAATTGTATTAAGGTATCATTCGAGATACAAAAAACAGGAGTTGAAAAAATGAAAAGAGAAATCAAACAGTTAATTGTAGTTTTTGCTCTCGTAATTGCTCTCGTGGCAGTTGGTTGCGTAGTTTCCGGTTGCGGTGACAAGACCGATCCGACTCAGACGACAACGGATCCCGTATGGACTATACCTACCAGCACTTCTTCATCGTCGTCGCAAACGACATCAAACGGCGGAACGACCGCTTCAACAAGCTCTACCACATCGTCTTCACCAATAGTAGTACCCCCTTCAGGAGATTATATAAATCCTCTTACAGGTCTCCCCTGCAAGAATGACGTCTCTGCCAAGCGTCCCATCGCCGTAGTCGTGGACAATATCCAGTTTGCTTACGAGCGCCAGGCGGGTCTTACACAGGCCGATATCCTTTATGAAGGGCTTGTAGCTCCGGGTATCACACGTCTGATGGCTGTTATCGCAGATTATTCCGATTTCGATCCGATATGCAATATCCGTTCCGGCAGAGATTACCATATATTCAGCGCTTTCAATCATGACGCTATCCTGGTTTGCCACAGCGGTTCTATCGTCAAGTCTCCCTCCACAGGCGAGTTATTCGCTACGATAGCCGAGAGACTTTACGGAAACTATGTTAGCACACAGGGTAAGGTTTACTACGGATATATAAATACGAAGGATGAGCCACGCTTCTCGCAGGCTGAAAGCGGCGAAAAGTACGGCACTATCAAGAATTACGGCAGCCGTAAGGATCTTCAGTGGGATACTCTGGTTACGTCCAGGGCTTTGGCTGATACCTTTAAGTACGGACTCTGCACACATGTTCCCGAGTTCAGAACAAACCGTTCTTATTCCGAAAGTTTAAGCTTCATGCAGTACGGCACATCGGCAGATATGCCGAGCGCAAAGACGGCAAATACGTTAGTTGTTTCCTTCACGCTTGAAAATGCGGCAGGAAGCAAGCTTGTTGAATACAAGTATACAGACGGCAGATATTATCGTAAGCAGGATGGTGACATTCACAAGGATGCCGTAACGGGCGAACAGCTTTCCTTCAAGAATCTGATCACTCTTAATGTTAAAGTTAGAAACTACACCGGTACAAAAGAAGATCCGAATCTTGCGGATATCACTGTTGTCGGAAGCGGAACAGGTATGTATATCAGTGAGGGCAAGGCTATAGAGATCAAGTTGAGCAAGGCTTCCGAAACATCAGCTCTCAAGCTCACATATGCAGACGGAACACCCCTCAAGCTCAATGCGGGCAACACATGTATTTCTTATGTAAACCAGGCAGACAGCCGTTCTGTCACAATAGTTAACTGATAAACGGGAAAATAAAAAAATTCAGGATTGTCGCTTGCGGCAATCCTGTTCTGTTGTAATTGAAAAAACAGACAAAAATCATTGCTTTATTGCCTTATCGTACTTTTCGGACAAGCGAAACGCCTTCTCATAGTGGCAAGCATATGCTTTTTTGACAAACTGAAACGGACTTTCCGAAAAGAAAGTCCGTTTTTTAAAAAATCACATGGCGGCGAAGTCTATTGTTTCCCTCGGAATCTCGACGGTTTTGCCCGCGAGATAGCCGAGAGGTCCGCTTTCCTTTGTAAATATCAGCTTGTATGAGCAGAGTGCCTGCCTGTAGATGCCTTTATCGCGGTCGCTTTTGTTATTTGCATATTTCCCGTCGCCGACGAGCGGATGACCGATGCTCGCCAGATGCGCTCTTATCTGATGCGTGCGTCCCGTTACGAGCTCGACCTCGAGGATAGCTTCCCCTCCGAGCGCGGCAAGCATGCGGTATTTTGTGATGATCTTCTTGGCATCGCCGAGCTTGGGGGACGGTTTTTTCTTATAGACGCGAACGATATTTTCATCGCCGTTTTTGATAAGATAGCCCTCGAGCGTCGCTTCCTTTTCATGTGGGATGCCGCGTACACGGCAGAGGTAGAATTTTTTTATATCGCGCTCTCTTATCTGGTCATTGAGCTCGCGCAGAGCCTCGGCGGTTTTTGCCGCTATCACGAGCCCTTGTGTATTTCTGTCTATTCTGTTACAGAGCGCGGGGGCAAAGGAATGCTCTCCCTCGGGGTCGTATTCGCCTTTTCGCCACAGATATGCTTTGATCTGCTCGATGAGCGTATTCTGCTCGCCAGCCTCGTCGCTATGACAGAGCAGTCCGACGGGCTTAGCGCATATGAGTATATTTTCATCCTCGTATGCCACATCAAATCGGGGGCGGATATTTTTGAAAAGGTCTTTTTTTTCGCCTGTCACGAGAAATTCTTCGTTCACGAAGAGTTCTACCGTATCTCCCTCGGAGAGGATATCCGATATTTCGGCGCGCTTTCGGTTAATTTTTATCTTTTTTGTCCTGATGTATTTGTACATCATGGATTTCGGCATATTCGGGAAGGCTTTCGTGATGAATTTATCAAGCCGCTGTCCCGCATCGTTTTTCTTTATCAGAACGGTTTGCATTTTCTCACCTCATTCGGCTTCACAGATGAGCTTGCCATTTTTCAGTTCCGTGCATCTCACGCGGATCTCCTTGCCGTGCATATCGGGACCGACAAGCTCGGCTTCGAGCATATGCTCGGTGTGACCGCGATTTACGCCGTTTTCATATGTCTCGAAGAGCACTGTGCCGCGATAATTTCGGTTCGCTTCATAAACGGCATCGGCAAGCTCTGCTCCGAGAGCGGCAAGCTCGCTTGCACGCCTTGCTTTGACACTCTCCGGCACCTGCTCCGCCATCTCTGCCGCCTCTGTGCCGCGCCGCGGAGAAAAGGGAAATATGTGCATATGCAGAAAGCCCGCTTTTTTTGCAAATTCCTTTGTCTCTTCAAAATCAGCCTCCGTCTCGCCGGGAAAACCGACGATGATATCGCAGGTAAATGTGGCGGAGGGGATTTTTTTCTTTATATATTCGATAGCGTGCATCGCCATGTCGGCATTATATCTGCGGCGCATGGCGGCAAGTATCCTGCTGCTTCCGCTTTGGAGCGAGAGGTGGAAGGATGGCATGAATTTTTCACATTCGGCGAGCGTATCCACCAGCGTGCTCTTCAGCACGGACGGTTCAAGAGAGCCGAGGCGGATGCGGTGCACGCCGTCTATCGCGCTTATTCTGAGTACCAGTTCGCGAAGTCCTATGCCTTCCAGGTCTTTTCCGTATGATGCGGTTTCTATTCCCGTGAGAACGACCTCGCTATAGCCTGCGGCGACGAGTCCCCGTATCTCTTCGCAGATATCCTCGGGCAGACGGGAAACAACACCTCCGCGTGCATTTTTGATGATGCAGTATGCGCATTTATTATCGCATCCGTCCTCTATTTTTACGAAAGCACGGGCATTTTTTCCCGTGTGATATATGCGCATATTTTCTATCGGCGTGTTTTCCAGCTCGGCAATTTCGGTACGCTTGTCTACGGAAGAAAGCGAAACGAAATCGACGGCATATCTCGCTGCTTCCAACTTATTCCTATTGCCGAGGACGAGGTTCACACCTTTGATCTTAGCGACATCTGCCGCCGCTATCTGAGAATAACAGCCCATGACGATGACGGCGGCTTCGGGATTCAGCTTCACCGCGTGTCGTATGAATTTTCGCGATTTCTTTTCGCTTTCTGCAGTCACGGCGCATGTATTGATAATATATATATCGCAAATTTCATCGTGAGAGGCGATTTCAAAGCCGTATTTTTCAAGCTCTGCCGCCACAGCTGCCGATTCATACTGATTTACACGGCAACCGAGCGTATAGATACATGCACGATGTTTTCTTTCTATGTTATTCAAATCCAGTTCCTCCGTGAAAGTACGAGTGGCTTTTTGGTTACGTGATTATTTTACAGCAAAAAAGTCCTTTTTTCAACAGTTTATGTGAAATTCGGTATATATTTTTCGCTTCCGCGGAAAATATACTCGAAGGAGATGGAAACATGAATTTCGGCAAAGGGAAGAGTGATATACTTTTTTCGCTCGTTTGCATATGGGCGATCATATTTTTTGCGGCTTTTTTTGCCGTGATAGGGGCGGCGGCTTCTCACAGTGAATGGGCGCTCGCACATGTCGGAAGCGAGCAGTCGAATGAGCGCCTATACATCGCGTCTGATGACGAGGCCGTGGAGGCAAACGGCGTCGGAAATGAGGAAGGCGATGATATTTTCATCAGAGTAGAGGAAGCTGATTCCAAGGGAGAAAAGGACATACGGGCGATGGTCCTTTCATCTGTCATTGCCGCCGCGTCAGGCATCGTGACAGCGGCAATACTGAGAAAGCGCGGCTCGCGGCAGTCATGAGCGACATGCCGCCTTGTCTTTTTCTGCAGCATATTTTCGTTTATATGCCCACGAAAATTCATTTTTTTCACAAAAACGTTAAAAAAACATATGCTTAACCGAGGTGATAAAAGATGGATGCCGAGATCCGCCGCAGGAAACCGAGGAAAAAGCATAAGATCATATTCGCAGTCACCGCACTTCTCGCGGCGGTGATCATCCTCGCCTCCTATCTCGATAATAAGCTCGATCCGCTTGTTGCCATGATGGCTGAAGTCAAGGCGAAAAACAAGGTGAGCGAAATGATAAATGCTTCCACCGCACGTGCCATAGAAGAGTCGGGATATACATACAGTGAGCTTGTGAATATCCGTTATGATTCCGCGGGCAGGATAACATCAATTTCCGCAGATTCGCTCAGGATGACGGAGCTGAGAACGAAAATCACCGAATATATCATAAACGATTTCAAGAATTTCAGCGATTTTGTGATAGAGATATCATTAAGCAACGTTCTGGATGACGAGGTCATTTTAGGACGTATGCCGGATGTGCGCATACCTGCCTCTATCGATCCCGGTGCCGCCGTGACGAGCACGCTTGAAAGCGAATTTCTTGATGCCGGTATCAACCAGACTCTGCACAAGATATATGCTGATATAAAAGCCGACGTATGCGTGCTGACGCTTATTACGAATCTCTCCTTTGAGGTAAATACCAAGGTTGCCCTCGCGGAGACGGTCATCGTCGGCGATATACCGAAGTTTTATATCGGAGGAATGACATATTAAGCACGATAAGAAAGCATAAATGAGATAAGGAAGCGCTTTTTGCGCTTCCTTTTTATAGGAGGGATTTTCCGTAAAAATATATATTCGCAGTGAAGTGCCGTATTTTTGATTATTCTTCCAAGCTCTTGAAAAAAAGAATGTTTTATGATAAAATGATAGCACATATGAGGCTCGAAAGCGCTTGCCTCAATAAGGAGTTTACTATGAAAAAGAAATACCTGTTTTATATCACGGGCTTTTTTTCCGGTCTTTCCGTAATGGCGATAGAGCTTGGCGCTTCGCGCCTTATGGCTCCGTACTTTTCATCCTCGCAGATAGTCTGGACCATCATTATCGGTACGATCATGATAGCGATGGCGCTGGGAAATATTCTCGGCGGAAAAATGGCTGATAAAAGCAAAAATCCGGACAAGCTCTTCTTATGGATATTTGCCGCGGCTACATGGACCATGCTCATACCTCTGCTCGGCAAATTTGTGATATCGGGGGTTGCCGCTGTTCTCGCGCTTTTTGTGACGAAGAATTATCTCATATGGGCAGCGCTCGTCTCATGTATACTCGTTTTTGTTTTTCCGCTTCTCGTACTCGGTATGGTGACGCCGAATCTCGTGAAGTTTGCCGTATCAAGTCTTGAGGAGAACGGACGTACTGTCGGTATTATCGAAGCCTGCAATACTGTGGGAAGCATCATCGGTACATTTCTACCCACCTTTGTCACGATACCTTATGCAGGCACGGCACTTACCTTTGTCATATTTGCTTCGCTGCTCTATATCGTTTCCATAACGTATTTTATTCTGCGGAAAAAATTCTTTGTGAGGGGCGCGGTCATAGCCGCGGTGGCGCTTGTTCTCGGCATATTATCCATGAACATAGGCGTGGCTTTCTGGAACAACAATATTCTGTATGAAGGAGAGTCGATATATAATTATCTGCGCGTGGAGGAGGACGAGAATTCGCTGATCCTTTCCACAAATGTGCTCTTCGGCGTGCAATCAATCAAACGAAAACAAGACGGGCTGACGGGTATGTATTACGACTATGCACTTGCCGCTCCCGCCATGGCGAAAACTTCTCCCGATGACGAGATATCCGTATGCATTCTCGGGCTCGGCACGGGGACCTTTGCTTCACAATGCGAGCGTTACTTTGATGTGAAGGATATGGACGGTGTGGAGATAGACGGAAAAATCGTCCGGCTTGCCTATGAATATTTTGACATGTCTGAAAATGTGAATGTTTTCGTGGAGGACGGACGTGCATTCATTTCGCGTACCGGCAGGAAATACGACGTCATCATGGTAGATGCCTATCAGGATATAACGATACCTTTTCAAATGTCGAGCAGGGAGTTTTTCAGCGAGGTGCGCTCTCATCTGACCGAAAACGGCGTTATGGTCGTCAATATGAATATGTATACGGAGAGCGAAGGCGGGATAAACGATTACCTTTGCGGTACGATACTTTCCGTTTTTGACTGCGCGTATACATATACCACGGGAGGGACGAATATAGAGCTTTTTGCCTCCTCGGGCTTTGACTGTGCGGATAGGTTGAGAGAAAATCTTCCCATGCTCTCCGACGAATTGCGTCCTTTTCTCTCACGTGTATGCGATTCGCTCGTGCAGAAAGAAAAATCCGACTATATTTTCACCGATGACAAGGCGCCTGTCGAGCTGCTCGGAATGCGTGTGCTGGACGAGATGATCACAGAAGAGCTTTCCGCCGTAAAAGCGATGATAAAAGGTAAAAGTATAGGTGAGCTTTTTGATATGCTTATTTCCGGAAAGCTTGCCTGAGAAAAAATAATTACAAAGAGGTAAAAAATGAACACAAAAGAAATTTCGGAGATCAGAAAGACGCTTAGTCCTGACAGAAGCACAATAGCTTCCGTTTGTGCCTGCTATGTGAATGCAAGCGGAGAGATAATAGCAAAATTTTCTCGTCCACTCGGGATGATGAGCGAGGATGAGGCTGAAAAATACCTTTTCATCTTCAAAAAGACGGTATCGGGTTCGCTTTCCAAGAACCTTTTCAATATAGACTTTTCGACAGCACAGGTATCGGGCGGGGAGGAATACAAGCTTCTTTCGCGTCTGCGTACGAGTGAGCTCGGCGATACGGAAGCGCTTGATGCCTTCTATTCGCTGATATCGAAAACGGTTTCGATGAAGGAGAATTATGTAATACTTCTCGCATCGGCAAAATATGACGTGCCCTTCAAGCATATAGACGGAAATACGCTCGCAGACGATTCGAGCGAGATATTCTCTCATATATTCTGCTCGATATGCCCGGTAAAGGCTTCCAAGGCTTCGCTTACATATGATCCGGATGAAAAGATCTTTCGCAATAATGCCGGGGCAAGCGCTGTTTCAGCTCCCGAGCTGGGCTTTATGTTTCCGGCTTTTGACTGCCGCCGCACAAATATCTACGGGGCGCTCTTCTATACGAGAAACACAAAGGATACCCATTCCGATTTCACGGAGGCTGTATTCGGCAGCGATATTCCCATGCCTGCCGATGCGCAGGAGGAGAGCTTCCGCGCACTGATAGCCGAGACGCTTGCCGACGCCTGCGATCTGACGGCGATAAAAGAGATGCGCCGCCAGATAGAAGAAAGAATAGAGGAGCACAAGGCAAGTGGGGAAGAAGAGCCGCTTACGCTTGACGGCGGCGACTTAAAGGAAATGCTCGCGAACTGCGGCGCATCGGAGGAGAGGCTTGCCGCTTTTTCCGAAAGCTTCAGGGAAAATTTCGGTGAGATGACGGAGCTTGACCCGAAGAATCTGATAAATACAAAGAAATTTGAGCTTCGCACACCTGATGTCGTGATAAAGGTGGCACCAGACAAGCCCGAGCTTGTGCAGACAAAGGTGATAGGCGGTGCGAAATTCATCATGATCCGCGCCGACGAGGGCGTGGAGCTGAACGGACTGAATATGGCAATAGAGGAATAAAGAAAAAACGTCAATTTATAAGGAAAAGAGGCAGAGAGTTTAGCTTCTCTGTCTCTTTTCAGTTTGTCGGGAAAGTATGCGGTAGTAACAATAAGTAAGAGTACTTTTCGCTTGTCCGAAAAGTAACAAAAAAGCACCATGTACTTTTCGCTTGTCCGAAAAGTACGAAAAGGACAAAAAGAGGAAGGCGTTCCTCTTTTAAACTCCTTCCGCATACGCGACTGAGTCGCAGAAAGCGTGCGTGGCAAGCGAGTGCGGGCGGCGGGCAAAGCAAGAAATTCAAGTCCGTCTCTCCCCATGGCTTTATCCATACCACGCGTGCGAACACATCACACGAAGTAGCCGAGCAGATTCGCGTATGCGCCGGTTCCACGCCCGCATAAAAGAAGTGGCGGGCGTGCACGAAGTCTGTGCGCTGACAGAGCCAAGGCGCCGGGCTCGCTTTGGCAAAGCGGGAACCCCTGCCGTATATCGGGCATGGCACAGAGCAAAGTCGAGCAGACAACCCGTGCATTTGAGCCTGCACTTCTGCTTTTGCCTGCAGTCGGACGGTTACTCGATATGTTTGCACCGGAGGGTGTATATTGTTCGCGCTTTGGCAGATAAATCGGAAGCTGTTGGTCAGTCGTCGGTGTTATTCAGATCGGCATCGAACTCCGTGCAGTTTGCCACCATACTGTCGGGAACTGCAACCGTGACAAACCAGCCTGCCATATCGTCGGTAACTACCTTGGGATCATTGGTCTGTTCTACATGAATACAGAATGAATTTCCATCGCAGAATACACGATCCACACCAAATCTGTAAGTACCGCTATTGGCATCAACATAGACGAGCATCAAGGTGTTTTCCTCAAAAAATGTTTCGTCATAATCGGCGGTTGCATCGTTGAAAGACGGAACCTCGTCATATCCACGCTCCATGGTAAGTATCTCTTGAAAAGCAAGCTTGAACTGTTCTAAGTCTTTCAAAGTATCAAACTTGTAGACAGGAAGATGATGAACACTGCTGACAGCTGTTTTCTGTGTGTTCAGTGCCATGGAAATAATTTCACTTTTCGGTGTCCAGCCTGCATAAGATACGGTGGCATCAAATTCTTTGATATTGGGACTCTGCTCGGCACAGCCAGTCATGACGAGCACACAGGCGAGCGACAAAACGAACATAATCAGCTTTTTCATGCAGTTTCACTCCCTTTTTCTAATTCCGGTTTTTCGCATTCAGTATATCAAAAATGCCGCTGAAAGTCAAGGCAGAGGCTACTTTCTTGTGTAGCCTCTGCCTATCTTTCCTCAGTTTTTTATATCTGTGCAGTTATTTCGTATTTGCCGCCGGAAAGTGACGTTTTCATCCTCGAGAGGCCGCAGGGAGCAAAGTCGGCAAAACTGCCGTTAACCGTGAGCTTGTCTGCAAGAGGCATATGAGGTACGCCTGCAAAAACGTCATCAAGATATTCCGGCAAATAGAGTGTGGCATGCGAGCCGGATGGAACCGTTATTTCGAGGTGCAGTTTCTTTCCGTTGTTTTCAAAATCGCATGCGGCTTTGCCGAAAGGTGTTTCCACCGAGCAATGCACCTTTTCTATGCCGCAGCCGATGGCGGGGCGGAGAATGATATGTTCATATGCCGGGCATTCATCGTCTGCCGCGATACCGCCGACATATTTATAGAAGAATGCCGATACATCGGAGAACATATGGTGATTGCGCGAGCCGAGTCCATTCCAGCATTCCCAGAGTGTATTTGCACCCATATCTATCCAGTGCTTATAGCTCGGGAAGGTGGGATTCTTTATGATATCCAGCGCGGTGCGTATCTCTCCGCATATGCCGAGCGCATTGAAAACGGCTTTATTTCCGAGTACGCCGAAATCGAGATGACCGTCCTGCTCGGCTATCTGCTCCTTCAGTCTTTTCATAAGCGGAGCATATTCGTCCTTTTCGCATAACCCATGATATATCATGACACCCGTGGCAGTCTGGCAGTTTCCTTTCACCGTGTGCGTTTCTTCATCGTAAAGCTTGCTTCGGAAGGCGGCCTTTATGCTGTCTGCAAGAGCGGTATATTTCTTTTCGTCTTCGGTCTTGCCGAGAAGCTTTGCCCAGCGGGCAAGCGTACGCACCGCAGTATGGTAATATCCTGTATCCGTTACGGCGATGGGACATTTGAAGGAGCTCATATTTACGCTTAGTGCCGGTCCCTCAAAGGGGGCGCACCAGTCGCCGAGTCCGTAGCTTGCTATGCCGTCCACTGCCATCTGCGTGATATGCGAGCAATGGCGGCGGAGCAGATCATAGTTTTCTCTGATATAGGTAAGGTCGCCTGTCGCGCGGTAAAGAAATGCGGGGGAATCGACGATCGTGCTTGCCCAGTCGGGGCCGTTCAGCGAGGTATAGCCCCAGCCGGTGGAGGGGACAACGCAGGGAACGGCGCCCGCAGGCGTCTGCGCGTCGCGTAGGTCGAGAAGCCACCGGTTCATAAACTGCTCGGAGGCAAAATTGATGAGTATCTGTTCGCTGGAAAATCCGGCATCGCCTATCCATGAGGTCTTTTCGCGGACCGCATCGGAAGCGATTGTATTCATCAGGCATGAGCGCGTCGACTCGATGCACATTTTCTGGAGCTTGTTGATCGTTTCATCAGAAGTCTCAAATTCTCCGCGGGTACGCAAATCATTTGAGAGAGAAAGCGCGGTGACATCGGAAAGCATGCGGTTTTCATCGCCGCCCGAAATTTCGACATACTGGAAGCCGTGATAGACAAATTCGGAATGCCACTGCTCGGGCATATCGCTCTTCTTTGTATAAACTTCCGTCTGGAAGGTATAATTTTTAATAAAGCAGCTGAGCGGTGCCTGGTTTAGTTTGCCGTCTTCATCGATGATGTCACAGTATTTTACCGTGATCTTATCGCCTTTTTTGCCGCGCAGGGTGAGCAGACAGATGCCCGCCTGATTCTGTCCGATATCAAAGAGCGTTTTGCCGTCATAGCTTCTCATGCTGACGGCGGGGCGGCGCATGCGAATCCTTATCGGCTCCATCTCCATCATGATGAGCTCGCCGCCGGCGGGCCGTACTATGCGTACATTTTTCCAGCCGTCGCCGCAGGTGTAGCCGAAGGTGTCCCAGCCGGGCATTTCCAGATTTGCATCATATTCCTCTCCGTGGCGGATTCCGTTGAAGGTAATAGGACCGCGTGAGCTCTGCCATGTGCCGTCGCTGGCGATGACTTCGCGCTCGCCGTTTTCATATTCGATATGAAGCTCTGAAATCATTTTCGGGACATCACGCCACGGAGCAAAGCGGGACTGCCACGGGTCATCCGTAAAGCAGTTGAAAAATCCGTTACCGAGAATGACGCCGATGGCATTTTTCTCTTCGAGCTTGTCACTCACATCAAAGGCGCGGTAAAAAATATGCTTGCTGTAGTCTGTATATGGTGTGGAGAGAAATTCTTCATTGACTCTCTTGCCGTTTATCGTGCAGACAAAATAGCCGAGTCCGCAGATATAGAGCATGGCGCTTTTTACTTTTGCGCGGAGTGTAAATTCCTTGCGCAGATACGGAGCGGCAAGAGCATCGTCACGTTTGCGCAGAAAGTGTCCCGTTATCCATTTTGCCTGCCATTCTCCGCCCATCTTGCCTGTGCGGAATACGGTTTCAGCCTCGGATATGTTACCGTTACCGTCTGCTATCGCAACCTTGCAGCGATAGCATGAAAGGGGCTCGGGCTTCTCCGCCATATAAACGTAACTGCGTTTTTCGCTTTTTACATTTCCCGAAGTCCATATGACGCTTCCGTCCTCTTTTGTGACAGTGATGCAATAGCTTTCCTGATGCTCGCTTTCGCTTCCGTCAAGCTCCCATGAGAAAAACGGCATGCTGTCTGCAACAGGAGAGAGCAGATTGTTGACTCTTATAGAATTTTCTTTGATTTTCATAAAAAAATTCCTTTCGGATATGTTTTTCTGTGACTACAGTTTAGCAGAAAATCTTCACGAAATCAACATAAAAGAAAAAATAATTGTGAAAATACAATATTTTCTATGATAAATACAAACGGCATATTTGACAAGCACGGATTTTTTTGGTAGAATACAAAAAAGGGGATGAGAATTTGAAATTTTTCGGTTTTGCCAAGCGGAATTTTCATATGGCGGTATTTGCGCTTTTTATCGTGTTGACGGCAGTAACGATGTGTTTTACCGTCGCATTCGGCGATGACTATTATTACGGCTCATTTTTCTACGAGGGCTTTGCGCATTTCATCTCGGAAAACTTGCTGCATTACAGAGAGACGAACGGGCGCGCGCTCGTCCATCTGCTCGACGAGCTCATCCTCTGCGGAAATCAGATGGCGGTATGGCATATTTTCGGTACGCTCTGTGTTTCGGGAGTGGTTTTTCTCTCGGCACTCATCAGTTCACGCGCATACATAAACGGTCTGAAAACAAAGGAATTTCGCATTTCACTGACCGTTTCCTGTCTGCTTTTCTCATCGATCTCACTTGACATCGCACGGCAGAGCATTTATTGGGCTACCGGCGCGCTCAATTATCTTTTTCCCGTTTTGCTTTTGCTTGCGCTTTTTTATTGCGTCAAGCGCGGCGAGAGCAAGGGAAGAATCGGCGCACTTGTACCGATTCTTGCGTTTCTCTGCGCTTTTTCCACGGAACAATGCTCGGCAGGTGCGATAGCGGTTATTTTTTATGCCTTTATCCTTCGGTTGAAATTGAGAAAAAAGCCCGATACGGCAATGTATCTTTCGGCGGTGTCAGTCGCTCTCGGTGCGGCGCTTCTTTTCCTTGCACCGGGGAATGCCGTGCGTATGACGTACTACCCCGAGTTTTATGCAAAGCCTGTTTTGGAGAGAATAGCAGGGAATATTCCCGCCGTGACAAACGGTATGACGGGAAAAGACGGCATGGGCACGGCATTTGCGTTTCTCTTCGCATGTCATATCGGTGCTTCGCTTCGCAGATTGAAGAACAAGCATGAAATGTGGCGCATCGCTCCCATCGCGCTTTGCGCTGCGGCGGTAGTGCTCATATCCGTAAACAGCGCCGATATTACCGCCGGCATCATAAGAACGGTCGTGGTGCTTGCCGCGCTTATTGATGTGGCGGCGGAAAAGATGATTGCATTTTTTCGCGAGGGAGATGACGGCGCATTTTTCATACTTCTTTCCGTTATCCTGCAGCTGTGCATGCTGATTTCGCCTGAATACGGCGGGCGCACGGTACTTGTTTCGGTTATCCTGCTTTTCCCTGCGATAGAGGAGCTCATCGGAAAAGAGGGAGGAGTACTCTCGCTCGTTCTCACGGCGGCGACAGCGGCGCTTATTTTCTCCTACGGGCATTTCATACTTGCTTGTATCACGGCAGCGGTTCTTGCGGCACTCGCTTTCGCGCTCCTCAAAAAGCCGCAGGTATCACGGATATTTATTCTTGTGATAATCTGCGCGCTCTGCTTTGACAGCATGCTTTCCTTCGCACGCGGTTACGGTGAAAACTATGCTGTGCATAAGTCAAATTCCGAGGCAATAGAAAGCTGGAAGGCGGCGGGCGACACCGACGCGCCGCTTTGTCTCGAGTATCTAATAAACGGTGAATACAAATATATCATGCCATATGATAACGTTCCGTATCACTGGAACTGGTATAAGACATACCATCATCTGCCGCCCGAAACGGAAATGATTTTTGATTTTCCGAAGGAGTGGTAAAAATAAATTGAGCAAAAGGCTTCCCGAAGGGGAAGCCTTTTGCGTTATAACTCTTCTGTGCGGTTATCCGTACGGAAGACGCGGTGCAGATTTTCATTTGTGCATGCGCATATCCGCATACTTTTCTTTCGTAGCCAGTCCTCCGCGGATATGGCGCTCTGCTTTATTATATTCGAGGATGCTTTTGCCCTCGGCATGGAGGGAAGGGGATTTATTCTTCAGGCGCTCGCTTACGTCTTTATGTACTGTTGATTTACTGATCCCGAAATGCTTTGCCGTCTCTCTTACCGTTCCTTTCGTTTCCGAAATATATCGCGCCAATATGATGGCTCGCTCTTCGCCTTCGTAAATCATTATGTGCCGCCTTTCACTCGCATTATGTCTTTGCTATATTTATATTTTGAGCCGCAGCGCATTATTACGGGTTTTGATTTATATCGGGAAAAATTTATGATAACGTATTGACAAATCGCCCGAAACATTGTATACTTGTATACAATAATACATCGGAGGCAGAAAAATGCTTGAAATATCATCCAAAACAAACCTGCTGGAGCAGAAATCCTACAGATATCAGCTTCAGGATATAGACGATCCGAATCTCTATCGCGATGTTTATCCCTATGATGCGGTGCCTAAGGTTCCTTTCAACCACCGCCGCGTTCCTATGGGCATGCCGGAGCATGTATGGATAACAGATACGACCTTCCGCGACGGACAGCAGTCTGTCGAGCCGTATACGGTAGAGCAGATCGTGGACCTCTATAAGATGCTTGCGCGTCTCGGTGGCGAAAACGGGATCATCCGTCAGAGTGAATTTTTCGTTTACAGCAAGAAGGACAGGGAGGCTGTCGAAAAATGCATGGCACTCGGTTACAAATTCCCCGAGATAACGACATGGATACGTGCAAACAAGGAGGATTTCAAGCTTGTCCGCGATATGGGAATCAAGGAAACGGGCATTCTCGTTTCCGCATCCGATTATCATATTTTCAAGAAGCTGAAAATGAAGCGCTCCGAGGCGATGGATATGTATCTTTCCTCCGTAGCCGACGCTTTTGAAGCGGGTATCGTGCCGCGATGCCATCTCGAGGATATCACGAGAGCCGATTTTTACGGCTTTGTCGTTCCTTTTGTGAATAAGCTCCAGCAGATGTCGGACGATGCCGGAATTCCCGTGAAGATTCGCGCATGCGATACAATGGGCTACGGCATACCGTACACCGAGGTAGCTCTGCCGCGTAGCGTTCCGGGAATCATATACGGTCTGCAGCATTATTCGGATATACCGAGCGAAATGCTCGAGTGGCACGGGCATAACGATTTCTACAAGGCGGTATCGAATGCCGCCACGGCTTGGCTATACGGCGCTTCGGCTGTCAACTGCTCGCTCCTCGGAATAGGGGAACGCACGGGCAATATTCCGCTTGAAGCAATGGTGATGGAATATGCCTCTCTGCGTGGAACCTTTGACGGAATGGATCCGACCGTTATAACAGAGATAGCGGAATATTTCCGCAACGAAATAGGCTATAATATTCCGCCGATGACGCCTTTTGTCGGCAAGAATTTCAACGTGACAAAGGCGGGCATCCATGCGGACGGACTTCTCAAGGACGAGGAAATATATAATATATTTGATACAAAGAAGATCCTCGGCAGGAGTGCGGGCGTCATGATCACAAAGACATCGGGACTTGCGGGAATCGCATACTGGATAAACGACAACCTGCATCTTTCGGGAGACAAAGCCGTGGACAAGAAGAGTCCCCTTGTGCTCGCTCTCAAGGGTTGGGTAGACGATATGTATGAAAACGGAAGGCAGACCGCTATTTCCGATGAAGAGGTCTATGCGAAGATACGCGAGATAACGGGAAATAACGCCTAAAGGAGATGCAAGATGGAATCGCAGAAGACAATTTCCATGGCGGACAGGGTTTTTGAGAGGCTTGAGGACGATATTCTCAGCGGCAAATATGCGCCGGGCGAAATACTGACGGAGCTGAAGCTTTGTGCAGAGCTTCAGGTATCCCGCACGCCTGTACGCGAGGCGCTGAAGCGTCTGATGCAGGAAAATCTCATCCATGAAACCGGCAAGGGCATGGCTGTCTGCAGTTTTGACGAAGAAGATATAAACGATATCTATGAGATACGCTCGCGCATAGAGGGGCTTGCCTTCTCCGTGTGCGCCGGGAAGATAACCGATGACGAGCTGAAAAAACTGCATGACACGCTGGAATTACAGCATTTCTATGCAACACGCCATGCGCCGGACGGGGTACGCGATACGGACAGCGAATTTCACAAGCTGGTATATGAATACTGCGGTAGCAGGACGCTGCTGGAGATCCTGGAAAATCTGCACCGAAAGGTTCGGAGATTCCGCAGGCTTTCCGTTGAAAACGACGCGCGCGCAGAGGCGGCGGCAAGAGAACACGAGCAGATATACGAGGCGCTGGCGGCACACGACAGCGAAAAAGCCGAAAGGCTTGCGACAGAGCATATTAAAAACGCACGGGACAGCATTCTCGCGGCAGTACATGCAAACAAGGAGAATTGAAAAGTGGGACTTACGATAGCACAGAAGATCATTAAAGAGCATCTTATCAGCGGTGAGATGAAGGTGGGAAGCGAGATAGCGCTGAGAATCGACCAGACGCTCACGCAGGACGCGACGGGAACGATGGCTTATCTCGAATTTGAGGCGATCGGCGTACCGAGAGTCAAAACGAAAAGATCCATAGCTTATATCGACCACAACACGCTGCAATCAGGATTTGAAAATGCCGATGACCACAGATATATTCAGTCTGTGGCAAAAAAGCACGGCATATACTTTTCACGCCCCGGAAACGGCATCTGTCATCAGGTGCATCTGGAGCGATTCGGCATTCCGGGCATGACGCTCATAGGCTCGGACAGCCATACGCCGACGGGCGGAGGCATCGGTATGCTTGCCTTCGGAGCAGGCGGTCTTGACGTTGCCGTCGCCATGGGCGGCGGCGCATACTGCATCACTATGCCGAAGATGATGAAGATCAATCTCACGGGCAAGCTGCGCCCGTGGGTAAGCGCAAAGGATGTCAGCCTCGAGCTTTTGCGCATTCTTTCCGTAAAGGGAGGAGTGGGCTACATCATAGAATGGGGCGGAGAAGGTATCAAGACGCTTTCCGTTCCCGAGAGAGCGACGATAACAAATATGGGCACGGAGCTTGGCGCTACGACGTCCATTTTTCCCTCTGATGAGATCACGCGTGACTTTCTGCGCGCAGAGGGCAGAGAAGCCGATTATACACCGCTATCAAGCGATGCGGACGCATTTTATGACAGGGTGATCGATATAGACCTCTCGACTCTTACACCGCTTCTCGCCTGCCCGCACAGCCCGGACAATATAAAGCGTGCAGAGGAGCTTTCCTGTGTGAAAGTAGATCAGGTCTGCATCGGTTCATGCACAAATTCTTCGCTTCGTGATATGCTCAGAGTAGCCGCCATTCTTCGCGGAAAGCATATCGCGGAGAATGTCAGCCTTTCTGTTTCGCCCGGCTCAAAGCAGGTGCTTACCATGCTTGCCGACTGCGGTGCGCTCTCCGATATACTCGCTTCCGGTGCAAGGGTTCTGGAATGTGCATGCGGCCCCTGCATAGGCATGGGCTTCTCTCCGAACAGCGCGGGCGTTTCTCTCCGCACCTTCAATCGAAACTTTGAGGGAAGAAGCGGTACGAGAGATGCGCAGGTATATCTTGTTTCGCCTGAGATTGCGGCGGCATCCGCGCTCACGGGATATATCACTGATCCGAGAACGCTCGGCGATTATCCCGATATAAATATGCCGGAGAGCTTCAAGACGGACGACAGCGCTGTTCTTGCTCCCGCAAGCGAAGCGGAAGCGGAAAGCATAGAGGTCCTTCGCGGACCCAACATAAAGCCCCTCCCGGAAACAGCCCCGCTGAAAGACAGCATCGAGGCAGAGCTTACGATAAAGGTGGGAGCCAATCTCACAACCGACCACCTCCTGCCAGCGGAAGCGAACATTCTCCCGTACCGCTCCAATATACCGCACCTCTCGAAATATTGCTTTGAGGTTTGCGACCCGACGTTTCCCGAGAGAGCAAAGGCGGCGGGAAAGAGTATAATTATCGGCGGGGTGAACTACGGTCAGGGCTCATCACGCGAGCATGCGGCGCTTGTTCCGCTTTATCTCGGAGTCAAGGCGGTCATTGCCAAGAGTTTTGCCCGCATCCATATTTCCAATCTGATCAATGCGGGAATACTGCCGCTCACCTTTGAAAACGAGGCGGACTATGATAAATTCACCTGCGGCGACAGGCTTATGCTTTCCGACATATTTGCGGGACTTGACAGCGGAAAAATACTTCTCACCGATGAGACAAACGGAGAAAAAGCGATGCTTTCCTGCAGCTTCTCCGAGCGTCAGAAAGAGATTCTGCGCGCGGGCGGACTTCTCAGTTACACGAAAACATGCGGAGGAAACAGATGATGACAGACGAAAAATACATAAAAGAAGCGGCGGCACATTTTGAGGCGCTTCTGCGTTCACAGCTTGAGCGATGTGAAAAGATGTCGGGCGACAGCGGGAAAACCGATTTTTCCTCTCTCGATAAGCTCGTCATCGGCATATGCGACGGGGATGGGATAGGTCCTATTATCATGAAGCAAGCGGAAAAGCTTCTTTCAGTCATTCTCGCTGACGAGATAGCGGCAGGAAAGATCGAGCTTCGCCGCATAGAGGGACTCACGATAGAGAACCGCTTGGCACTCGGAAGATCCGTGCCCGACGATACGCTTGCCGCAATAAAGGAATGTCATGTTTTGCTGAAAGGACCGACGACAACGCCGAAGGGCGGCAGCATGGAGAGCGCCAATGTGACGCTTCGCCGCGAGCTTGACCTCTATGCCAATGTACGTCCCGTCTGCATACCGGAGAAGAATATAGACTGGATATTCTTCCGCGAAAATACGGAGGGGGAATATGTTCTCGGCTCAAAGGGCATCGAAATCGCGGGCAAGCTCGCATTTGACTTCAAGGTGACTACAGACCTCGGGACAAAGCGCATAGCGAGAGCCGCCTTTGACTATGCGAAGGCAAACGGGAAAACAAGCGTTTCCATAGTGACAAAGGCAAATATAATGAAAAAGACGGACGGAAAATTTTCCGCCATATGCAATGAGATCGCCGCAGAATATGACGGCATCACAGCGCAGGACTGGTATATAGATATCATGAGCGCAAACCTCGTGAACGAAGAGATACGGAGTGATTTTCAGGTATTTCTTCTTCCGAACCTCTACGGCGATATCATTACCGATGAGGCGGCACAGATCCAGGGCGGCGTAGGTACTGCCGGAAGCGCGAATATAGGCGACAGATATGCCATGTTTGAAGCGATACACGGAAGCGCGCCGAGAATGATAGAAGAGGGACTCGGAGAATATGCAAATCCTTCGAGTATATTCAAGGCATGCGAGATGCTGCTGCGTCATATAGGAAAGAATAAAAAGGCGGAAAAGCTCTCCCGCACAATGGAAATATGCACGCAGGAGGAGAAAGCCGTCGTCGTAACAGGTGATCGCAAAGGCGCTACATGCGAGAGATTCGGCGAATATGTCATAAGCACATTTGCAAAAATATAATGTGATTTTATACCAAAAAATATCCTCCGTATAGATGAAACTATACGGAGGATATTTTTTGTATGTTACCGCTGGTCCGGCGGCAAATTTTCTGTATTTCTGCAGTAAATGATCAGTTTAACTGTTTCAGTGCTTCCATGTGTGTGTTGATCACGGCATTTGCGGAATTGCCCATGCTTGCGAGAGCCTTGGAGAACTGATTTTTGCCGGAGGTGATAAAGGAGGTAACTCTGTTTGTCATTCCGGAATTTCTGAAGACGTCATATTCCCATACTCTTGTTCTGATGACGATATCAAGCATTTCGCCTGCTTCATCTTCGCAGAAGCACTGAGTTTTATAGTAGTCTATATAAGCGGGATAGAGGATCTTTTCAGAATGATATCCAAATACCTCGAGAAAATCGGAGGTGGCTTTTACATCCGTGATAGAAGCGGATACCTTTGCACCGTAAGCTGTTGAGCATACGAGCTGAGCGTAATCCTGCTGTTCCTCGGAATATTTGGGAAGGGGAACGATAGAGAATCTTGCGTTTTCATCTGTTATACGGCGTGCGACCGTAAGAACCTCGGAAACGAAAAGCGCCTGACCGTTTGTAAGAGAGCTCTGCGTATTTGTGCCTGATGTGGAGAGGAACGAAGGCGAAGACCAAAGATCGATAGCCTTGTCTATAGCGGCACTGTAGCCCTTGACATCACATGTCTGAGCATCTATCGCCTTAGGAATACCGTCTACCTTTGTAGTCATATGGATGCCCGCTGCTGTGATAAGCGCTGTTGCGAGATACTGGTTACTTATGGTTACGCAGCCGAAGACATCTCCATCGTCATATTTCATCTGCTGGTCACCGTTCACGTCTGTTTTTGTTACATCCATGAGGGTTATCATCTTATCCATGGTCCATGTACCCTTGCGTACTTCATCATAGATATCTATAGAGGTCTTGCCGCCGGAGAGCAGCTTATCATAAACATCTCTGTTGAAGAAGAGAGACCATGTCGCATCATAGCTTATAAGATTGAATTTACCTGAGATATTGTAGCACTTGTCTACGCCGTCTACAACATAAGAAAATGCCTCGTGGTAATTCTGATCCCACCAACTGTGAGAGAAGTCGACATCCATATTTGCTATATTGTAGCTAAAGTTATAGTCAACTGCATTATTCCAGAGGAACAGGATAAAATCTACCGTGTGTGCTCCCTGAGAGAGATCATTCATGGCATATTGCTGCGGAGCGTCTGAGTAGATACAAGCTATTTTGCAGTTGTAAAGAGATTCAACAACGGAATTTCTCTCGATTATACCTTCGGTTATAAGGTTGTCGTTACCTGTGGATTCCGCTGTTATTTCGTAGCAGTCCCATGTGGCAAACTGACCCTGGGCGGCGACGAAGGTGAATGTTCTGCCGCCGAAGTTTACATCCATATAGTCGGGATGCTTTGATCTTCCGTTGTCGTCGGATTCGACTGATGTGGCGGTCGTTCCTTCAGTTACAGAGGAAGAGCCGGAATCTTCTGTGCCTGATGACGTGCCTGTGGTAGCGTCTCCGGGTGTCGTAGCGGTACTGCTTCCTTGCGTTGTATTCGCAGATGTCCCCGGTGATGTTGTATTCTCAGGGGTGTCACCGCAAGCCACGGAAAAAGCAAGAACGCAGATTATCATAGCTGCGGCGAGAAGAAAAGATAAGATTTTTTTCATATTTTCTCCTTATATTTTTAAAAATAGTTGAGGCTAAAATCACGAGCTTTTATTACGATGATGATAGCCTTCTAATTTATTATAGCATTATTTTGATAATTGTCAATATAGGAAAGATAGACAAAAAAACATGCGAAAAACCGTCTTTTTGACGTATCGCAATGGTGCTCATGGGTATTTTTGGAAATTATCGAACAAAAGTTCTGAAAATAACTTGACAATAGAACAAATGTATGGTATAATGTAGCCACGGTAGCAAAAACCGAAGCAAAAAAGGAGAGTGATGGATACGAGCAGGTATTTGGATTATGATGAAGCGGAGGTCAATCCACGTGCGAGGATCGTTGCTTACTGCGATTACTGCGGATACGCTGTTTACTCTACGGATGAGGCATATATAGTCGAGGGCAGCGAGGATATTATCCATAAGGATTGCTGGTGCGAATATGCTGAGGAGCATATGCTCGATTTCGTGAGAAAGGCTTATTTTTCCGCTACATATTGATTCAAGCTCTTTTTTAATGAGTAAAAATACAGATAAGGACAAGCTTACACCGACCGCTTTTGCCCGCCGCGCCACCGCGTATTTCCGCGAGTGCGACAGCGAAATCGTTTCTCCTGCGTGCGCCTCCTGCGCCAAGGACGAAGCAAGCTGTGCACTCTGCCCGAAGAGGCGTACCAAGCCGTACACTCTCTCGGGTCTGTGTCTGGCGCTGGGGATAACAAAGCGGCAATTTAAAGCCCTCAAGGCGAACAAATGTTTCTGCAATGATGTTGAGATGGCGCTTCTGAAGATAGAGGCTTACATAGAAGAGAACAGCATCAGCGGAGGAATAAACGGCGCTCTTGCTACCGCCATACTGAAGGAGAATTTCGGTTGGGGCGCCAAGGATGAAGCCGAAGAGGTAAAAATAGAAATTTCGCTTTCGGGAGAGGCGGATAAATATGCCGGTTAAAGCCGGTTTCTCCCTGAATATCGCTCCGAGCGAAAAACAGAAGGAATTTTTTCTTGCAACTGCCAAATATACAGCGTACGGCGGGGCACGCGGAGGTGGAAAAAGCTGGGCGCTCAGATACAAGCTCCTCCTGATGTGTCTGCACTACAGCGGGATAAAGATACTGCTTGTGAGGCGTACCCTGCCTGAGCTGACGGAAAATCACATACGTCCCCTGCGGGAGATACTTTCCGTTATGCCGGGTCTGAGCGAATATTCCGAAAAGGACAAGTGCATCACTTTTGCCTCCGGTTCGCGGCTTCAGTTCGGCTATCTCGCGAGAGAAAACGATCTGCTGCGTTATCAGGGGCAGGAATTTGACGTAATAGCGATCGATGAGGCAACTCAGATAAGCGAGAACATGTTTGCCGTCCTCAGCGCATCGCTTCGCGGCGCAAACGACTTTCCGAAGAGAATGTATCTGACCTGCAATCCGGGAGGCATCGGGCACGGATGGGTAAAGCGGCTCTTCATAGAGCGGCGTTTCCGCAAAAGCGAAAATCCGGAGGAATACATGTTCATTCCCGCGGGCGTATACGACAACACGGCTCTGACAACGAAAAATCCCGATTATGTAAAGCAGCTCGAAAATCTGCCGGAAGAGCTGAAGAAAGCTTGGCTATACGGAAGCTGGGATGTTTTCTCCGGGCAGTTTTTCTCGGAATTTGACTATTCTGTTCATACATGCGAGCCGATGCCGCTTGCAGAGGATACGATGCATTTCTGCGCGATAGACTATGGGCTCGATATGCTCGCGGCACTTTTCATAGAGGTCTGCCGAGACGGGCACGCATATGTTTGCTCAGAGATATATGAAAGCTCGCTGATAATAAGCGAAGCCGCAAAAAAGATACTGAACCGTGCAAAGAACGGTACGGTATTCATAGCGCCCTCCGACTTATGGTCGCGGCAGAAGGACAGCGGACGCGATATGGCTTCCATCTTTGCTGAAAACGGCGTTTTTCTGACGAAGCTGCGTCCGAACAGAACAGACGGCTGGATGGCACTGAAGGAATGGCTGAAGACGGACGAAAGTGGGGAAGCACGTCTGAAGATTTTTCGCGGATGCGAAAATCTGATCCGGTCGCTGCCTCTTCTGATGCATGATAAGGCAGATCCCGCAGATGTTTCCGTTTTTCCTCATGAGATCACGCATGCGCCGGACGCGCTGAGATATTTTGCCTCATATATGCGCGATATCACTCCGAATGGCAGGTGCGAAGCGCCGAGGCTGAAAAATATAATAGAAGAAAGGAACTTTCACAAAAAATGAATTTATTTAAGAAATACGATGAAGATATCATAGCATATGACACACCAGAACTGCGTGAAAAGAGTGCCGCTTTTCTTCTGCGTGAGGCGAAAATAGCGCGCTCAAATATCGATGGCTACTGGCAGTGCATGCAGAATTATTACAGCGGCGCACACGATACGGTAAAGCAAACGGGAGAATTTCTCGCCGCAACAGAGCTTCCCTGGAAGCCTGCAACCGTGCCGGACGGATATCTCCATGTGGAAAGTCAGATCGAATCCAAGATGCCGGATTTTGAATTTTGCGCGAGAAGTGACGATGAAGCCGATATGGCAAAAGCGAGAGAAAATGCGGTGCGTTACATATGCGACAGAAATGAGCTCGAAATAAAGAACTCGGTAAATGAACGCAGACTCGGCATCATGGGAAGCGCCGTATGGAAGCTGGCTCTTACCACCGGGGAAAACGGTACGGATGAAATCGCGATAGAAAACCCTTCTCCCGAGAATATTTATCCCGATCCGAACAGTACAAGCGTTGACGGGTGCGAATACATTGGATATACATATAAGCTCAGCCGTCTTACGGCACAGCGTGTTTTTGCGGACGATCTCGCACTCGCGGGAACGAACATAGACAAAATATTTGAGGAGCGCGATGAAAGAATGGGAATAGAAACCGATATCTATTCATCTGAGACATCGCCTCTCGCGGATGTGACGGAATGGTGGTTCCGTCAGCCGTATGACGGCTCATGCTCCTGCGAAACGATAGATGCGGCAGGCAATATAACTACGGTAAACTACGAATACCGCGCAGGCGACATTGCACTCTGCATATTGCTCTGCGGCAGGGAGATACGGTATATCCCGAAATTCTGGAATAAGACCTCCTGCACGCATTATCCTTTCGTCATATACAGCCGTATAATGAGCGACAACAGCATCTGGGGCAGAAGTGAAATAGAGGCCATCCTGCCGCTCATAGATGCTGCCGACAGGCAGCTTGCCTTCGCTCAGCTCAACACGGCCTTCTTCGCAAACGATATTCTGCTCTATGAAGAGAATGCTTTTGCTCCCGACAGCTTTCCGCAGAATCATCCCGGTGCTGTCTGGAAGCTTCGCCCGGGAATGATAGACAAGGTTTCGCGTCTCGGCGGTCTTGCGGGAGACAGTACCGTTCACTATGAGATAGTGGACAAATACCGCGCGCTGATGAAAGAAGCACTCGGAAATTATGATTTCCTGCAGGGAGACAGCGCTACGCAGGTGACAACCGCGACGGGGCTCGCACTTCTGAGCGATTTCGCAAGCAAGCGCATAGCTGCAAAGCAGGTGTGCAAAAAGGCAGGATTTTCAAGGCTTTACAGGCTGATAGACTATTTTGCGCTTGAGGTTTACGGTCACGATAGGCTCGAGGCGATCGGTGCAGGCTGCAAGAGTACGCTTGAAAGATGCCGTCACTGCATAGAGCTTCTCGGATATGTTCCTGCTGTCGATATCAGGATAAATATCGGCGACGGACTGGAAAATTCGCGCTCATTTACGATATCCGCGATATCGGAGCTTATAAAGACCGAAATAACGGCGGAAAATTATCCGATAGTTCGTGCGTATATTGAGTCGCTCGGCATCCCTTACGGGGCGGCAATCTGTGAGAAGCTCGATAAAAAATTCCATATGGCAGGAGAGGAGAAAGAAGCATGAACGATGAAAAAAACAGAGAAAATGAAATGCTTGCCGCGGTTTTTGCGGCGGTATCTGATACAGGCTCCGAAAAAGAGGGCGACAGCATAGCGGCATCTGAAAACGGAAATGAAAAGTCGCGCAGAGCCGAGGTCGAAGCCGAAGCCGAAAAGGCAACTCAAGAAGCAAATGCAGAAGCAATCGAAGAGAGCGTAAATGAGGTGGAAAAAGTCGGCATCAAGCCGGAAGATGAGACGTCCGACACCGCGGAGGAAGCGGAGCTGAAGCCTTTTGAACCGAAGGCGGTAAAGCCCGGGAGATTTATATCTCCTGCCGAAGCGGGAATCCGGCAGTCATCAGAAGCTCCGTCCAAAGCCGCAACGGCAAAGACACAAGAGAATGAGACGGCAGATACCGAAGTCGCGGAGAACAATCCCACAGCGGCAGCAAATGCGGAAGCCGATACTTCCGCTGAATCGGAAGAAAAGCCTGCGTATGCAGATGAGGCGGATACGACTTCAGAAGAAGGCAGTATGTCCGAAGCAACTGAAGCTTATGATGAACAGCTGACTTACTATGCAGAGAGAGCAGAGCGTCTCTCGGAAGAAGATATACGTGCCGCAGTGGCAAATCCGATGTTCGCACTTTTTGCGCGCGGAAAGAATCAACCATTCGATGAGATATGCCGCGATTTTCTGCGTATGACGGTAAGCACACATGATGCGGGAAGCCGCAGAATGGTCACGCCCGCGGGCTCCTCTGCTGTCAACAGGGATGTAGCGCTCTCCGACAGGCAGAGAAAGCTGGCACGGGAATACGGCATGTCCTACAGAGAGTATTACGACCTGATAAACGGCATACCGACAAAATTATACAAATGAATAAATAAAAAAACAAACGTATAAATTCAAAAAACAAGCGTATAAAATAAAAACACAAACGTATAAAATACAAAAAAGAAAAGAAAGGAACTACTCAATGAACGATATTTATACTTGGTCAAACGATATGTATCCTCTTGTCAAAAAGAGCTTTGACGAAAGATACAATTCCAGAATTAACATTATAGGCAGTGTCGCCGGCATCGTAAAGCAGGATGCGCTTGAGTATTCTGCACAGAATATCGGCGGGTACGGAGAACTCCGAAAATACACAGACAACACGCTTTCATATGCGGATACAACAGGGACTTTCGAAACGAAGATCAAACCCGATGAGCATGCCCTCGCACTTCCTGTTTCATATAAAAATATAAAGAACAACTACGTGGAAGAGGCAAAAAGGATCGGTATCCGTCTTGCGGATTCTGCCTATATGACCGTGCTTAACGCCTTCTACAAATTCTTCTCATCGGCACGCACAGAGGGCTGCTACGACGGCACGGCGGTGGCAAATTCGAACCATCTCGTAAGAAAAGGCGGCACGGATAAATTCTCCAATATTCTGAGCGAGGCACTTTCCGTCAGCGCTATATGCAATGCACAGGAGCAGGCAAACAGCTTTGTCACGGCAGACGGTCTGTCCTTTATATCAAACTTTGATATGCTCTTTGTAAGTCCGGCGCTGGAGGAGACCGCGAGAAACATATGCGGTGCAGATGCGCGCGTATGCCCGCAGACAAATCCTGAGACGGGACTTGGAGGAAATCCCGCATACGGCATGAAATACATGGTTATAGGCGGTGCTTCGAATAAGTTCGGTAATACCGAATGGGCTATTGCCGACAGTACGCTTCTGCGAGAGGTATTCAAGCTCGTCTACATAACCGAACCCACTGTTCTCGTTTCCCCCAGAGAAAATCCTCTTGTATGCGACTATATTGCATATGTGGATTTCGCCTTTGGCATTTCCGATGTGAGACCTATTATCTTCTGTAAGGCACCGCCCGAGGAAGAGGGTGCTCTCTGATAATACGAAAAATACTTATATTCAATATTGCCGCGCCTGAAAAGGCGCGGTGAAAGGAGGTTATATGACTCTCAGGACTATGCGGGAAAAGATAGGCTTTCTTTTGGAAACCGATATTTTTTCATCATGTGACAATGCGGCAAGCGAAGAACAAAAGCTGAAGGCCGCTATGACGCAGAGCATAGATATGACACTGCGGAAAATAGCACGCGATACGAAATGCCTGAAAAAGGAAGCCACGCTGACTTTTTCTGCCGGGAGTGACGGCAGAGCCTTTGCCGAAATGCCGAGCGGTCTCTTTGCGGTAGAGCCGGGAAAAGGCATATATCTCTGCGGCGACGGGCTGTATTCGGAGCATGCGGGGACTTATACCTTTGCATATTATTCATATCCGTCCGAGGTGACAGGCGATACCGATGACAGCTATGAGTTTGAGCTCGATGATTTTGCCTGCGATGCCGCGGCATATGCCGTAGCCGCAGAGTTATGCAGCAGGCTGTATCCCGGAGACAATGCACGGTATATGCGTCTCATGACGGAATTTGACGACAGGATGGTGCATCTCTATGAGGTTGGTCTCAAAAATACGGTCGGGTCTTTGTTTTCAGCGGGAAGGGGAGTGATGCTTTGAAAAGCGGAAAATCGAAATTCACGTCCGAAAAATACTCATTTTTTGAAAATGCGGAATGTGCTGTACGCACTTTTGCTTTTGATAATTTTGAAGGTGGAGTGCGTCTGTGCCAAAACGGAGGAACCGATTCCTCTGTTTTGATGATCAATATGATCGGTGAGGACGGCAGGCTTTGCTCTTTGCCTGAACCCGCGGAAATTGAAGTGGAGACATCTGTTGCGCAGGACCTCACGGCGCTCGGCACGGCTGAGATAAAAAAACACTGCCGCGGTGACGGAGCGGATTTGTTTATCGTTGACGCAAGCATCATCATACGTCTCGCATCGGGTACAGTAATATCGTATAAAGACAAGCTTTCCGAGAGCATGCAAGCGGTATTTTTCTGTGAAGGCGCTTTCTATATTTCAGACGGAAGCATCTTATATAAGATCGCCGCCCAAGACGGAAGTATCTCTAAAACATCCCCCAAGATTCCTCTGATTTATAAGAATCTACCCGAAACCGGAACTGTTACCGGTGCCATGAATGAGATGGTGAGTATTTTCACGGATTACATTTCCTTCAGCTATGACAGCGCGGCGACCTCATTCTTTACAACGCCTCAGAATATATCCGTGGAAATGAGCGGAATCAAGGTCAAAGCTCCGGACGGAAGATATCTTTCGGATTCCGAATTTACCGTCACTACGGTGAGCGGAAATGTTTGTGTCCAATTGGTAACACAAGCGACAACGGGAGGATATACGCTGTATTGCAAGCTGGGTACGACAAACAAATATATTTCGATGGCGAAGCTCAAAGCCGCACGAGAGAGATTTTGCAACATGGACTCGTATATGGTTGACGGTATATCCGAAGGCTCCTACAATGCCGTGCTGTGCGGATACGGTTCCTCTCTGTATACGAGAACGCTTCTTTTATATCGGATGGATACAAACTCTCTGTATGTTCCTTTTGACAAATATAGCATGATATCTCTTCCGTATAAGGTGAGCGGACTTTTGCCGTATTACGGCGGTTATCTCACGCTGACGGAGCATGCTGTTTATCAGCTGAACATAGGCACCGACGGAACGGCGGAAACGAGCACGGTGACGCTTCTGAAGAGTGATTTCGGATGCGATATGCCGGGCAGTGCCGTTGCTTTTGACAACAAGATCGTATTCGGTAATTCAAAAAGGGGCATTTTCTGCTTTGACAAATACGGCATAGGGGAACGTGATACAAACAAAAAAATATCTGCCAATATAGAGTGGGGCGAACACGGATTTTTCTCCTGCACGGAGGCAGAGAGGAAAAATGCAAAGGCGGATTTCTGCGGCGGACTTTACGTATTGGCGGTGGGCGTGAAAACATATATATGGAATTTCTTTGCACATGCGCCGTCTACCGCATCGGATTCCGAAAAAAACGAAAAAGCCCATGTCTGGTATCTGCGTACGGATATGGATGTGCGCGAGATACTCTCCTCGGCGGGAGATGCAATATACTATATTCCTTCGGACAGCGCCAGACCCATGTGTGCCTCGATGAAGCATTCGTCTGTGAATGCCTCAAGCCATTTATACAGCAGCATAACAAGCGATCTGGCGGCTCCCGGCAAGGAAAAGATCGTTACGGGAATCCGCATATATGCGCGCTCCGGCGGCGATTTCAAGATATCGCTGAGATATGACGGCGTTTCTTCGCCTGATGTATATACCGCGGAAAATTCCGGTGATTACGGCACGATAAAAGAATATCACATACGCCCTTTCAGGCGGAGATTCAATTATTTTTGCTTCGAGCTTTCATCCGAGAGTCCGCTCGCACTTGATAAGGTGATGATAGACTATATCTGCATCAAATAGATTGACTTGCCTAAAAAGATATGATATAATATTTCCGATACAGAAGATTGGGATTATTATATATGACAAAATACTATATAGACTTTGAGAGAATAAGCGGCTGTGATGCTTCCGATATACGTGAATTTTTCGGAATATAAGGTTTTCTACGGAGGAAAAATGAAAAGACGAAACGAGATATCTTTTTTTGCGATATTTCTTTGCTTTTCCGTAATATTCATTCATTCTGCCTCTGAGCTGATATCGGCGGGCATCGGCGCCGCTTCAATATATCTTCCCGTTATGCTCATACAGAGGCTCTTTTCCTTTGCCGTGCCGGGATTTGTCTTTCTTTCCGGGCTTCGTTTTATGCTTACCACAAAGGAAAAGGGCAAAGATTTTTCGGCGGGAAGGTATATTTTGCACAGACTATACCGTATCATGCCTTTATATATCATATGGACGCTTATATATTTCTTCTTCAGAATTTACAGCGGCGTTTATTCGTTTTCCGTCATAAGGCTTCTGCGTGGCTTCCTCAGCGGCGATACGGAAGCGCATCTTTACTTTGTTCCGCTCATTCTTCAATTCTGTCTCATAGCCCCTCTTTCAAAGAAGAGCCATGAAAATATTCCTGCTTGCGTTTCAATGGTTTTATCTATGCTTCTAACCTTCATATTCGGGAAAAATCTTTCCGTGCTCATAGAAGCGTTATTTCCCGGTACTCCGGGATTTGCTTATGACGACAGGGTATTCACGCTTTATCTTGTCTATTGGACTGCCGGCTGCTGTGTCGGCAACGCTTATGACAAGTTCAGGCTTTTTCTTATGAGATTCAGGCTCTGTGTATCCTGCATATTTGCTTTTTGCTTCGGACTTGAGATTTTCGCCGCATATTATACGAGCGTATTGAAGAGATATTTGCCATGCTTTTATGAGATACATATGCTTTATTCTCTTGCAGCATCAATGTTTTTCTTTATGGTGGCAATGCTTTTATCAAGCGAAGAAAAGCCGCTTCATGCCTATCTGCAGAGGCTTGATGCACGGACTTACTTTATATACCTTTCGCACGTTTTTCCTTTGCTTCTGCTGGAATTTTTCGTTTTCAGCCGACACCCGTTCGGGTTGGCGGAAAAAATGGCTCTGCGGCTCGCCGCTGTATCCGCATATACAGCCGCGACGGCGCTTATTCCGACTATACGGCTTAAAAGGCGTGCCGGAACTCAAAAAGAAAAGGGCTGATCTCAACAGCCCTTTTTGTATTGCGGCTCTCCCTCCCAAGATTTGCCGTCCCACGGAAAGAAAAGCTCACAGTATTTATCCTCGAAAAACATCGGCAGATAGTATTTGAAATTCATGGAAAGGTTTGGAGAGCCTGCCAGCTCCTCGCGAGAGATCCAGAAGGCCCTGCCTTCATGGGTGGGAGCGCAGAGCTCTCCGCGGTACTCCTTTGTGCGGAAAAGAAACTCGAGATATCGCTCGCCGCTTTCCGAAGCCCAGTGTACGATACCGCACGGCTCGAGTGCAGAAATGTCAAGCCCCGTTTCCTCTTTTACTTCACGGACGGCACTCTCATATACGCTTTCTCCCGGTTTGACCTTACCGCCGGGAAAGGTGATCCCGCCCCAGTCAGGATGGATCTTGTCGAGCACGAGAACCTTGCCGCTGTCGCTGTATACCATTACCATATTGACGATCTTTATTTTTGCTTCGCTCATGATTTCCTCTGACATACAAATGTCTATTTTCAAAAAGCCTTGCTACAGCAAGGCTTTTTGAATTTTACCAAATTATTATTTGCTTCTTGTAATGTTTTCTTCGCTTGCTTTTTCGATGAAATCATCGAGTGGCATGACGGTCGTTTTTCCGTCGCGGTCACGAACGGCAACCGTACCGTTTTCCACTTCCTTATCGCCGAGGACGAGCATATAAGGAACCTTTTCAAGCTGAGCCTGACGTATCTTATAGTTTGCACTTTCACTGCGCAGATCTATTTCAGTACGGAGCTTTGCCTTTCTCAGAGCGTCGTTAACTTCCTTGGCATAGCCTGCCGCACGGTCGGTGATCGTGATGATCTTCGCCTGAACAGGGGAGAGCCAAAGCGGGAATTTGCCGCCGAAATGCTCTATGATTACGCCGATGAAGCGTTCAACAGAACCGAATACGACACGGTGGATCATGACAGGGCAGTGCTTTTCGCCGTCGGCTCCCGTATACTCAAGACCGAAGCTGCCCGGAAGCTGATAGTCGAGCTGGATAGTACCGCACTGCCATGGTCTGCCGAGGCTGGCCTGAATATGGAAGTCGAGCTTCGGACCGTAGAATGCACCGTCGCCTTCGTTTACGATATATGATTTACCGATGCTTGTGATGGCATCAGCGAGAGCGTCTGTCGCTACCTTCCAGTCATCCTCGGAGCCGATGTGATCCTCGGGCATGGTGGAAAGCTCTATTTTATAGGGCAGACCGAAGAGTGAGTACACCTCATCGAAAAGCTGAGCTATGCGGACTACCTCGTCCTTTATCTGCTCGGGAGCGAGGAGTATGTGCGCATCATCCTGCGTGAAGCAACGGACGCGGAAGAGCCCGTGAAGCGCACCGGAAAGCTCATGGCGATGAACTCTGCCGAGCTCGCCGTAACGGATGGGAAGCTCCTTATAGGAATGCGGCTCGAGCTGATAAACGAGAATACTGCCGGGACAGTTCATCGGCTTTATGGCGAAATCTTCTTCGTCGATGACCGTAGTATACATATTTTCCTTATAATGATCCCAATGTCCGGATGTCTCCCAGAGGGTGCGGCGCATGATCTGCGGTGTTGATATCTCGTCATAGCCCCATTTTGTATGGACCTCATGCCAGTAATCGATGAGCGTGTTGCGCAGCAACATACCTTTCGGGAGGAAGAAGGGCATGCCGGGAGCCTCATCACGGAGAGCAAAAAGTCCGAGCTCCTTGCCGAGCTTTCTGTGGTCGCGCTTTTTTGCCTCTTCTATGCGTGTGAGATATTCCTCCAGCTCTTCTTTTTTAGCGAAAGCAGTGCCGTAGATGCGGACGAGCATTTTGTTTTTCTCATTGCCGCGCCAGTATGCTCCGGCAACACTTGTGAGCTTGCATGCCTTTACTGCGGAGGTGTATGTCACATGAGGACCGGCGCAGAGGTCTGTGAAATCGCCCTGGCGGAAGAAGCTGATGACAGCATCCTCGGGAAGATCGTTTATGAGTTCTGTCTTATAAGGCTCGCCCATTTCTTCCGTGAGCTTCAGCGCTTCTTCGCGGGGAAGAGTGAAGCGCTCGAGCTTGATATTTTCCTTTACAATCTTTTTCATCTCAGCTTCGATTTTTGACAGGTCATCCTCTGTGAAGGGTGTTTCGCGGTCAAAGTCATAATAGAAGCCGTCGGCAATGGCAGGACCTATCGCCAGCTTTGTATCGGGATAGAGGCGTTTTACGGCCTGCGCGAGAATATGCGAAGCGGTATGACGGAGTGCATTTCTGCCGAGCTCTTCCTCAAAAGTGCTTTCTACGATGCATCCGTCGTGGTCAATGATTTTCATGATTTTTTCTTCCTTTCGATTAAAAATAAAACCTCATTGCAAAGACTGCAATGAGGTGCTTTTGATAACACGGTTCCACTCAAAGATTTAACTCTTGTCTGCGATAACGGGCAGAGACCGACACGCCATTTCCTGCGTGCACCAATGAAAGGGTGGTAACATAAACGAAGCTGCAAGCCGCTCACAGCAAGTGCGGCTCTCTCTGAAGCAGCAAAACGAAGAGTCATGTCCCTCTCGGTTTTCCTATGAAAATATAATATGCCAAAAAGGCGGATTTGTCAATAGAAAAACGGGTATTTTTATAAAAAATATTTTTATACAGACGTATTATTGCCTTATTTGTGATAAATACATCTGTATAACTTTAAAAAAGTTGTATTTTTTAGGGAAAAAATGGAAAATAATACAGCGTAAGAAACAAAAACGGCATTTATTATTGACAAAAACGGCGATTGCGTGTATAATACGATACAAAGGATGTGAAAGCATTGATTATTTTACAGAACGGAGCAGTATCCGTTGGCATAGAGCCCTACGGGGCAGAGCTTTCAAGTATAAAAAACCTGCGTACAAAGCGGGAATTTATCTGGTCGGGTGACAGCTCCTACTGGAGCGGGCAGTCCCCTATACTTTTTCCCATAGTCGGCAGACTTTTCGGTGACAGTTTTGAGTATGGCGGAGAGAAATACTATCTGCCTAAGCACGGTTTTGCGAGAAAGAGCAATTTTGAGATAGTGCGCTCGGAGGAGACAGAGGCGGAGTTCCGCCTTTGCTCGGGTGTGGATACAAAGCGTGTTTACCCCTTTGATTTTGAGCTTGATGTGATCTTCTCATTGGAGGGCAAGTCTGTAAGTGTTACTTATCGGGTGAAGAATACGGGGGATTCTTCCATGTTCTTTTCTATCGGAGGTCATCCTGCATTCAATTGCAAAGTCGGCGATTTCGTCAAATTTGATGAATACGAGACTCTGTCCACATACACCTTTGATGCAAGCTCTTTCCGTACGGGAACGAAACCTTTTATCAACCGTAGAAAGAATATTGAGATCACAGAGCATCTTTTTGATGACGATGCGCTTGTTTTCCACGGTATGAAGAGCCATGGCGTGGAGATCGTATCGAAGGGCGGCAGCAGAATCGTCCGTATTGATTACGGAGATGTTCCGTATCTCGGAATATGGGCAAAGCCCGGTGCACCTTTTGTTTGCATAGAGCCGTGGTACGGTATCAACGATACACCGGAGGTCAGCGGAAAGATATCCGAAAAAGAGGGAATCATTGCGCTTGATCCGGGTGCTGATTTCGAGTATTCCTATAAGATCACGGTTGCATAAAGCATCAATGGCTTCGGCAGAGCGGCAGAGGCAAAGAGGCACGAGATAAAAAATTAAATGAAAGCAGTTTAAAAGGCGGCTTGCTTCTATGGAAGCAAGCCGCCTTTTGTCTGTCAAAGAAGTATACGGTTGTCGCTTTTTATGGAAAAGGCAACAATAAGTGGGGGTACTTTTCGCCTGTCCGAAAAGTACGAAAAGGACAAAAAGAGGAAGGGATTCCTCTTTTGAACTCCTTCCGCATACGCGACTGAGTCG